>JAHFUG010000097.1:0-11360 GCA_023265195.1 Blastocatellia bacterium | reverse complement strand
TCAACTACGAAGTTGATCCGGAGATCCTTGAGCCTTACCTTCCTTACGGTACGGAAATCGACAAATGGAACGGCAAGACTCTGATGAGCATTGTCGGCTTCGTCTTCAACGACACCAGAGTCTCCGGCTTTCGGATTCCATTCCATGTGAACTTCGAGGAGGTGAATCTACGTTTCTATGTTCGGAGAAGAACGCGAGACGAAGTGAGACGCGGCGTAGTTTTTATCAAGGAAATAGTTCCTAAGACGGCGATAGCGTTGGTCGCCCGGCTGGCGTACAACGAAAACTATGTAGCCATGACGATGAAACATCGACATGCGTTATGGAAGGGCCGGTCAGGACAAGGAATCGAAGTGGAATACTCCTGGCGAAGCCGTGGCCGTTGGAACAATCTTGGATTGAAGGCCGCAGGCGAACCCGAGATGATTGCGCCGGGTTCCGAACAGGAGTTCATCGCCGAACACTACTGGGGATATTCCGTCCAACGCGACGGTGGGACTGTTGAATACCGCGTGGAACATCCGAGATGGCGCGCCTGGCGGGCGGGCGAATGCTGGTTCGACTGCGATATCGAAGGAATCTACGGCCCGGAGTTTCGCGATTCTCTTACCGCCACTCCGTGCTCCGCGTTCTTGGCGGAAGGGTCTGAGGTGACGGTCTTCAAAGGAGCGCGATTGTGATCAAGCTCGGCAGCCGGTCGTACCTGCTTTTCGACGGAGATTGCGGCGTGTGCGCATCAAGCGCCGAATTTGCGAGGCGCATCGATAAGGGCGGGCGTTTTGAAATAATTCCTTACCAGACGGTTCCGGAAAACGAGCTGAAACGATTCGGAATCGATTACGTCCAATGCAACAGAAGAATTCAGGCGATATCGCCGAGTGGGCGCGTATATTCAGGCGCGTTCGCCTTGAACAACTTTCTTTCGAAGAGGTTCCCGTGGGTTCTTCTGGTCGGGCTGATTTATGCGATCCCAGTGCTGCTGTTATTCGAGATCATCATCTATGCATTAGTCGCGAAACACAGGCACAGGATTTCCCGCTGGCTTGGGTTGAAGGCGTGTCTGATAAGATCGGCATCCGGTGATTCTTCATAAATGGTAATGGCTCTCAAGTGGAAACGATATGTCTTAATAGCAATGGCTTCGTTGGCGCTTGCGTTTTCCATTTATGGATTCTGGATCGAGCCGTACGCTCTGGAGATCACTCACCATCTGATTAGAGCGCCCATTGCAACGAAGCTGAGGATCGCTCACTTAACGGATCTGCATTCGCGCGGTCTTGGCCGGCTCGAACGCAAGCTGCTCGCGGCTCTCGAAACGGAAAAGCCCGACCTGATCGTCATAACCGGGGACAGCATTTCCAGCGGGGCTATGAACTACGCCAGAAGCGCCGAAGTGCTCAGCAGGCTTCACGCGCCGTTGGGTGTCTGGATGGTGAAGGGAAACTGGGAGGTGTGGAACCCCATCAGAGATGAACGCCGTTACTATGATGCGGCGGGCGTCAAGCTTCTGGTCAACGAAACCGCAATCATTCGAGATGGGGTCTGGCTTGTAGGCCTGAACGATTGGGCCGCGGGAGTGCGAAATCCCGAGGAGACGTTTGACAAAGTTCCACCGGGAGCCTTCACGATCGCCCTGTTCCATTCACCCATCGTTTTTGATTCGGTGAGCGGCCGTTGTGATCTCGCCTTCGCCGGACACACCCACGGCGGGCAGGTTCGGCTGCCTCCGATAGGCGCGCTGTGGACTCCCCGAGGATGTGGATCTTATTTGGCTGGATGGTACGAACGCGGACGATCTCGAATGTATGTTAGCCGGGGTATCGGCACATCGATACTTGGCGTTCGCCTTTTCTGTCCGCCCGAGCTAGCCATAATAGATGTTGGCCCCAATCGCGACGGCCTCAACTAGTGGCGGTCGGCATAAGAAGCATCCGCCACAAAAGTAGCGATGAGAAGGCGTGACATGCGGCCTCTGGCGCTCCGGCAAGAGAAGTCGTTCGCATCCGGCGGTCGCCAGGTCAGCCGCTGATTGAGCAGGCCATTATGCGTCTTGTGAGCCTCTTTTTGGCTTCTCTTTCCCCTGAACTTTGATGGCGTTGAATCGTATCTGACTGAGATTGTATAGTTGAAATCACAAGAACCGCTCACGATTTCTTAGCGGCGCCCCGATGACTGATGAACCGATGAGAACACTCCATCAGCGAAAGCGGACTCCCCGGCCAATCCGATTTAACATACCTTTCATACGCATCGGAAAAGCGAGGCTATTCACAATCGCGGTGATTGCGCTTCTAGCATCATCCGCCGCCTGGCGCGCCGTTCGGGCGCAATCACAAGAGCCGGAGTTAAAGCAAACGGGCCGAGGCGTTGAAATGGCCGTCAAAGCCGGTTTCGGCGGGCTCGCGGTCAATAACTTTGGCGGGGGATGGGTTCCTTTTCGAATCTCATTGACCAACGATGGAGACCCGGTGTCAGGCAAGCTGATCGTTCGAACCGAATACCAATCCAACGTTCAGGGCAGGGAGTTCTCGGTCGAGGTTCAATTGCCAACCGGCTCGCGCCAGTTCTACGAAATCCCCGCGTACATAAATTCTTCGCAAAAAGACCCGACAGTCAGCCTCGTATCAAGAGACGGCTCGGTCGCCGCCGCCGCCTCGGTGAAAGTCGAGCGCCAGTCCTTCGGCTGGAACGACCGCCTCGATGTAGCGGTAGTTGATTCGGATTCGGCGACGCTGAGCGCCATCGCGTCCGCGCAAATCGCAAGACCGACCGGCCGCGATCCCTTCAAAGCCGCTCCCGGCTCGGACCTGTCCAGGAAACAGGATCAAGATAACTCTCAAGAAGCTCCGCCTCCCTTGCCGCAGCAAGGCCGGGGACGGAACCGCGGCGGGTTTGGGCAACAACAGCCGGCGGGCGCCCAGCCTATAGTGATCCAGACCGAAGACCTGCCTAGAGACGCCGTGTCTTACGATCCAACAAACGCGGTCGTGCTCGGAGATCAACCGCTGTCGCAGTTGACGTCGGATCAGGCAAGGGCGTTGCGATTGTGGATTGCGGCAGGCGGGCTGCTCATCGCCACGGGAGCCACCGATGCTGCGGGATTGAAGACCTCGGCTCTTGATGACGTCTTGCCTGTCGATCTGAAAGGCAACTCTACAGCCGCTTCTCTCCCGGCGTTGAACGCCGCGTATGGACCGTTTGACACCGCGGACACTTTGTTGATCATGTCGTCGCGGCTCAGGCCGGGCGCGGAGTTGCTGATGGGAACGGCGGAGCTGCCGCTTGTGGCCGAGCGAATTTATGGAAGCGGGTTAGTGCGTTTCGTCGCGATCAACCCCAAGTTGAATCCGTACAGATCCTGGTCCGGAAGCAAGGCGCTGTGGAACGATCTACTGTTGCCTGCCGCTGACGCGAGCGCAAAGCGCATGCCGTCCTGGATGAGCGGGCGGAGGAGTTCGCGAGGAGGACTCCAGAACGTTCTATTCAAGCTGGCGGGGATCGAGCCGCTCTCTTCGTCCTATTTTCTGTTCTTTCTTCTAGTCTATATCGTAGTGGTCGGACCGCTTAACTATATCGTGCTTCGATTGGTGAAGAAGCTCGATCTTGCGTGGCTGACGATCCCAGCCGTAGTGATTCTATTCACGACCGCGGGGGTGACGTTCGCGCAGTTCAGCAGAGGCTGGGATTCGACTTCGGCCGACGCGTCGGTGGTGGAGATATATCAGAGCGAAGGCGTGGAGCGCGTGAGTGGAGCCTTATTGTTCAGCCCAAACTCGAAGGGGAAACACGAGATCAAGTTCAACGGACACGACACCGCCGTAAACGAATCCAGCAATCAATCGGCTGATCCGTTCGAGTTGGAGCGGGCGGGATCGGGAGTTCTCCTTCGCGTCGAGATGAACAAGTGGACGCATGGAATGATGAACACGAGGACGATTCGAGACGGCGCGCGTCCGGTGGCCTCGATCGAAAAGACGGCGGTCGGCAATATCGTCTCGGTTAAGAATATATCGGCCGCCGCACTCAACAAGGCCGTGATACTCACTCCCTTGGGAGCCTCGGCGGCGTTCGATCTGATGCCTGGCGAAACGAAGCAGATTGACGTCAGTAGACCGAAGCCCGGGACCTTTTCGAGCTGGTATGAGACGCAGTTGAGCGGCGACGCGGAAGCGGGGAGTATGCTCGGTGACGTTGAAGACAGGTTCGACGCCGAGGCGGAGGTTGCCGGGTTTTCCAGCCCCGGCGGAGCGGCTGGTCAACAATCGAGCGTGGCGCGGAGAAAGAGCGGTCCGATCTTGATCGGATTCACGGAGACGAGTCCGTTGACCGTTGAGTTTGGCGGACCGCTTCGAAGAAAGAGCAAGACGTTGTACTTGATTCATCTTTGAAGCAGCCACAAAGGGATCAGCGATCAGCGATCAGCGGTCAGCGGTCAGCGGTCAGCGATTAGCGATCAGCGATCAGCGGTCAGCGATCAGCGGTCAGCGATCAGCTGTCAGCGGTCAGCGATCAGCGATTTCCAGATTTGCTGAATCGCGGTTCCCAATGATCGCGTCCTTTCGTCGTGGTGAGCCATCTTGTTTCTTGTGAATCTTGCGCCTCTTTGATTGCTGACCGCTGACCGCTGACCGCTGACCGCTGACCGCTGACCGCTGATCGCTGATTGCTGATTGCTGATTGCTGATTGCTGATTCTCATGATCAAGATCGATAATGTTACGAAGA
The DNA here is from genome assembly GCA_023265195.1 of Blastocatellia bacterium. GTDB lineage: Bacteria > Acidobacteriota > Blastocatellia > UBA7656 > UBA7656 > QHVH01. The sequence continues at coordinate 6,636 of JAHFUG010000097.1, read as the reverse complement.
AGTTTGGATCGTTTACCGCCGTCAACAGCGTGAGCCTGAACATCGGTAAGGGCGAGGTGTTCGGTTTCATCGGACCGAACGGCGCCGGTAAGACTACGACCATCAGGATGCTGGCGACGTTGAGCCTGCCGAGCGAAGGCTCGTTGAGCGTTGGGGGCTTCGATATCGTCAAAGAACCGCGCGAAGTCCGCCGAATCATCGGTTACATGCCCGACAGCTTCGGCGTTTATGAAGACCTGCTCGTCTGGGAATACCTCGACTATTTCGCCGCGTTATACCACGTCGATCCGTCGCGTAGAAAACGAACCATAAACGACGTACTCGAACTGACCGATCTCACTATAAAGTACGGCTCACAGGTGATGAGCCTTTCGCGCGGTATGAAACAGCGGCTCTGTCTGGCCAAGACGCTGTTGCACGACCCCGAGGTTCTCTTGCTGGACGAACCCGCGTCCGGACTGGACCCGCACGCGCGGATCGAGATTCGCGAGTTGATCCGCGAACTCTGCAGAATGGGAAAGACGATACTTGTTTCCTCTCACATTCTCACGGAGCTGGCCGACTTCTGCAGTTCGATAGGGATTATCGAACGCGGCGAGATGCTGGCCGCGGGCCGAATCGACGAGATCACCGCCAGCCTCGCCGGCAATCAGGTCATCGAGATCACGGTCAAAGGCGATCCACTCGCCGCGATCGCGGTGCTCGAGGAGCGCACGGACATAGCCAGGGCTACATCGGACGGCCGAGTCGTGCGCGCCGAGTACACGGGCGCTTCCGAAGACGTCGACGTCGTCCTCGAGTACCTGGTGGGCAGGGGAGTGAAGCTGACTGCGTTTACGCCCGCCAGCGCGAATCTCGAAGACATATTCCTCAAGATAACCCGCGGCGCCGTTGCGTGATTATATGAATTTCTCGAATCCCATCTTGATCAAGGAGATGCGCTCGCGGATGCGTGGCATGCGCGCGTTTCTCGTGCTGACCGGGTACGTTTTGCTGTTGAGCATCATAGTCGGGATGATCTACCTGGTGCTCTCAAAAAACGCCCCGGCTACGATAGTGAATCAGGCGGGCATTATTTTGACGCCCGTGCTGATCTACGTTCAGATGGGGTTGATCTGCCTGATAGCTCCAACATTCTCAGCCAGCGCGGTGTCCTTCGAACGCGAGCAGCAGACCTTCGATCTCCTGGTGGTGTCGCTGGCCAAGCCTTCGACTATTCTCGTGGGCAAGGTCGGCGCGGCGTTGTCTTATCTTCTGCTGACGCTGTTCGGCTCCGTGCCGTTGATCAGCCTTACGTACTCGATGGGCGGCGTTTCGATGGGCGACATAGCGATCGCGTATCTAATCATGGTGGTGCAGGGCGTGACCTACTGTTCTTTCAGTTTCTTGTGGTCGACCTTGATCCGGCGCAGCGTGGTGTCGCAACTCGTCAGCATTTTGACGGTCATCGTTCTGGTGGCGGCGATGCCGGCGCTGGCGTTGTTCTTCACGGCTCTCTCGGCCAGCTTCACCGGCGCGCCGTCGAATACCTTCGTCAATGTAACGTTCCTGCTACTGCGGACGAATCCTTTTGCCGCGGTGGCTTCGCTGATTCCAGGCTTTCCACTGCCTTCCAGCGTATGGCTGCGTAGCGTTCCGATCTGGGTTACACAGGTGGTATTCTATCTGTCGTTAATGGGCTTGAGTCTTTATCTGAGCCTTAGACGCCTCCGCAATACGAGAAACTGGTTATGAGCGCAAGCGATCGACAAGTCGCGCAACTGACCGACGCGATTCAAAGGATCTCCGATGCTGAACGGCGAGTCACTCGCCGTTTGGTGTTGCTTGCGGCCCAGGACAGGCTCGCGCTGGCGTTCGCGGGAGTCGCCGCCGGCGCGTCGTCAGGGTTGCTGCTCGCGAGAGTCGCGCCGGGGATCGAGTCTATGCTGTCGCGCGCGCCCGGGCCTCGAACCCTGACTCTCCTATTCTTAATCGGCGCCGCGGCGAGCGCGGGCATTCTAAGATTGATTCACTCGCGTTCCGGACGCTGCCGGTCGGCCGTGCATGTTCGAGAAGATCAGGGATCGTTTGAAATCGATCGAGCATTAGGGCTTGAAGACAGGATCGCGTCGTCTCGCGCGGTGATCGATCGCGGCCAGCCGCTGAACGACGTTCAAGGCGCTCTTCTCGAAGACGCCGCCGAGCGCATCGCGGATGTGCAACCGAAATTGGTGATTCGGTATCGTCCACCGCGGCTAAGCTCGGCGATCAGATGCGTTGAAGCAAACGGGCTCGCGATCATACTGGGGTTCTTCTCGCTGGTTGTTGCATCTCAGTTTGGCCCGCGCGCATCGAGCGCCGCCGCCGCTGATGCAGGAGAAATCGCGGCCATCGAAGCAGCCGGGAATCGGCTCGAGGAAGCGTCGGATCGTATCGAGAGGAATATCGATCCGGCAACCGAGACGGCTCGGCTCGCCGGGGAGCAGCGCGACATAGGACGCAGCCTGAAAGAGATGGCCGCCGATCCCGTAAAACGGCGCGATCTGGCGCGGCTTCAGTCCGAAGCCCTGAAGAAACTGAATGTGCTTGAATACCGAATTCGTGAGCGCCATCAAACTCTGAAACAAACGCGCGCGGATGAGATCGTCAGCCTGGCCGAGCAACGGCTCCGGCCCGCGCTTCGCTCGCGATCCGAAACCAATTTAGCGAAGCCCGAGGGATCTACAAATAAGGACCAGAATCAATCGCCTGCCGATACTAAGCCTTCCGCTGCGTTAGACGCATCATCTCAAGCGAACAAGACTCAACCGGAGCGCCCGCGTGATGCGGAAAAACCGCGGACAACCAGCGACGGAGAAACAGCGGGCGGCGCGAACAAGGACGAGAGAGCCGCCAAATCCAATGAGAAGGATGGCGAAAAGAGCGAGGCAGTTTCTGGTTCAAAGCGTGGCCCTAACAACTCACCGCGATTGCCTAAAGGCTCGGAATCGGCTGCGGCTGAGCAATCACTCGAAGGCGACCCGAGCGGCCAAAGCAATACCCTTAAGAACGAGCTTATCGGAAAGGCGGCGGATCTCGCGGCTGAGAACGCGGGCAAGCTGGCGCCGGCGTTGTCCGATCAATTGCTAAAGAAAGCCTCGGAGTTGCGCGCGGATCAATTGAGTAAAGCGGACGTCGAGAAGTTGCGCCAAAGCGCGGAAGCTCTCGCGAAAGACCTGGCTCGCATAGCTCAATCGGATCAGATGCGAAAGACCGTCGAAGAGCTCGCGGCCAAGGTGACCCCGGAACAGATCGAACAACTTGCCCAGGCGTTAAAGGGCCAGGAGCAACTGCTCAACGAGTTGAAAGCCACCGCCGAGATGATGATGGAGAATCGCCAGACGCGAGACATGATCACAGGTCTCGCCAGGACGATTCAAAAGGAGTTCGAGGGCGAAGAGCGCAAGAATGGCGGCGGTTCGGGCTCGGGCGAAACCGGAGACGGAAAGCAATCGAATCCCTGGGCCGCATCCGATCAGAAGGATCAGAAGACACGGGCGAAGCCGTCGTCGAAGAGCGCTCAAAGCAAAGACTCGCTCGCGCGAAATCGCAATCGCGAGGGTGAATTGCTCTACACGAACGCGAAGCCTGGGGCCGCTCCGTCCAGAACGCCTTATGCGGCAGTGTACCCGCGGTATCGCCGCGAAGCCGAGCAGTCGGTCGAGCGAAGCCAAGTGCCCGCTAACATGCGGTCGCTCGTCAGTGATTACTTTGACTCGATCAATCCGGACGCCAACAAAAAGCATTGAAACGGTGCGGAGTGGACATGGAGTCAAGGGATGCATCAACGCGACAAAGACAGGTTCACTTGGGATCTGATCAACGATCTCGACGCTTGGCGCCCAGGGACCACTAGTGTCGCTCGGCGGAAGTTTCTTGCGTGCAACTGCCGTTGTCGGGGCGGGAGAAGTTCAGAGTTCAGCCTTTAGGCTGCGGTGCGTTGAAGCGTGAGCTCTAAACGGCGCGGCTGTGAGGTACTCTTCGCCGAGCGCCACAAGGCGCATAGGCGGAGTCTAATTTCGGAGAAGCGGCCGGTTTCTTCCCGGCCTTTGCGCCTTGCTTTGCGTCTTTGCGAGAAACTGTTTTTTTCCTGATTTGGTACAGGTGGTTCTTCTTTTGATGGATACTACTCAATCTCTAGGTGAAATCAAGAGCCGCGTCGATGGCTACGCGCGGAAATTCGAGGCGCTTAAATCGGAGCTCGGACGCGTCATTGTCGGCCAGGACGCCATTGTAGAAAAGACCTTGCTCGCTCTCATTGCCGGAGGCCACGTGTTGTTGGAAGGCGTTCCCGGCCTCGGCAAGACTCTATTGATGAGGACGCTCGGCGAAACGATGGATCTTCGATTCGCGAGAGTACAGTTCACCCCGGATCTCATGCCCGCGGACATCGTTGGCACCAACATCATCGTGGAGAGCGAGTCGGGCGAAAAGATGTTTCGTTTTCAGCGCGGGCCCGTGTTCACTAATCTTCTTCTCGCCGATGAGATCAACCGCGCGACGCCAAAAACCCAGTCCGCGTTGCTCGAAGCTATGCAGGAACGCCAGGTGACGATCGGAAACACATCGCATAAGCTCGACGGCGTCTTCTTCGTCCTGGCGACGCAGAACCCCATCGAAATGGAAGGCACGTATCCTCTGCCCGAAGCGCAGCTCGATAGATTCATTTTCAAGCTGGTCATAAACGCTCCGTCGCGCGACGGGCTCATTGAAGTGCTCAGGCGCACGACCGTTGAAACAACGCCTCACGCAAGCGCGGTGCTGTCGCCGCCCGAGCTCGCCGATATGCAGACGCTCGCCCGTGAGGTCATCATCGCGCCTCATGTCGAAGGGCTCGCCGTCGATCTGGTTATGCGTACGCATCCGTCGGACGCCGACGCGCCGGAGTCGATTCGCAAGTACGTGCGGTTCGGAGCGAGCCCGCGCGGCGCGCAAGCGATCGTGCTGACGGCCAAAGCCCGCGCGCTGTTGGCGGGCCGTTTCAACGTCAGCACACCCGACGTGATGGAGGTCGCTACGGCTGCGTTGCGGCACCGAATCATCCTCAATTTTGAAGGCGAGGCGGACAACGTCAGCACGGACGCGCTTCTCGACGAGGTCGCCGGCTCTTTGTCCGACGTTTCAAAGCGCGCCGCAAGAAGTTGAACCCGCCGATGGCCTCACGTGACTTCAACCTCTTAGATCCCGGATTTCTCAAGAAGCTCGAACGGCTGAGAATAGTGACTCGGCGCGCCTTTCCCGGAGCGACTCGAGGTGAGCGGCGTTCGACCAGGCGAGGCTCCTCGGTCGAGTTCGCCGATTTCAGGAAGTATGAAGCGGGCGACGACTTTCGCCACGTCGACTGGAACATCTACGCGCGGCTCGAGCGGCTGATGCTGAGACAGTTCATCGAAGAGGAAGACGTTCGCGTAGACGTGATGCTCGACGCGAGCGAGTCGATGCAATTTGGCGAAGGGATCACAAAGCTCGACTTCGCGCGGCGGGCCGCCGCCTGCCTTGCTTTCATAGCGGCCACGAGTCACGACATGGCCGGACTCTCGGTCTTCGGCGGAGCAAGAGCGCTCCAAATGCCGGCGAAGCGAGGCCGCGCTCACCTGATGTCCCTCCTCTCGTTTCTCGATGCGATGTCACGCGAGGATCGAGAAAGCCAGGCTGAGAACGGCGAAGTCCAATTGGCGCGAGCATACACAATCGCCGCCGCGCCTCCCGATTTGGCGGCGATTCTAAAGCGATATAATCAACGGACGGCGCGGCCAGGAGTGGTCTTTATCATTTCCGATTTTCTGGACGCGAGCGACTTCACGAGAGAACTGAAATTGCTGAGATATGATGGGTTCGATCTCAATCTCATTCAGGTTCTGGCGCTCGGCGAGCTTCGGCCTGAGATCGCGGGAGATTACGCGCTCGTCGACTCGGAGACAGGCGGCCTGTGCGAGATAACAATCGACCGAAGGGCGCTGGCGGCGTATCGCGCAAAGCTCGATGAGTTCACGGCGGGATTGGAGACGTTCTGCCGCGGGAAGGGAATCGGGTACACGCTATTCAATACGTCGGAGAACTTCGAAGATGTTTTGCTAAGGAACCTCGTACAGAGCCGGATGACTGGCTAGTACCGCAGCTTCCCCGAATCCCACCCACGGCAGTGGGTGGATACTTCAAGCTCAACCTACAACGAGCAAGGCCGCCGCAGCTTCCCCAAATCCCACCCACGGCAGTGGGTGGATACTTCAAGCACAACCTACAACGAGCAAGGCCGCCGCAGCTTCCCCAAATCCCACCCACGGCAGTGGGTGGATACTTCAAGCTCAACCTACAACGAGCGTGCTCGCCGCAGCTTCCCCAAATCCCACCCACGGCAGTGGGTGGATACTTCAAGCTCAACCTACAACGAGCAAGGCCGCCGCAGCTTCCCCAAATCCCACCCACGGCAGTGGGTGGATACTTCAAGCTCAACCTACAACAAGCAAGGCCGCCGCAGCTTCCCCAAATCCCACCCACGGCAGAGGCTGTGTGAAAACTCCAGACGGCCCGCGCCAGCCGCGTGCGCCGCGTTGGGGCGTGCGGCGCCAGCGCAATCTTCTGGTCACGGCGGCATCTCGGGTGAGGGTTTGTGGCTCG
>JAHFUG010000438.1 GCA_023265195.1 Blastocatellia bacterium | reverse complement strand
CGCCTCCTTACTATTCTCGCGAGGAACCTTCCCCGTGTAAGGGGCGGCCACGAAGCGCCGCCTGTACATTTATTCTCCAGCACACGGTCAAACCGGGAGGCTATTTCTTAAACTCCCTTAGCTATCTATGAAGAGACTCCTTTCCCTGATGTCTCGTAGCCCTCCACTCACGCGCCTGAATTCTTGACAGACGCCTGCAGCTTTCTCATGCCGCGCAGCCATCGGTCGTAATCGGCGGCCTTTCGCTGAAAGTACTCGAGGGCCTGAGGGTGCGGGAGAATCAGAAATTTCTCTTCGGCCAATCCTTTCACGACGGCGTCGGCGACTTCTTCAGGCTCTAACGCCGTGTCTACAAGAAACTGTCCCGCGCCGCTCAAAGACTCCTTCAACATGTTCGTCTTCACGCCCTGCGGACACAGGCAGGAGACCTTGATTCCGGCGTCGCCATGAGTCATCGCAATCCACTCCGCGAACGCGAGCGCCGCATGTTTGGTGACTGAATAAGGGGCCGCGCCTATCGTGGTCAGAAGCCCCGCGGCCGATACGGTGTTGAGTAGATAGCCCTCTCCTCGCGAAAGCATCGCCGGAAGCACGGCTCTTGCGGCGTAGATGTGAGCCATCACGTTGATCTCCCATATGCGCCGCCACTCCTCATTGGGAACTTCCGCGCCGCCGGCCACGCCGCCTATCCCGGCGTTGGAACAGAAGAGATCTATCGGACCAAACGCCGAAGTGGATTGCTCGACCAGTTCGATCACATCGGCTTCCACCGCGACGTCGGTTGTGACTGCGAGTCCGCCGATTTGTTCAGCCACTTGCTTAGCGCCTTCCGCTTCCCGGTCGGCGACCACGATGCCGCGGGGACCCTCCGCCGCGAAGCGAATGCAAAGCGCTCGGCCGATTCCGTTAGCTCCGCCCGTCACCACCACTACTTTGTCTTTCAGGTTCATTCGTTGTCTCCAGGATTGACGTCGCCAGAGAATCGCGGACCGCTGGATTGTTGTCTTCGAAGCAGGCTACAGCGCCCCAGAGAGGCGTTGATGTTCATAGCAGCCGCGTTGCTTCTCCGGTACAGACCTCAACGACGTGCAATGTAGTATCCCCCGGCAACGGCCAACGACTGCCTTTCAAGCATAGCGCCCCGCTGGGGCGCGTACCTACACGCCGCGTCGATTCTATAAACATCCCACCCCGCTGGGGTGGGGAATTGGGCTAAGATTCGACTCCAAGATTGCAGTCACACATTCTCACTCGTATTGCTTCAACTCGATCCTGGCTATCGCCTCGCGGTGCACTTCATCCGGACCGTCCGCGAGCCGCAACGTCCGCGAGTTCGCCCAAGCCGCGGCCAAGCCGAAGTCTTGCGAGACGCCGCCGCCGCCGTGAGCCTGTATAGCCCTGTCGATAACGCCAAGCGCCATATTCGGCGCGATCACCTTGATCATCGCGATCTCGGCCCGAGCCTTCTTGTTGCCGGCCGTGTCCATCATGTAAGCCGCCTTCAGCGTCATCAGCCGGGCTTGTTCGATCTCAATTCGCGAGTTCGCGATGTCGGCGCGAATCGTCCCTTGCTCCGAGAGCCGCTTTCCGAACGCCACTCGAGAGCTGACCCGCCTGCACATCGCTTCAAGCGAGCGCTCGGCCACGCCGATTAATCGCATGCAGTGATGAATTCGCCCGGGCCCCAGCCTGCCTTGCGCGATCTCGAATCCCCGGCCTTCGCCGAGAAGCAGGTTGGATACGGGAACCCGCACGTCCTTGAAGACGACGTCGCCGTGGCCGTGGGGAGCGTGGTCGTACCCGAACACCGACAACATCCGTTTTACGGTGACCCCCGGCGCGTCCATCGGCGCGAGTATCATCGACTGCTGTCTATGCATGGCGGCCGTGGGATCCGTTTTGCCCATGAATATTGCGATCTTGCACCTCGGATCTCCGGCGCCCGACGTCCACCACTTGCGGCCGTTGAGCACGTACTCGTCTCCATCGCGAACTATGCTGGCTTGAATATTGGTTGCGTCCGAGGAGGCGACCGCCGGTTCGGTCATCGCGAAACAGGAACGAATCTCGCCGGCGAGCAGCGGCTTCAGCCATCGCTCTTTTTGCTCGGCGCCGCCATAGCGCGCCAGCACTTCCATGTTGCCGGTGTCAGGGGCCGAGCAATTGAAGACCTCGGGGGCCATAACGGAACGGCCCATGATCTCGCACAACGGCGCATATTCGAGGTTGGTCAGGCCCGCGCCCAGTTCATCCTCCGGCAAGAAGAGATTCCACAAATCAGCGGCCCGGGCTTTTGGCTTCAAGTCTTCGATGATTTGAACCGGGCTCCAACGGTCGCCCTCGTTGATCTGGTTGTAGAAGGTCTCCTCGTTGGGATAGATGTAGGCGTCCATGAAGCCGGTGAGCCGCTTCTGAAGCTTCTTCACGTTATCCGAATACTCGAAGTCCATTATTAGTTCCTCTCGATATCAAAGTGGCCGTTGACGAGTCAGATCGCTGTCGCGAAACACCTTTCACCGCGGAGGCGCGGCGAACGCAGAGGGAAGGCTCTGCGCTGTCTCTGCGTTCTCTGCGCCTCCGCGGTGAAGTTCACTTCTCTACGATACATTTAAAGGTCCCGCAGTGATCGATCATCTCGCCGTGGCCCCACCGTCAACAACAAAGGTCTGACCCGTCACGAAAGAAGATTCGTCAGAGGCCAGATAGAGCGCGAGGCCGCCAATTTCTTCCGGGGTTCCGATTCGAGGGATCGGCTGAGTCGCTTCGATCCGTTTGACATACTCGTCGTTCTTCCAGAAGTACTCGCTGAAATCGGTCTTTATGAGCCCCGGCGCGATAGCGTTGACACGGATGTTGTAGTGGCCGAACTCGACGGCCCACGTTCGAGTCATCATTATCAGACCGGCCTTCGTGAAGCTGTAGAGCAGACCACCCGCTTGCGGCCTGAGCCCCGCGATAGAGACTATGTTGATGATCGAGCCGCCGGTTTTTCGATCGATCATTCCCGGGACAATGCGCCGGATCAATCGCAGCGCGGAAAGGACGTTGATGTCCACCATCTTCGTCAGCATGTCGTCGGTGACTTCAAGAGCGGGACCCTGGCCAATGTTGGTGGCGCTGTTATTGACGAGTATGTCGATGGGACCCAATTGCTTTTCGGCGCCGGCTACAAGGCTGGCGATATCTTCCTCTTTCCCCACGTGACACGCAATTGGAACGGTTCTTCCAGGCAGACCCGAGAACTCAGCGGCTGCCGCTTCAAGGTTTTCCAATTTTCTGCTTGCGATGACAACGTTGGCGCCGGCTTCCGCGAGCCTGAAGGCTATTGCTTTGCCGATGCCGCGGCCTCCTCCGGTAACGAGAGCGGTCTTGCCCTCGAGATTGAACACTGAACTCATAGTCTCACTCCGAAATGGCGGCGATGCGGGGGTCTTTGAACGATACTACATTTGCCGCGTCTGGAAAAAGGCGCCCGCGAAGAAGCTGACTCACCGAAGTTGCTTTCCCCAATTGGTGTCTTTTCTCAACACGGGCTTCAGTATTTTCCCGCCGGGATTCCGGGGAAGGGGCTCTTTCCGCATGGAGATGAATTGCGGAACCTTGAAGTCCGCAAGATGTTCCCTCGCGAAAGAAACGATATCCAGCGGATCGGCCTTCGAATTCGGCTGAGGCACGATGACCGCTCCGACCTTCTCTCCCATCATCTCGTCGGGCACCCCTACGACGGCAACTTCCAGAACCGACGGGTGTCCCGCCAATGCGTTCTCGACTTCGACGCAGTAGACGTTCTCGCCGCCCCGGCAAATCATGTCCTTCTTGCGGTCGACGATCTGTACGAAGCCCTCTTCATCAAGCCGGGCCATGTCACCCGTGTGAAGCCAGCCATCGACGAAGGTTTCAGCCGTCGCCTCGGGTTTGTTCCAATAGCCTTTGACCACGTTGGAGCCGCGAATCAGCAATTCGCCAACACCAGTCTCCGGGTCTTTCTCGAACAGATCGACGTCGACCACGGGGGCCGCGAACCCAACCGTCTCCGGGCGCGAATGAGCGAATTCGTGCGGCAGGAAAGTCGCCACGGATGAAGTCTCGGTCAGCCCGAATCCGTTGCCGACTCGCGCGTTCGGAAACGCCTCCATGATCCTGGAAACCAACTCGGGCGCGATCGGGGCCCCGCCGTATGAGAGCGACCGGACACACCTCGTATCCAATCCGCCGAAACCCGGCTGGTTTATCGCGAGCCAGTAGATCGCCGGAACCGACGCCATGCGATTGATTCGTTCGTCGATAATTGCCTTCAAGAAACTCTGAACGTCGAACGAAGGCAAGATGACCAGCAAGTCGCCTCCCTCGCAGCTCGCGAGAAACTGGCTGTTGCAGCCCGTTACATGGAATAGCGGCACTGACACAAGGTTCCTTCCACTGCCGTCCATGGGAAGCTCGACCACGCGGTGACAGTTCTCGACGTTGGTGAGAAAGTTCTCGTGGGTCGTCATAGCGCCCTTGGGAAACCCGGTCGTGCCGCTCGTATAGAAGATCGCGGCCAGATCTTTCCGTTCGAGGTCTTCGGCCACGAACGGATCGGACTCCGGCAATAAGCCGCCCGGCGCGAAGATAAAAGACGACCCCGAATCGGAAACGACGTACTCGACTTCGGGCTCGCTGAACCGGGTGTTCACCGGAACCGCGACCGCTCCGGCCATCTGCGCGCCGAAGAACGCAACACACCAATTCAGGCTATTGCCCAGCCGGATCGCCACTCGGTCTCCTTTTTTCACGCCTGCTTGCCGCAGACCGCCGGAGACGCGGCTGGCTCGATTCCAGAACTGACTGTAGGTGATTCGCTCTCCGCCAATCTCGGCGATTGCTTCCGCATTCGGGGTTTTGTCGACGGTGACCCTCAGCATTTCCACGAGCGATCGAGGACGGTTGTCATAACGCGCGACGTGATCCGAACCGCGTGTTATTCCCGAATAGTCGAATGGTTTGATCATCAGTAAGAGCCCTGTCTCTGGAATATTCTGCGGGGATTCTCGACGAGCATCGCGTGCATATGTTCATCGGTTACGCCGCGCGATTTTAGCGCCGGTATGACGTCGTTGTGGATATGAAGGTAATGCCAGTTCGGCAGAATCGCCGGTATGGCCCGTTCGGGCAGCCAGTCATTGAAACAGGCGGCGTCGTGAGACAGAACCATCATGCCGGAGTGGCCGCGCTCGCACATTCGCGCGACGGTGTTTACCCGGTCTTCAAAGGAAAGCAGCGTATCAATGCCGAAGCGATCCATTCCGATATAGGACCCTGCCGCGATCAGCTCTTCGAGATACTCGACGTCGGTGGTGTCGCCTGAATGGCCTATGATCACTCGGCTCGGATCAACTCCTTCTTGCCGGAATATGTCTTGCTGCTCGAGTCCGCGGCGGGTCGGCGCGTGGGTATGAGTCGAGATTGGAACGCCGGTTCGTCTATGAGCCTGCGCCACCGCGCGAAGCACCCGTTCCACCCCGGGCGTGACGCCTTGCTTATCCGTGGCGCACTTCAGAATAGCTGCTCTGACGCCCGTGCCGGCGATTCCCTCTTCTATGTCGCGGACGAACATATCGGTCATCAGCTCGGGGCCGCCGAGCAGCGCGCCCGGTCCTTGAAAATGAAAATACATCGGGACTTCGTTGTACGTGTACACTCCGGTTGCAACTATGATGTTGATCTCGGTTTGCTCCGCGACCCGTTGAATGCGCGGTATGTAGCGGCCCAGCCCGATCACCGTAAGGTCAACAATCGAGTCGACGCCTCTCGCTTTGAGTTCGTTCAATCGCGCGATGGCGTCCAACACTCGCTGGTCCTCATCCCCCCAGCCTTCGGGATAATTCTGCATGATCTCGGGCGACAGAACGAACACGTGTTCGTGCATGAGCGTCACGCCGAGGCTGGTGGAATCGACTGCGCCTTTGACGGTGTTAATCTTCGCCATATTGATCCTCGGCTAAGGCGAGGCCATTCTCGGGAAGAGCAAAAACAAAATTTCACGTTCGATATCAGAAAATAACAGGTTGGGAAGAGGGATTTATCCCCGCTCCCTCGCTGTACGATTCACTCAAACTGGCCACAACGAGGCGAGCGGGGAGGTGAGTAGGCTGGTTTCTCCCAATGCTTGCGCACCAGTTGGCCCCAGCCCCTCGCAGAACCGTGCTTGCACTATTCACGCACACGGCTCCCCAAACAGACCTTTACAGCG
>JAHFUG010000437.1:2691-6234 GCA_023265195.1 Blastocatellia bacterium | reverse complement strand
CTTCTCAATGTTCCGAGGCCGTCATCTTGCTGCTCTCTCTCCCGAAGTGATATAGTTCCGCACTGCATTCATGAGCTTTGAACATTCTCAGAGAAGGAGTCACTTCAATGTCAAAGGAAGACGGCGGGTCAGCAGCCGAGAAGCTGACATTCTTGCTGATAGGGGCCGGAATAGGCGCGACCCTGGCTCTATTGTTCGCTCCTAAATCGGGCCGCGAATTGCGAGGCGATATTGCCGATCTTTCGAGGAAGGGCTTGGACGCCGCGGGCGAGGGCGCTCGCCAGATAGGGGAACGAGCCAACGATCTATATGACACAAGCCGCGGCAAAGTATCGGAGATTTATGGGTCGGCTCGCGAGAAGGTCGCGACCGGAGCCGATTACATGACCGATATCGCTGGCCGTCAAAAGGATCAACTTTCGGCGGCGATTGAAGCAGGAAAGCAAGCCTACAAGGAAGAGAAGCGCAAGAGCAGCGCCGCCGTGGAAGGACAAGAAGCATGAACCGGCGGAGGGGGCTCGATCAGGCGCAATGAACTTTCCGGAATGGGCGCGGTATTGATCCCGCGCCCTCATCCTCAAAGTATGACCGGTCGCATTCGTACTCTTCAGAGGGAGACCCGCACTCATTGGATCAACACACGTTCAACACCGTTGTTGCAGTGGCGGCGATGATCATAGCGCTTAGCTTTGTCATTCAAGCGCTCGTGTTCCTTCGCATCAATTCCTCACTCAAAAAACTGATTCAGATCGCTCAGGAGCTCCAGGCAAAGGTGGAACCGGTGTTGACGCAAGCCCATGCCACGGTTGCCGTCGTGAAGAGCACCGTCGAGAAGGTCGGCGCACAGGCCAGGGAGTCCTTCGATAAGATCACCGTTGAAACACGCGCTGTGTCGGCCGCGATCGCGGTTTCATCGAAGGAAATTGTCGAGCTTGCCCGCCATCAGGCCACTCAGTTCTCAAACACGCTGGATCAGTCGAACTCCATGCTGGAGCGCCAGGTGAACGACCTCGACCGGCTGCTTACGCGAACTCAGGTTAGGGTCGAAGACACAACCCTTGAATTTCAGTCGACGCTCGTGAAGCCGCTCCGCGAGCTGTCGGCGTTGATTGCTGGTATCCGCAAGATGATCGAGACCCTCTTCAACCGCGATAAAAAGGCAATAGACCGCGCTTACCAGGACGAAGAACTCTTCATCTGAGCCAAACAGATTTCAGCCGCCAGTTTTCGATTTTCAGATAGGAACGAGCCGTTCTCCGTTTCAGACGTAAACGCCCATACGCATAAAGCGTAGTACTCATCCTCGCTCTTTAGGGCTGAGCTTTCGCTTTCAAATGGGAGTCAAACCAGGACAGAACCGTGTCATACCAGAGTTCCGAGTTTTGTGGCTTCAGCACCCAGTGACCCTCGTCGGGGAAGTACAGTAACTTCGACTCGACGCCTTGCCGCTGCAAAGCGGTGAACAGTTGAAGTCCCTCGCCGACGGGGACGCGATAATCCAGTTCTCCGTGGACAACCAGCATCGGGGTCCTGAAATTTCTCGCATAAACGTGTGGCGACCAGAGCTTGTACATCTCGGGATTTGTCCACGGCGTGCCCTTGAATTCCCATTCCATGAACCACAACTCCTCCGTCGCTCCATACATCGACGCGAGATCGTAAATACCCGCGTGTGAAACCAGCGCTTTGAATTGAAACCTCGGATCTTCGTTGTGGCCCTCGATCCAGTTGACCATGTATCCGCCGTAGCTTCCGCCGGCCGCCCCTATGCGGTCGCGGTCGATGAACGGCAACGCCGCTACGTACGCGACTCCATTGGTCAGATCGGTGAAGACCTTTCCCGCCCAATCTCCCGAGATCTCGTCGACGAACTTCTGTCCGTAGCCCGTCGAACCTCGCGGATTGGGACTGAAAACGACGTATCCCGCCGAGGCGAACACCTCGGGATTCCAGCGATAGCTCCAGGCGTCGTTCCAGGCGCCCTGAGGTCCGCCGTGAATCAACACAATAAGAGGCCACTTCTTCGAGGGTGTGAAGTTCGGCGGCTTGGTTAGGAAGCCATGCGCCTTAGCTCCCGCCGCACCTTCCCAGTTCACATCCTCAGCGGGCTTTAATCCGAATTCAGAGAAGTTGGCGTCATTCGTCCGCGTAAGCTGAGTGGCGCCTGAGCCATCCGAGTTAGCGCGATAGATATCTATCGGCTTCGCCATGCTCTGCCGCGTAAAGACTATTGTCTTTCCATTAGCTGAAATACTAACGTCGTCATTGGAGGATTCGTTAACGAGCTTCCGCCAGGCGCCTCCAGCAATCGAAACTTCGTATATAGGCTGCCGCCCGCGATCCGCCGCGGTCACATACACCTTCTTGCCGTCCGGCGAAAACGTAAAGCTCTCAACCGAGGAGTCCGGCTGATTCGCCAGTGGATGGGTCTGCCCCGTCTTGCGGTCATAAAGCATCAGGCGCCAGCGATCTGATTCGAAGCCCGGCCTTGACTGGGCTCGATAGGCTAGATACAGGCCGTCCGGTGAATATTGAGGCGAGAGATCATTGGCCGGGTTGTCGCGCGTTATCCGCCGCGCCTCTCCACCGGCGACCGGCATTACAAAAATGTCCCCGTTGGTTGACAACGCCTCGACCCTGTCTGTGTTGCGCGCAAATGCCAGTTCCCTGGAATCGGGCGAGAACGCATAATCGTCGGGCCCTCCCAGGCTGAATGGGGGAGCGTCATGGTCGCCGGGCGTCATGTCTCGGGCGGCTCCCCCCGCGCTGGAGACAACAAACACGTGAGATCTCTTTCCGTCCTTCCAAGAATTCCAATGCCTAAACAGCAACCGGTCGGCTATCTTGGCCTTGACCTTGCTCTCGCTAGAGTTCTTTTCGCGCTTGCTGTTGCAGTCGTCGCCGGAGCATTCCGGATACACATCGGAAGTGAAGGCGAACCAGCGGCCGTCGCGCGACCAGACAGGGCCTGCCGTCCCGGTCGAAATCGATGTGACCTTTTCCATCTCGCCGCTCGACAACTGGATAGTCCATATCTGCGACTCACCATCGCGGGCCGAGACGAACGCGAGTTTCTTACCGTCGGGAGACCAACGAGGTGAGCTTGATGAAGCGCCGCTCGTCAACTGGCGAGGCTCGCCGCCTTCCAGCGGCACAAGATAGATTTGAGTATTCCGCTTATTGGCGGATTTGTTGGTGTCTGAAATAGTGTACGCAACAGTGCTGCCGTCGGGTGAAAGCTGGGGATCAGCCACTCGTCTTGTCATGAGAAGGTCGTTGATGGTGAAGATGCGGGATGGCTGCTGAGGCGAATTCGTGCGTCGTTGTTGTTGGGCTGCCGACGCAGATATCGAGACTCCAAGAATCAATATCGATGCAATATATCGCTTCATTAATTCCTCCCGGCGCCTGATGCAAGGCGATAGAGCAAAATCAGGCAAGCTTGATCGATTTGTAAAAAACGCCTGGTCAAGGCAATGCGAAAGGCTAGCAGTGACGTCATTCGAAGTCAATTCATGTCCGATGACGGCGAAGGGAGCGCTT
>JAHFUG010000437.1:0-2591 GCA_023265195.1 Blastocatellia bacterium | reverse complement strand
CCCTCCTACGGAGGGCGGAAGAAATGGCCAAACTCCAGACCCTCCTACGGAGGGGCGGAAGCGGTGAAGTCCTCACTTCACCGGCGGTCCTCATCGCGCGCTGACGCATAACTCAAAAACGGAACGTAGTTTTCCTTGAAAATCCCCTAAGGAACTCTGGAAGAGCAAGGGGTTTATTCTGGACGGTCTACTCACTCGCCAGTACCTGATCATTGGTGACCATCGTCCCGGCCCCTTCGTCCGTGAATACCTCATTCAAAAGCGCATTCCTCCTGGAGCCGTTGATTATGTGCGCGCTGCGAACTCCACGCCGAATCAGATGAGCTATGGCCGCCAGCTTGGGCAGCATTCCGGAAGATACGATCTTTTCCTTGACCAGCCGGTCGGCGTCTTCAACGGTCAGCCGCGATATCCGCGAAGAGGAGTCGTTGCGGTCGGTCAAGATTCCGTCCACGTCCGTGAGGATGACCAGCTTCTCGGCCTTCAGATGAACGGCTATCTCCGCGGCTATGGTGTCGGCGTTGATGTTGTACACGTTGCCTTGCTCGTCCGCGCCGAGAGACGACACGACGGGTATGTAGCCGTTGTCCAAAAGCAGCTTGATCAATCGAACGTTTATGTCGACTATGTCGCCAACGTGGCCGAAGTCTATGGCTTCGACCTCGCCGGTCTCTTGATTCAAGACGTTTTGAATCTCGCGCCGTTTCGCATTAATTATGTTTCCGTCAACGCCCGACAGTCCGACGGTTTCCGAACCCGCCCGCCGAAGAGCGGACAGAATGTCCATGTTGATCTGGCCGGCGAACACCATCTTCGCGACTTCGAGAGTATCCGCGTCCGTCACGCGGCGCCCGTTGACCAGCCGCTGCTCGATCCCGAGCCGCTCGGCGATGGCGGTTAGTTGCTTACCGCCGCCATGAATGACGGCGATGTGAATGCCGACTTGTTGGCACAGGGTGATCTCCTCGGCAAGCGAGTTGAGTTGATCCTGATCCTCGGTGACTTTGCCCGAGAGCTTTACGACGAAGATTTTGTTCTTGAACCTCTGTATGTAAGGCAGCGCTTCACGCAGCAGATCAAGCCGTTCCTGACTCATTGAACTCTCCAGGGAAACTCAGGCCACAAAAGAGCACAAGACTCACATAATGAATTTGCCTAACGACCCAACCGCCGTCGCGTTACTTTGGTCGTTCTCCGTCTCCCCCTGCTCTTCTTCTTTCATGTGCTTTCTGAGCCTTTTTGCGGCCATCCTCCCACCTCACAGAATAGAAGCGAGCACCGCCTTTTGTACGTGCAACCGGTTTTCGGCTTGATCGATCGCCGCACTCCATCGCCCATCGAGAACGCCGTCAGTCACTACGACGTTGCGGCGGACTGGCAGACAATGCATGAACCATCCCTCATCGGTTGTGGCCATCACGTCTTCATCGATTCGCCAATCGCGGTACTTTTGCCGGCAGGCTATCTCTTCCGCGCCGCGCCCATAAAACAGCTTGCTGCCCCAGCTCTTGGCGTAAACGATTCGCGCGCCTCCGCAAGCTTCGCGAAAGTCGCGAGAGATTCGAACTCGACCGCCATTCGCCTCCGAAGCGCTCTTTATCTCGTCCATCGCCTCTTCGCCGAGATCGTATTCAGGCGGGCACGCTATCGTCAGATCCAGGCCGAACTGAGCCGCGATCAATGCGAACGAATTCGGAACGGCCATCGGCAGCGGCTTGGGATGATAAGCCCAGGAGAGCACGACTCGGTTCCCAGACAACCCGCCCAACTTCTCTCGAATCGTCATCACATCGGCGAGCCCCTGAAAGGGATGATGCCGCGCTGACTCGAGGTTGAACACGGGCGCATCGCTGTATCGGGCGAAGCCACGCACGACGGGATCGGTCATCTCCGCCGCGTAGTTCAGCATCTCCGGGAAGGCTCGCACCCCGATCCCCGCGGCGTACCGCGAGAGCACTCGCGCGGCTTCTTTTATGTGCTCGGTCTTGTCGGCGTCCATCACGGCGGATTCGCGATGCTCGATGCTCCAGCTTCCCTTCCCTACGTCTAAGGTGACGGGGTGGCCGCCAAGCTGATAGATCGCGATCTCCATCGACGTGCGAGTTCTGAGCGATGGATTGAAAAAAACCAGAGCAACGCTCTTCCCGAGCAACGACCTCTCGTCGTGGCCGCCTGACTTGAAATCCGCGGCAAGATCGATCAATTCAGTCAGTTCGTCGCGCGTGAAGTCAGCGGTGCTTAGAAAATCTCTACCTATTAAGCTCATTGGCAATCAGCGTTCAGCAATCAGCGTTCAGCAATCAGCGGTCAGCTATCAGCGGTCAGCTATCAGCGGTCAGCTATCAGCGGTCAGCGTTCAGCAATCAGCGTTCAGCAATCAGCGGCTTCGAATTCGCTTTCCCCAATTCCCCATTCCCCAATCATCAATCATCAATCATCAATTCCCCCATCCCCTCCGCCAATCATCAATCATCAATCATCAATTCCCCATCCCCCAATTATCATTCATCAATTCCTCAATCATCAATCATCAATTCCCCCATCCCCTCCCCCAATCATCAATCATCAATCATCAATTCCCCCATCCCCTC
>JAHFUG010000096.1 GCA_023265195.1 Blastocatellia bacterium | reverse complement strand
GTCCGGCTAATCTTCCAAATCGGGGAAGCTTCTCATCCAGATCGACGGCTCCTGATTCATGACGGTTTTCACTCGAGTGGTGAGCCGGTTGATGAAAGCCTTGCCACCCGCCGTATCGGCGTCCGACAGCAGAACCACGAAGTCGCGCTTCTCATTCAGGGAAATGCAGTCGCAGCTTCTAACCAGCGATTGAATCAACCCGAAGAGTTTGGTCGCGGTGTCGCCTCCGCGCGCGGTCATGTTGGGAAGCTGGCAGCCGACGATTGAGAAAGCCGTTCCCCGGACCATCGCCGCGTTGACTTTCTCCTCCACGAGCTTGGTGAAATCCCTATACGCGATGAATTGTTCGCCATCGGCGTCGCCGGAATTTCCACGGCGGTCCCCGCTCCGCCGCGACTCAACGCCTTCGCGGCCTTGATCCGGTTTCCGTTCTGTTTGAAGCGGCGCCTGAGCCTGCTTCGGCCGCGCCGCGCTTCCGACTTCCAACAAATCCTGAGCGCAATAGGCGGCGGCGCGGCGATCTTCGGCCAGATTGACCGGAGCTGCAGCCGGCGCCGTGATCCATTCACGTATTCCCCGATGCCGCGCCAATAACTGTCTTACCTTCTGACGCAGCTCGATTATGCTGAACGGCTTCGTGAGATAATAATCCGCCCCTAGATAAGCCGATTGAATGCGATCGGTGGACCGAAGATGAGAACTCGATAGTGCGATGATCGGCGTCGGCAGCGTCGATCTTATTTGCGCCAGCAGAGTGAATCCGTCAACCACCGGTCCGTCAACGTCGAATATAATCAGATCCGCTTTGAAAGAGATAAGTTTCAGCAACCCGCTCACGCCGTCGGGAGCCGCCTCAACCGTGTACTCACTCAGAGCCCGGCCGAGCACCTCCATCGACGCTGGATCGCCGTCGATTATTAGAATATTAAGGCTCTTCGGATCAAAGCCAGGAACTGAAGTCTCCGGCTCCGATTCCATTTCGCGCTTATTTTCGCGATTCCGAATCGGCGACGGAGCCGAATGCGAAACGTCGGACGCCTGCGCTGCGTGAGCAGGTCCGTCAAGCGCCGTTGATACCGGCCCCGGCGTGCTTAGTATTTGATCCATAGCCAGCGCCCGCGCCTCGGGAACCTGAAACCTCGATTCATTGCTCGCGTGAAAGACTAAGTTGTCTATCAAAGGATCAGATGGAGGCTTATGAAGCTGAGCCGGCGCGCCGTCACCGTTAGAGCCGTTCGAATGCGCCGCCGCCGGTGCGTCTCCATCGAACAAAAGCGAATCGAACAGGTCAGCCAGCGCTTCGGGTTCATCCTGCAAAGCGATCTCGTAATGCGGTGGTTGTCCCCCTTGCCGCCCGGTTGGCTCAAAACCCGGTTCCACCAGACCGAACCCGGCGCCGGCCAGGTCTGCTTCTTTGCTCTGAGCCGGAGGGGTCGAGAGATCGTTATCGGCGATAGACTCACCAGTCACGCTGTCAGTTCCTTTTTCAACTCGGAGCTCGGACCGTTCGTCAGTTTGCGAAGCGTCAGTTTGCGAAGCCATGTCTGGCCGACCCGGCGTTTCTTTGCTTTCGCTGTTTTGACCCTGGCCGGAGCGTCCGCCGGTTTTCGAGCGGTCGAGGAGAAATATTCCGCGAGACGGGTCGACTTCCACCGCTTGTTCGGGGATGTCCTTTGATTTCTCGAACGAGATGAAGCGGACCGCTCGCTCGCCAACCTCCTTGACTTCGAACTTGAACGATTGGTTCACGTGAGGTTTTAGAAAACCAATCAAGTCGCCGCTGTGGCCGTTTGAAATGAGCAACGAAGTCGAGCCGAACCGCTCGGCCCACAAAATAAACTCACGAACCCGGCTGGCGAGTTGGCCGTTTTCGCCGCCGAGGAGATGCGCGATCGAATCAAAGACCAGGCGGCTCGGCTGCGTATCTCCCATGAGCCATTTCAACTCGGACAGCATCGGCCCGATCTCGCGCAGCTTGCCGACTCGCGAACTTATGTCGCCCGCGCACTCGAGAATCACCAACCGCGCGTTCAACACGTCATCACGGCAGTCGTAGCCCAGGCGGGCGAATCTTCTTATCGCGTCTTCGGGCGAATAATTAATGACAAGCGCGCCGGCCTCACCCCTCTTCAAACCCTCGATCAGAAACTTGACGCCAAACAGCGCCTTGCCCGACGATTCGCCATGAACCAGGTACAATTGGCCGCGCGCCAGTCCCCCAAGCAGCTCGTCTATCGGCTCGACTCCGCTTGATATCAAATTAATCGGCGCAGGCTTCATTCCCAAAACCACCCGGCTCAAAGATACAACCGTCACAAGAGGGCAGCAAGCAGAGGCATGTCTCCATTAATACCGTAGGGACCTTGAGCAGAGAATACGGTTGAACCGCAACTCAGTCAATACAAATTCCCGCGGTGATAACCTTTCCTTACAATAAATGAACCGCGCGCCTCAACCGGTCGACTGTTCTTGTTTGTTCGAGCGCCACCATTATTTCGAACATGCCGGGGCCAACCGACTGTCCCGTCAGAGCAGTCCGCGCGGCGTTGATCAACAGGCCCGCCTTGATCCCCTGCTCATCGGCTAACGATCTCAAGGCGGCCTCCGCGCTTTCATGAGTGAACTCGGCAAGCGATTCCAAACGGCTCGCCAACTCGGGTAACAACTGCTTCAGCCGATCGTCCTTGAGATTCTTCTTGACCGCCGCGGGATCGCAGGGGAAGTCGTCGGTGAAATACGGCCGGCCAAGCTCGGCAAAGTCAGCCAATGTGCGGTAACGGGCTCGCAGCAGATCAACGGTCCGGCCAAACCATTCCGATCGCTCGGCCTCGTACTCGGGCCGCCAGAGCCCCGCCTCTTTTAGAAATCCGGAGACCATTGGCGAGAGTTGGTCTAGCGGCGTTGACTTGATGTACTCGCCGTTCATCCAAAGCGCCTTTGGATCGGTCCAGTCGCGCGCATCGCTCTCGTTGAAGTTAAACACAGCCGCCGACTTGTTCACTTGTTCGAGCGAAAACTTCTCAATCAATTCATTTCTGGACATGATTTCCAGATCGCCTCCGGGCGACCAGCCCAGTAAAGCGAGAAAATTCACGAGCGCGTCCGGAAGGAAGCCCCGGTCTCTATAAGTTGTTACTGAAACAACCTCGCCGTGCTTGCGCTTCGAGAGTTTCTCTCTCCCCGGCGCGAAAATAAGCGGCAGATGCGCGAACCTGGGAACCCGCGCCCCAAGCGCCTGATAGAGCAAGACCTGCTTGTGAGTATTCGTCAGATGATCTTGCCCCCGGATTACATCGGTGATCCGCATTTGAATGTCATCGACCACGACGGAGAGGTTGTAAAGCGGATGGCCGTCTGACCGGATCAGCACTAGATCCTCTATGTCGGAATAATCGCGCTCCTGTGGCCCGTAAACCATGTCTTCGAATCTGGACACCCCGGAACTCGGGACTTTGAGCCTGATCGCGGCCGGCTCGCCGGACTCGACGCGGGCGCGAGCCTCCTCGGCGGGAATATCCCTATACGGGTTGGGCTCTTTGCCGGTTTGGGCTTGAGCTTTGAGACGATCGACCATCTTCTCTTTCACCGTACGATCGTCGGTTTCCAGCTTAGGAGTGAAGTCGTAATAAGCCTTGCCTTCATCGATGAGGCGCTGGGCGGCGGCGCGATGCTCTTCGAGGAAAGACGATTGAAAAAGAGGCCCCTCGCCGGGGTCGAGCCCGAGCCAGTGAATTCCGTCGAGAATCCCTTGAACCATTGCGTCCGAGGACCGTTGAAGGTCGGTGTCTTCTATTCTGAGAATGAATACGCCGCCGTGCTTGCGGGCGTACAACCAGTTGAACAAAGCCGTGCGCGCCCCGCCCACGTGAAGATAACCGGTCGGCGACGGGGCAAATCTAACTCTTACGGAAGCCATAGGGCGATGATTATCGTGGAGCGTCGAAACAAAAGGCAAGCGCGCAGGCTTGAATCAAGGGCGGCGATCTTACACTGTTAGTCGCTTATGGAAATAAGAACGACAACAGGTTGGTTCCTAAATATGAAAGCCTATAGCAGACGGTTCACCGTGTCGTCGAGGTCAAACGCATGCTCACCGGCCTAACCCAAAAGCTGAGCGTCTAGGGTGGGATTTGGGAAAGGAAAGAAAGCGGCCTTTGTGTAGGTTGAGCGTGAACCATCCCCACACTGCCGTGTGGGGGATTTGGGAAGGGGAAGACGGCGGCCTTTGTGTAGGTTGAGCGTGAACCATCCCCACACTGCCGTGTGGGGGATTTGAAAAAGAGAACAGGTCGCACTTGTTGTAGGTCGAGCTTGAATCGTCCACACACTGCCGTGTGGGGGATTTGAGAAAGAAAGAACGGCGCCCTCGTTGTAGGCTGAGCTTGAAGGGTCTTCACACTCGGGTGCGGTCTTTGTGATTTCCACACGGTCTCTGCATTGGTGGAATTGGACACAGCAGCCCGTTCGATTCCAGCCGCTCTTCTCCTAGCACGCATCTAGCACCCATCCAATAGCTAAGCATCCTGCGTAAGGAAGATTCGGGATACAGGACACTATGAAATCATGAAGGTGACTTATGTCGAGTTCAGTAGAAGATTCTTCCGGCGCGGATGGAGTAGTCAGCCGAGGGGCCCCGCCTATCGCGCAGCCGGAGATTGCATTACCAACATCGCCAATCAATCCAAACCCAATTCAGATTGTTGACCTCACGCCGCCCACGGTGCAGGTTCTATCGCCGAACGGCGGAGAGGTCTTCCAGGCAGGCGCGCCGATTCTCGTTCAATGGCAAAGTAGCGACGATATCGGCGTAATCGCTCACGATGTAAAGTTCTCACGCGACGGCGGCGCGACATTCACGGACGTCGCAGTCAATCTTCCAGGTTCCGCCAACAGCTTTTCCTTTCTGCCGTCAGGCAATACTACGCAGGGCCTGGTTCGCGTTGTCGCTCGAGACGGCGCCGGCAACCAGTCCGGCGACCGCAGCGACGGCTTTTTCACGATCGGAACGCTGGCCGACATGATCGCTCCAATTGTTCAGGTGCTCTCACCAAACGGCGGTGAGGTTCTTCAAGGCAACCAGCAGTTCCTTATTCAATGGCTCAGCAGCGACAATGTTGGAGTAGCCGCCCACGATGTGAAGTTCTCGCGCGACGGTGGCGCCAGCTTCATCGACGTCGCCACCAATCTATCAGGATCGACTCAGAGCTTTTTCTGGACCGTGCCGGCTCAAGGAACTAGTCAAGGCGTAATTCGTGTCGTTGCCCGTGACGCTGCCGGCAATCAAGCCGGAGACCGCAGCGACGCAAACTTTATCATTCAGGCTCAACCGGCAGGCGACACGATCCCGCCCACGGTGCAGGTGCTTTCTCCAAACGGCGGCGAGATTCTTCAAGCCAACCAGCAGTTCCTTATTCAATGGCTCAGCAGCGACAACGTCGCCGTCGTCGCCCACGATGTGAAGTTCTCGCGCGATGGCGGAGCTACCTTTACCGACATCGCTACGAACTTGAGCGGCGCAACCAAGAGCTTTTCGTGGATGGTTCCGCTGCAGGCCACGTCTCAAGGCGTGATTCGTGTCGTCGCTCGCGACGCCGCCGGCAATCAAGCAGGAGATCGCAGCGACGCCAACTTTATCATCCAAGCTCAACCGGCCGGGGATACGACCCCGCCGACGGTGCAGGTGCTTTCTCCGAACGGCGGAGAGGTTCTTCAAGCCAACCAATCATTCCTTATTCAATGGTTGAGCAGCGACAACGTCGCCGTCGTCGCCCACGATGTGAAGTTCTCGCGCGACGGCGGTACGACGTTTACCGACATCGCCACGAACTTGAGCGGCGCAACCAAGAGCTTTTCGTGGTCGGTTCCGCTGCAGGCCACGTCTCAAGGCGTAATTCGCGTCGTCGCCCGCGACGCAGCAGGCAATCAAGCCGGAGATCGCAGCGACGCCAACTTTATCATTCAAGCTCAACCGGCCGGCGACACGATCCCGCCCACGGTGCAGGTGCTTTCTCCGAACGGCGGCGAGATTCTTCAAGCCAACCAACCATTCCTTATTCAATGGTTGAGCAGCGACAACGTCGGCGTCGTCGCTCACGATGTGAAGTTCTCGCGCGACGGCGGTACGACGTTTACCGACATCACCACGAACTTGAGCGGCGCAACCAAGAGCTTTTCGTGGTCGGTTCCGCTGCAGGCCACGATTCAAGGCGTGATTCGTGTAGTGGCTCGTGACGCCGCAGGCAATCAAGCAGGAGATCGCAGCGACGCCAACTTTATCATTCAAGCTCAACCGGCGGGCGACACGATCCCGCCGACTGTGCAGGTGCTCTCTCCAAACGGCGGCGAGATTCTTCAAGCCAACCAACCATTCCTTATTCAATGGTTGAGCAGCGACAACGTCGGCGTCGTCGCTCACGATGTGAAGTTCTCGCGCGATGGCGGTACGACGTTTGTGGACATAGCAACTAACCTGGCGGGATCGGCTCAGAGCTTCCAGTGGACCGTGCCTGCGCAAACCACGATGCAGGGCGTCATTCGAGTAGTAGCCCGCGACGCCGCCGTCAATCAAGGCGGCGACCGAAGCGACGCCACGTTCACGATTCAAACTCGCGACACCATCGCGCCTGCCGTTACGGTCTTGAAGCCAAACGGCGGCGAGGTCTTGCGGACAGGCCAGCCTTTCCTCGTCGAGTGGCGCAGCAGCGACAATGCCGGAGTAGCCGCCCACGACGTGAAGTTCTCGGCTGATGGCGGCGCTAACTTTACCGATATCGCAACCGGCCTCTCGGGAACGGATCAGAGCTTCCCTTGGACCGTGCCGTCTCAGACCACGACTCAGGGGTTGATTCGCGTCGTGGCGCGTGACGCCGCGGGCAATCAGGCCGGCGACCGTAGCGACGCCGTGTTCAGCATTATTCCAGCCGGCCCTAAGATCATCAGCTTCTCACCGGACAGAGACTATAAGGATCAGAGCGTGACCATCGTCGGTCAGGGTTTCAAGGGCGTCACCGGAGTCTTATTCGGCGATCGGACGGCTGGGTTCCGCACCGTCTCTGAAACCGAGATCGCGGCCGGCGTGCCGATTTTTAGGACTCCCTCGGAGGGTCCGATCAAGGTAAGAATCGCGGTTATGACGGCAAACGGAAACGCCGTCAGCGATATGGAGTTTACCGTGACTCCGCTTCCTGCTCCAAAGATCGATCGCATTGAACCGGCTTCCGCCACTGAAGAAAAACCGGTGACGATCTTCGGGCAGAACCTGCTGCAGATATCGAATCCGCCCAGCAGCGTCGTATTTTTCAACAACCGCGACGCCGGGATAGCCAGATACTTCGAAGACAGCGCGATGATAGAAACGTGGGTTCCTATCGGCGCCAAGAGCGGTCCGGTGACGGTGACGACGCCCGGTGGCGTGGCGACGGCTCAGTTCATAGTGGAAACGCCGCCTGCGCCCGAGGTTGACCTTGTCGATCCGCCGAGCGGCGGGACCGGAACGAGGGTGACCATCACGGGTAAGAACTTCATAGGTCTTACCGCGGTGGAGGGTGTTAACCGGGGCGTCTTCTTCAGGGGAGCGCAAGGAGACGTGCGGGCCCTCGTGTTGCCCACATCAACCACCACGTCGCTCAAGTTCGACGTGCCCCAGGGCGCGATCACTGGACCTATAACGATCGTCGCGGCGGGCGGAATGGTGCAGACCAAGGAATTCTCGATCCAGCAGGGGCTTTTTCTCATGGAAGCGCCGAGTCAGGGAATCCAACCGCAGGTGCTGCCGTGCGGCACAAGCATCTTCGCTGGAAGCGAGTGCGGAAAAAATCTCTTCGCGATTCGTAACGATGGCAAACGTAACGACACGTGCGAGCTCTCGGCGGCCGCCTTCTTCTTCTCCGACAACTCGCCCGCCGCGAGCGACGCTTTCCAGTTCACTTTCAACCCGAATCCCGTCAAGGTCGACGATTGCAATAAGAGCGGCTGCGCCGGCAAGTTCTTCATCGCTATTCGAGTAAAGGACAACACGCCTCCGGGCCGCTATACCATCAAGGTCTCAGGCAAGTCCAAGGACGATCAAAAACAGTACGACCCATACGTCCTGAATTTGACCGTCGCGCCGCCCCAGAACGGGCTGAATCTCAACATCGTCGCCAGGAACCGAGTCTTCAACACCAACCTCGAGCCGGTTTCCGGCTGCAACGTAGAGTTGAAGCAAGGAACGGTCGCCAAGGCGAGGGCAAGAACCGACTCGCAGGGTAAGGCTGTGCTGGGCGGACCCGCGTTGCCGGACGGCGGTTATCGGCTGCTATTCGTCCCGCTGGACACGCTTCAAGGCGAAGTCGGACCCGCGACGGCGACTGACAAGCCGGACGTTGCTCGAATCTGGCGAGTCTTGGAAGCGCCGGTCGATTTGAAGGGCAATGTCATCGTTAGATCCGGAAGCCCCGACTTGACGGTCAACGGATCCGACCTAACCGCAAGAATTCAGCCGGTGTGGATGAAATCGCCCAATACTCGAAGCGGAAAGAGGGTCGGCGACCCGACTCTCATCGTGGTGCACCGCACGAGCCAGGAAGCTTCGAACATGGCCCCCGCCGAGAGCACCTTCAATTCGTTCCTTAACCCAGCGGAAGGCGCCACGCCTCATTATGTGGTCGATACCGATGGGCAGGTGGTGAAGCTGGCTCTCGAATCGAAAGTAGGCAACTCCGCAGGTTGCAGCAACTGGAAGGGAGCGTTCGACGTCGACACCTTCTCGGTGGGGATCGAGCAAGTGAACCGGATAAACGAACCGTATCCGCAAAGACAGGTCGCGAGCACGGTGGCGCTCATAGGCCGAATCCGCAACGGCTTCGCAAGTTCGATCCCCGCCGAAGGAGTGGTCGGGCACAGCGACATCGCTACTACGAAAATCAAAGGCAAACCCTGCCCAAAGACGAATATTCGGCTGGGCCGCAAGCTCACGGATCCGGGAGTCGAGTTTCCCTGGACGCAGGTCGAAGCGGCAGGTTTGGGACTCCGGCCGAAGAATATCAACGTAGCCGGAATCTACGGCGCCTTCTTCGTCAATCACCCGAACGACTCTTTCCGGCTCAATGACAACGATGCGAACCGGGTGTACGGCGGCAAGGTTCGCAACGACGTCAACGGCAACGTTATAGCCGAGCTTCAGACCGACCTGCAGGCGATCGGCTACTATTGTCCCGTAACCGGGGTGTACAACGAGGCGACCTCATACGCGGTCAAGGTGTTCAACGATCACTTCTTTACCGGGACTCGCACACGTTCGCCTATGTTCGGCGCCGTGGACAAGATGAGCGCGGAAATCATCAAGCGAGTGCGGCCTGCCGGGGCGTTCGCACCAGTCTTCGGCGATCCAATGCCGTCGTTCTTGCTCGATCCGATCCTGTCGGGCGTCACACCATCCAGCGGAAAGGAGGCTGTGTGAAAAGTCCGAGAATCGTCCGATAATCGAAAAACAGGGGGATCAAAACGCATTGCATAGGGCTACTCCGAAAAATGCGTTACGAGTCAAATGTGAAGCACGATTTTCTGACTTAACAAATTGATCGACTTTTCACACAGCCTCGGCAGTGCGTGGGATAGTTCAAGCCCGACCTACAAACGGAGAGCCGCAGCCTGCTTCCCGAACGCACCCGCGGCAGGGGTGGATGATTCCATCTCAACCTGCGAACGGAGAGCCGCACATCCATCTCCCTTTCTCCTCGATGGCGGGTTGAGGGGCTTGCCGCAATAAGGTTGAGCTTGAACTATCCACCCACTGCCGTGGGTGGGATTCGGGAACGGGAAGAACGGGCGCCTTTGTGTAGGTCGAGCTTGAACTATCCACCCACTTCCGTGGGTGGGATTCGGGAATAGGCTTCGGCTCTCCGTTTGTAGGTTGTGCTTGAACCATCCACCCACAGTTGGTGGATTGTTCATACCCGACCTACACGACGAGGCGCGCCAGATCCCTTCCCCGAATCCCACCAACGCAGTTGGTGGATCGTTCATATACAGCCTACAAGCAAAGCTGCCTGCGGCCCCTCGTTGTCTTCTTTTCTCTCCTCGCGACGCGAGGGAGAGAAGGAAAGGAAACGGGAGTCCGGTGTGCGCCCTTTGTAGGCTGTGTCTGAACAATCCACCAACTGCGTTGGTGGGATTCTCGGAGTTTTCACACAGTCTCTGGAGTGGGTGGGATTCGGGATTTCACACAGCCTCCAGTAGCAAGTGGCCAGTGGTCAGTAGCAAGTAATGAGCAGCCGGTAGTAGCACTTCACTGATCACTGATCACTGATCACTGACCACTGACCGCTGGCCACTGGCCACTGACTACTTTCCCCTTCGGGGGTATAATCTTGGCCGTATGATCCAAGCATCAACCGCAACGGAATCTACGCGGGCGTCCCATTGAAGCAATACTCATGACCAACACCGAACGAGGCGATCGGCACTCCCCACTAAACGAGTTTTCGAAGGACATATTACTTCGGAACGGGCTGCTGTTGTCGCTCAGAACAATACGTCCCGGCGATCGAGCCGAGCTTGCGGAGTTGTTTAACCGTTGCTCGCCGGAAACCATAAGATTCCGTTTTCTTCACCTCGTGAAGTCGCTGCCCTCGTCATTGCTGGACCAATTAGCGGAGAACGACGGATTCCAGAGGGTAGTGTTCGTCGTGACGCTGGGCGCGGTCGAGCACGAGAAGATCATCGCCGTTGGAGGCTACTCGGCCGAGGCGGACAGACCGGAGCTCGCGGAGGTTTCATTTCTCGTTGAAGACTCGATGCAGAAACAAGGAATCGGCACTATCCTTCTGGACACTCTCGCCGACGTGGCGCGCGATCACAACATCAAACGATTCAGCGCCGATGTTCTAGCCGACAACCGATTGATGCTGTCCGTGTTTCGCAAAGCCGGGTACGGAGTCTCCGCGGCCGTCAGCTACGGCGTGACCCATGTCGAATTCCCAATTGAACGAAGCCGGGCCGCCGAGGTGAGGGCCGAAGCCCAGGAGGCGGAAGCTGAACGCATCTCGCTTCAGTCGGTGCTGGCGCCGCGGTCGATTGCCGTGATCGGGGCGAGCCGTGACGCAACAAGCGTCGGAGGAGCGCTCTTTCGAAATCTATTGAGGTGGGGATTCGCCGGATCGGTCTATGGCGTAAACCCCGCCGCCTCGGATATAGAGGGCGTGCGCGCATACGGTTCCTTGACGGATTTGCCTGAAACTCCCGAACTGGCCTACATCTGCGTTCCCGCGGCGCACGTGGTGGAGATTGCCCGCCAATGCGCGGCCGCCGGAGTTCACGCGTTGTGCGTGATATCGGCGGGTTTCGCGGAATCCGGCGCGGAAGGGGCTGCGCGGCAAACTGAACTGGTGAGCATATGCAGAGCGGCCGGCATGAGACTAATAGGGCCTAATTGCATGGGGCTGGTCAACACGGCCGCGGGGGTGCGAATGCTTGGGACGTTCGCTCCCGCAAACCCGCCCGCCGGCAACGTCGCCATGAGCTCCCAGTCGGGCGCGCTCGGTCTCGCCCTTCTCGACCGGGCAGCCGAGTTCGGTCTCGGCGTCTCGTCATTCGTCAGCGTCGGAAACAAAGCGGACGTTTCTGGCAACGACTTGCTCCAGTATTGGGAAGCTGACGAATCGACCGGCGTAGTCTTGCTTTATCTCGAAAGTTTCGGCAACCCGCGCCGCTTTGCGCGAATTGCGCGGCGCGTCTCCCGCTCCAAGCCAATTGTCGCCGTGAAAGCCGGCAGGACTCCGGGAGGCGCGAGGGCGGCTTCCAGTCATACCGCGGCGCTGGCCAGTTCGGACCGGGCCGCAACCGCTCTCTTCGCGCAAACGGGGATAATTCGAGTCAACACGTTGTCGGACTTCTTCTCGGTGGCGCGGCTGTTGGCTACGCAAGCGATTCCCGAAGGCAATCGCATCGGAATCCTCACGAACGCCGGCGGCCCCGCCATACTGGCCGTCGACGCCGCTGAAGCAGCCGGTCTCGAAGTCCCCGTGCTGGACGAGGAGACGCAGTCGCGATTGAGGCAGGCTCTGCCGGCCGCGGCGTCGGCCAAGAACCCTGTCGACATGACGGCGTCCGCCGAAGCGGAGCAGTATCGGGCGTGCCTGGAAATCTTGTGCGACGCGCAGGGGCTCGACGCATTGCTCATCATCTTCATCCCGCCGCTTGTCACTCCATCCGCCGAGGTCGCCGAGGTCGTTAGCTCAGTGCTTTCAAAGAGACCTGGCTTGCGGCGAACCGTCGCGGCGGTTTTTCTCGATTCCGTTTCGCGAGTTATGTCGATACCGGCCGGCGGCCGAACTATTCCGGTGTACGACTTTCCCGAAGGCGCGGTCGCCGCTCTGGCGGCGGCGGTTCACTACGGTGTGTGGCGCTCGCAGTCGCCCGGCGAATTCCGGGACGTTGCCGTTCAGAGGGTTGCCGCCAATGACGTATTGGAGAGAAACAAAGGCGGCTGGCTCGAGTCAAACGACGTCCGGATTCTCCTTGGAGCCGCGGGAATAAAGGTGTTGGAATCGAGAATAGTGCGCTCCGCCGGCGAGGCCTCGACCGCCGCCGCAGAGTTGGGCGGGAGATTAGCTCTCAAGATTCATCAAGCTGAAGTGCTGCACAAATCCGACGTCGACGGCGTAGTGCTCGACGTTGCGGCCGAAGACGGCGCAGCCGCATTCAGTCAACTGGCCAGTCAGGTGGGCAAGCACGGAATCGAACTCTCAACTGCAACGCTGAGCCGGATGGCTTCCCCGGGGGTTGAAGTTATCGCCGGCGTCACTCACGATTCTCTATTTGGATCTCTTGTCGTATTCGGATTGGGCGGGACGTTCGTTGAGTTGTTCGATGACGTTGCGTTTCGGGTCCTTCCCTTGACCGATCGTGATGCATACGAAATGATACAAGCCACGCGGGCGAACCGGCTTCTCGGAGGGTTTCGGGGATCGGCCCCGGCGGATAAGAAGGCGGTTCACGAGTTGCTGTTGAGTCTCGCCTCCCTGGCCGAGGCGGCGCCTAGAATCGTCGAGATGGACTTGAACCCCGTGATCGTGCATGCGGAGGGCGAGGGTTTGACCATCGTTGACGCGCGCGTAAGGCTTGCCGACGCGTCTTGATAAAGCCCGCGTGGAATGATTGATGATTGATGAATGATGATTGATGATTGATGAAGCACGAAACTAACCCGCAACTGGTTTCCCGAAGTCGATCATCTGCATTCATCATTGATCATTCATCATTCATCATTCATCATTCATCAATCATCAATTCCCCGTGAAGGAACATTCCATGCAAGCAGAAACAACCGAAACATTACCGAGTGGCCCGGCGCGGATGACCAAAGAGAGCTTATTTCTCGAGGGCCCGCGTTCCAGAAAAAGCGAATTCATGATAGTGCTGCGCATCATGAAGGAGTTCATTACCGGGTTCAGAACGCTCCACTTTGTCGGCCCGTGCGTGACCGTGTTTGGATCCGCGCGCTATAGGGATGGGCACCCTTACTATGATCTGGCCCGAAGAATGGGTGGCCGCTTGAGCGAGATAGGATTCACGGTGATGACCGGCGGCGGGCCGGGTATCATGGAGGCGGCGAATCGAGGCGCCAAAGAAGCCGGCGGCCGGTCCGTAGGCGCTAACATTCAACTCCCAGCCGAGCAGAAGCCGAATCCATTTCTCGATCGCTGGGTTACCTTCAGCTACTTCTTCGTCAGGAAGGTGATGCTGGTCAAGTATTCTTACGCCTTCGTGGTCATGCCCGGCGGGTTCGGAACCATGGACGAGCTTTTTGAAGCGGCCACGCTCATACAGACCAGGAAGATAATGAACTTTCCAGTTGTCCTTATGGGAAGCGATTACTGGAGCCCCTTGATTCAGTTCATAGAGAAGATGATTGACGCCGGCACGGTGAGCCGCGACGACTTGAACCTCTTACTCCTTACCGACTCAACCGACGAAGCGATGAGCCACATAGAGAAACATGCCATCGAGGGGTTTGGATTGCACCGGCGCGGGAGGCCGAGGCGCCGCTGGTTCCTGAGGGAGTGAATCGCTTATACGTTAGGGGGCGTAAAAGAAATAAGTTCCCTTTCTCAGGGGGAGTTCACCGCAGAGACCGCAGAGAGGACTTACTCTCTGCGGCTCTCTCAGCGATCTCTGCGGCTCTGCGGTGAAGTCCTCACTTCACCGGCGGTACTCATCTCGTGCTGCCGCATAACTCAAAACGGGAAGTTATTTTTTTACGCCTCCTTAGTCGGCGATTTCGCCCGCCAGGGCGTCGAGCAGCCTGGCGGCGGTGTATGGCTTGGACAGGATCGTTTTGATTCCGCAGGTGGTCAGTTCGGCGATCTTATCGTCGCCGGCCAGCCCGCTAACCACCATTATTCTCACCTTCGGGTCGAGTTGTCTCAGGCTTCGAATCGTAGCCGGGCCGTCCATGTAGGGCATCATCATATCGAGAAGCACTACCTTGATCTTTTCTTTGTTCAACGCGTAGATGCCGACAGCCTCCGCCCCATCGCTCGCGACGATCACTCTATACCCGTAGGCTTCGAGGGTCTCGCGGGTGATCTCTTGAATAGCGACTTCGTCGTCGACCACCAACACGACCTCGCCGTGGCCGATCGGTATGCTCATGCCTTCTTCACCGCCCGCTTTGCCTTTTTGCGCCGGAGTGGCAGGCAGATATATGTCGAACTGCGAGCCCCTTCCTACCTCGCTCGTAACGCTCATGAATCCGCCGTGTCCCTTCACTATTCCCGCAACCGTCGATAGTCCCAGACCTGTTCCCTCGCCCAGCCTCTTGGTCGTGAAGAATGGATCGAAAATCTTATCGAGGTTTTCCGGAGGAATCCCGAGACCGGTGTCCGCCACCTTGATCTTGACGTATCTTGACGGCTTCGCGAGACCGGGCGAACTCCCGCTTTCTTGCTCGAGGCGCACATTCTCGGCGGTTATGACAAGCCTGCCGCCGTCCGGCATCGCATCGCGAGAATTCACGCATAAATTCATCAGCACTTGATACAACTGAGTTGCGTCGCCGGCGACCGGCCACAGGTCCTCGCCGACGTTGAAGCTTATGTCTATGGCTTTTGGCAGGGTGTTTCTCAACATCTTGACGATCTCTTTCACCAGATGCCTGGGATTGAGATTGACCCGCTCGCCTTCAAGACCTCGCGCGAACGACAACACCTGGCTCACCATGTCGGCTCCGCGTTCGGCGCTCTTTCTCAAGATGAGGAGCAGCCGCTGACTCTCGTCGTCGGTAAACCTGGTCTGCAGCATTTGAATGGCCATCAGTATCGGAGAGAGCACGTTATTCAGGTCGTGAGCGATGCCGCCTGCCAGCGTGCCTATGCTCTCCATGCGCTGAGCGCGGAGGAACTGCGCTTCGAGGCGCTTCTTCTCGGTGATATCGGTGTTGATGACCAGTATCGTCTTTGGCTTGCCGTATTCATCCCTGACCAGAGTCCAGCGGCTTTCGACGACGATTTTTTGACCGCTCCTTGTTATCTGTTTGAGTTGACCCTGCCATTCGCCTCGATCCGCGAGACTCTGAATCGCTTCTTCAAAGCGTGGAGAGTGTCCTTTAGGAATCAACTCGTGGACTGGCTTGTAAGCCGCTTCCTCGGCCGAGCAGCCGTAGAGCCGTTCCGCGCTCTGGTTCCAGTACATGACTCTGCTCTGCATGTCGCGAACCATGATCGCGTCCTGCGCGTGATCGAGTAAGGCCGCTTGCTCTCTCAGTTGCTCGTCGGCGCGCTTACGCTCCGTTATGTCCTGGCCCAGGCACAGAAGCTGCAACGGCTTTCCGTCCGGGCGCCGCGTAAAGACGGTGTTCCGCCAGCGAAACCATCTCCACTCTCCATCGTATCGCTTGAGCCTGTTGTCGATCTCGCACACCTCGGCGTCTTTTGCGTCGAGCAGCCTTGTTATATGTTCGACAAGAGCGGCCCGGTCGTCGTCGTGAAACAAGACCCTCAACTCCCCATAGCCCCTCGCTAACGTGTCTTCAACGGAGTAGCCGAGAGAAGCAATCGTCTGTCCGGTCAGGTAAACGGGGCGCTGGGCCTCAATATCGCAAATGCAAATTACATCCGGCGTGGCTTCGGTCACGCGCCTGGTGAACGTCTCCATCTCGCGCAGGGCCTCTTCCGCCTGCCGCCGCTCGGTGATGTCCAGCGCGGAGCCTATTATCTGCAGCGCCCGGCCAGTCTCATCATGCCGGAAGATGGACTCCCAGCTTTGATACCATCGCCACTTTCCGTCCGCGCGCCGGAGACGGTACTCCGCCCAATAGACCTCTCCTTCTTTCGCCCTTTCCAGCCGGGTGTAATGACTGCAAACGCCGTCTACGTCGTCGGGATGCATAATGGTCGACGTGAGCGCCGGCCCTATCTCATCGATCTCCCCCTGTTCGTATCCCAGAACCTGGGCGAGACCGCGATTGGCGTACACGTTTCTTCGCTCGACGATGTCATATATGTAAATCAGATTGGGAGCGGTTTCGGCGATTCGCTGGACGAGTCTTTCGGTCTCGTGCAAGGCTTCGAGAGCCTGCTTGCGGTCGGTCACGTCCTCGACTACGTAAGAGAACCGCGATCTTCCCGCCGGCGTCCTGGACAAGAAGCAAACCGTCGTGGAAAGGGCCCTTTCTCCGGCTTCGGCGGGATGACGATACTCGAATCGAACCGGAGCCCCGGTTCGCTCGCTCTCCCGGTAACGCCTGATCCAAAGATTACGATACTCTTTTGGAAAACCCAGCGAACTGGACAGCTCTCCGCTTAGAGCTCTCGCAGTCCTTTCAAAGAACTTGCCGGTTGCGGCGTTGTCCGCCACATGGAGAATGTCGTCACCCACCAGTTCAACAACGCCCATCATTAGAGGACTGCTGTCGTAAAACCCTCGGATTATCGAGTCGCGTTCCCGGACTTCCTCTTCGGTTCGTTCGTGCTCCTCGTGCCTCCGCGTTTCGACGATCGCTATAGTCAGGTACTCCGCGGCCTCTTTGAGCGTGGCGATTTCGCCGTCCTTCCACTTCCTGTTCTCCGGTGTGTCACAGCACAACGCCCCAATCAGCTCCCCGGAATGTATTAGCGGCGCCGCCAACAGCGCTCCTTTGCCGCTTTTGAAAACGGAAGTCTTGTCACGCGCGTACATGCCTGGAGTGAATCCCTCATCCACGACTGGCTGGCCGCTACGCAGGGATTGCAGGAAAGACTCGCTCCCGCCCAGCTTCTCGGGGAGGTTCGATAGCGGCTGCATCCCCTCGGGCTGAATAGACCTGGCGGTAACGACCATTCCGCTTTCGCCTATTGCGAAGAAAGCAATTCTCATCGACGGAAAGCGGCTGCTTATCATCTCGAGGGTGCGCTCGATTATCCGGTCCACCGGCGCCGCCGATCTCAATTCGGACGCGATGCCGTTTATCAGTTCGAGGCGCGCTTTGCTCTCCAGCAGCGCGGCGCTCGCTCTTTTTCTCTCAGTGATATCCCGCGTCAAAACCGCAACACGCAGCGGCTCTTCGTTCCAATGATTCTTGATTGGAATGGTGCTAATGTGAACGTCAACGGCGTTGCCGTTCACGCCACAAAGCTGTCCTTCACCTTCCCATCGTCGATCCGCGAGAGCCGAGGGTAGCGCATAGTCACGAATAGAAGACCACGTGGCCAGCGTGCAGAGATTAGACAGATTGATGGAATCCATTTGGTCCGATTCGTTAATTCCAATCAATTTGCGCCCTGCCTTGTTCAGGAAAAAAGGCCTGCCCTCGACGTCTGCTAAGCAGATGAATTCTTCACTGCTCTCGGCGAGGGAGACGAATAGGTCCTTCTCGTCCTCCATTCGTTTGAGTTGGGTGATGTCGGTCCAGCTTCCCCTGATTGCCGCGGTTCTTCCGGCGCCTTCGCGGATGAGGGCGGCTCGGTCGCTGAACCATCGATAGGCGCCGTCGGCGCACTGCCATCTATACTGGACGGTGACAACCTCTTTCTCGCCTACTCTGCTCAATGCTCTGATTACTGCTTCGCGATCTTCGGGGTGCATTCGGGACGCCCAAAAGTGGGCCTCGGTCAGGAATCGGTCGCTTCGAAAACCAGTCAGCGCTTCCACGTTGCCGTCGACCCAAGTTGTTTGTAGGGACTCCGGGTGAGCGGCGTAAAGCGTGATTGGAAGCGGCGGCGGCGAGGGAGGCGGAGCCCCTTCTATTTCCTCGGCTCCGCCGTTGGCGAGGAGGTCTTCCGCGCTCGAGTTCAGATGAGCGAGCCTTCTGTCGGCGTCAATAGCGACAATCTTACTATTCGGGTCTTCAAAGCGAGGGGCTCCTTCATCTCGATTCGCTTCCGCGCGCGCATGAGGAACCAAGCCGGAGCGCTCTTTATTTGAAGCAGTCTTGGGTCTCATCGATTTCCACTTTGCATGGCGCCAACATCGCTGCATCCAAACGGGCTATCTGGGATTTAACTTAACCGTGCCCGCGATTGCTTGAGACGCCCGGGTTACTTCAGGCTCTCATGACCCGCTCGCTTACCAAGCTCAAGCAGGGATGTATATCGCCGATGCTGTCGGGGCATCAAACCAACACTCGGAGGACCCTCGGGCTTGTCGAGCCCGGTTGATTCGTGACTTCCATGGGGGCGCAGGGGAATGTGAGTGGGCGCCCTCGTACCAACGCAGGGCTCATTATAACTCACAAGTCTTGTAACTCGTAAACACTTTCTTCTTTGTAACCGGTTTCTTCGAGCCGCTGCAAAAAAGAACGCCGAGGCTCCGATCGCGAGAGCTCTCCGAACGTGTTATTGTTTTCACTTGGCGTTAAGTGATACCCGCGGCGCGATTCGAACGCGCGACCTTTGGTTCCGGAGACCAACGCTCTAATCCACTGAGCTACGCGGGCATATGCCTACAATTTCAAAGACTGCTAAGGACCCCGTCATTCACCACTCGCCCGAAAGAATACAGGTAGAGTTAGAGGCTGTCAATTTTGTGATGCCGACTGTTGCCGGCTGTGCCGGCTGCGTCACCCGGAACGACGTTTTGAGCCGCGCGAATAAGGGCGGATCAACATCAAGATGGTCATCGAAGGGTCATTTAT
Organism: Blastocatellia bacterium; assembly: GCA_023265195.1. Lineage (GTDB taxonomy): Bacteria > Acidobacteriota > Blastocatellia > UBA7656 > UBA7656 > QHVH01. The sequence goes on along the minus strand of JAHFUG010000096.1, from coordinate 587 downwards.
GATGACGTCTTGTGAGCCGGTCAAGAAGTTGCCCGCGCCTTCATCGGTCACTCCTGGGTAGTGTCCTAATCCGCGTTGCTGCGTCCAAGCGGATCGGGGATCGGCTGGTGTCACTTGTGGGCTGGCTCCGTAGGAGACACCTGAAGTTTGGCCATTTCTTCCACCCCTCCGCAGGAGGGCATCCCTCCGTAGGAGGGTATCCCTCCGTAGGAGGGTCATGTTTATAGTACGTGAGGTGGGACGCTCCGCCCTCCGTAGGAGGGCCATGTGTTCTCTGAAATGGAGGCCGCCTTATTGTTCGCTTGAAACACAGGTGGACATGGCCCTCCTAACGGAGGGCTGATGTTGCGGCCGATCCTTGCTATAAACATGGCCCTCCTAACGGAGGGCGTCTGTCTCCGTAAGAGACACCTGTCGGTCGATACTAGCGATACGCGGATGAGCAATCAATGTAGCTCGCGATTTTGACCGGCGATTTCGGATTGAGATTATCAACTCGCCGCCGGGCGCATTAAGAATTTTTGTTGAGCGGCGGTAGGGTAACTCAAGGCTGAGCGGATGGCTAGAGGTCTCCTTGCTCGCCAAAC
>JAHFUG010000436.1:4074-6271 GCA_023265195.1 Blastocatellia bacterium | reverse complement strand
TCCACGTCTAGTGCTACATACTTCAATTCGTTCATTGGGGTTCTCCTTCCGGATTAGTTTTGACTTCTACAACTCAAAACCTTATCACGTGAGGGGCGCCCCTTTCATATTGCGTTTATAGAAGCGATGGGCCGCAACATTCGCCCTCCGCGAGGAGGGCCATGTTTATCCATGTGTCAGGGTGACCACCAAGAGATGGCTCAATCCCGTGTAACATGGCCCTCCTACGGAGGGCGGCCGCTCCGCCGCGCGCGCTATAAACATGACCCTCCTCTGGAGGGCCGGAATGGAATGGCCAAATTCCAGCGACAAGGCAGCGGCTTGTCGGACATCGGAGCGTTTCGCGACAGAAACTAGCCAAGCTAGCCAAGGGCTCCGCCCTTGATATCCCGAGTACGGAATAAGGAATTCCGAGTGCGGAATGCCGGATCACGCAGTGGTCCTCGGGGGAAACGCGAACAGAATTCTCGTAACGGTCGGCATAAACGACTAATCCTTGATGACGTCCACATAGTACAAATCCGTAGCAACCTCAAACTCTTCTTTCTTCAATGGCGTTTTCATCGTCTGCCAATCGACTGTCGGATGTATCAATAGCCAGTCCGTTCGGCGGCCCACTTTCACCGGCATCGCAAACTCCTTCACGCCCGCTCTCCACCGGTAGGAGACGTTGCCGCCCGTTTCATCGAATCGCAATTCAAGCGCGGGGAGCGCCGCCTGCCGGAGGTATTGGTCGAAAATTGGAGTCAGATTCAATCCAGTTTGTTTGTTGAAGAAGCCAACCAGATCCTCGGTCAAGATGTTGCTGTATTTGAAGCGCCGGCAATAATCGCGCAGCAGTTTCCACCAGCGGGGATCATTGTCGATGACGGAGCGCAGGGTGTTGAGGAAGAGCGCGCCCTTGAAATACTGATCCTCCGAAAGAGGCCGTTGATTGACTTCACGCGCTATGATGATTGGCTGCCGGTTCTTGACTTTCGGCTTGTAGCCGTTGATGTACTTCAGAGCGTCTTCGCGTCCGAACATTGCTTCAACATAAACGCTTTCGGCATAGGTCGCCCAGCCTTCGTGAATCCACTCGTCGGCCACGTCGCTGGCGGTTATGCTGTTGCCAAACCACTCATGAGCGCTTTCATGAACTATGATGAAGTCGAACTTCATGCTGACGCCGGCGCCCGTCCAGTCTTTCTCCAGATAGCCGTTGGCGAAGTGATTCCCATAGGTGACGGCGCTCTGATGTTCCATACCGGAGTAGGGAACTTCAATCAGTTTGTAGCCGTCTTGCTTGAACGGATACTCGCCGAAGTACTTCTGATAAGCCTGCAGCATCGGCTTGGCTTGCGCGAACTGCCGCCTGGCTTTCTCCAGATTCTCCGGCAGGCAGTAGAAATCCAGCGTAAGATCGTCCAGCTTATCGCTGAAATGCTCGTATTGACCGATGTTCAGCGACACGCAGTAGTTGTTGATTGGATAGTGAATGGCCCAGTCGTAGCGCGTATAGCCGTCGCCGACGTCGGTCTTCCCCACCAGCCTGCCGTTCGAGACGTCCATCAGATTGCTGGGAATGGCGACTCGCAGAAACATGTTCTCGACTTCGTCGCGCTGCTGATCTTTATTTGGCCACCAAACGCTTGCGCCGGTTCCCTGGCACGCGGTAGTGATCCACGGGCGGCCAGCCGGATCTTTGCGAAAGCTAACGCCACCGAACCGCCCGGTTTCTTGCGGTGACCCTGAGTAATAGAAGTCAATGGATTGAACCGAGTTCTTTTTGAGAGCCGAGGGGAAATCAACGAAGACCGTGTTTAGTTCCCGCGTGTACTTCAACTCCGTCGAGCCCAACCGGATATTGTCGACGTTGAGATTGGCAAACAGGTCCAGTTGGATGCGGGAGTCATCCTTCAGCATCTTGAACCGGATCGTGTTCTTGCCGCTGATTCGTTTCTTGCCGGGGTCAACTCGAATGTCGAGATCATACGAAAGCAGGTCGTTGTTGGCTCGATATGGGCCGTAAGCGCCGCGAAGAATGTCGGCTCTGGACGGAGGTTTTGGTGACTGCTCTTGCGCGGCGGCTCCTATTACAAGAGCCGACAGGGTGAGACAGATGAATCTCAACAGGCGCTTGAATGGCATTATTCAACCTCAAACCGCAGAGAGCCGCAGCTTGCTTCCCGAATCCCACCCACGGAAGTGGGTGGAT
>JAHFUG010000436.1:1773-3974 GCA_023265195.1 Blastocatellia bacterium | reverse complement strand
AATCCCACCCACGGAAGTGGGTGGATTGTTCAAGCTCAACCTACAAAAAGGGCGCCCTCTTCCCTTTCCCGAATCCCACCCTCGGAAGTGGGTGGATTGTTAATACCCAACCTACACGACGAGGCGCGTCAGATCCCTTCCCCGAATCCCACCAACGCAGTTGGTGGATCGTTCATATACAGCCTACAAGCAAAGCTGCCTGCGGCCACCTCGTTGTCTTATTTTCTCCCCTCGCGACGCGAGGGAGAGAGGGAAAGGAAAACGGGAGTCCGGCGTTTGCCCTTTGTAGGCTGTGTCTGAACAATCCACCAACTGCGTTGGTGGGATTCTCGGAGTTTTCACACACCCACGGAAGTGGGTGGATCGTTCAAGCTCAACCTACACGGGCGGCCTCGTCCCGTTCCCCCAATCCTAACCACGGCGCGCGCCGCGTCAGAAGGGGCGGCCGCGGAGGGCCGCCCGTACACTGCTGCGCAGCAGTCAATCCGGCAACTCGTCTTTCCGCGACTGCTTGAGAGCCGCCCACCCTCTATTGAGCACTGGCTACTTCGGTCTTAGCCGCGCCGCCGATGAAAGCGGTCACGTCTCGGTGAAGCTTCTCGCGTGATTTCTTTTCTATGTACATCATGTGACCGGCTTCGTAATAGGCGAAGCCGATGTTCTTGCGAACCGGCGGCTCGAGACTCATGTGCGACACAGTGTGCTCGATGCCGTTGAATGGCGTCGCGAGATCGTAATATCCACAGACCACCAGCACCCTCAGATAAGTTTGCTGGGTCATCGCCGAACGCAACGCATCCGCGGGCTGGCCGGGCTGGCCCTGATCCCACGGCTGAACCCTGGCGCTCAGCGTGTAATACATGTCTGTGTTCCACTTGAGCTCGCGGCGAACATAATCCTGAAACATCGCGACGTATGCGCCATCGTAAGACGCAAGGCTGGCGTCATATTCATAACGCTCGCCCGCGGCGTCCGCGTCCATTCCCAAAAAGCGCGAGTCTATTCTTCCAAGCGTTTGGCGCTTGTCTCGCAGCAATTCCTTGAACCAGCGCTGAGGGCTGATGCGAAGGTTGGTCTCCTCGATATACTTCGGCGAAAGTCCGGTGAAGCGCGCGAGATCCTTCACGACTTTCTGGTGCTCAGCCGGAGAGATATCGCCTCCCTTTTCGAGCGCGGCGGCGTATTCGCCATGAGCAAAATGCCGGGCCTGTTGCGCCACTTCCGCGATGCTCAGCTTCTGCAGATCGGGCGGGAGCAAGTGGTGATACCATGCCGAGGTCACGAACGTCGGCAGGAAGTAAATCGTGCGGTCGTCCGCGCCCCAATTGCCGAAGCCCACCGAGGACACCAGAACTACGCCGTTCAGGTAGATTTGATGGCGCTGCTGCAAAACTAGAGACAGTTGCGCCGACCGTGTGGTGCCGTAGCTTTCGCCGATCAAAAACTTCGGCGAAGCCCAACGTTCGTTGCGGGTCAGGTACTGATAGATGAAATCAGAGAAGTAGGTTGCGTCTTGCACGACGCCGTAGAACTGCGCCGTGTTTTCACCGGGCGCCGGACGGCTGAAGCCCGTTGAAATGGCGTCCACGAATACGAGATCCGTGGCGTCGAGAAACGAATCGCCGTTCTCGATGACCGAATACGGCGCGGGCATGGCGTGTCCATCGTCGGTCAGCACTATGCGCTTTGGGCCGAGTCCCATGTGCGTATAAGAGGAAGCTGAACCGGGGCCGCCGTTGTAGACAAACGCCAGCGGGCGTTTCGAAACGTCAGGCGTTTCATCCTTCGTGTAGGCGACGAAAAAGAAAGAGGCTTTGGGTGAACCGTCATCGGCCTTGATAACATAGGTGGCCGCGGTTGCGGTGTAATTGATTTGCTGCCCGCCGATGCGCGCGCTGTGTTTCGTGACCGACGCTCTTTCTTCAGGCGCGGGGGCGCGTCGTTGCTGACCTGCTTCCCCTTGCGGTGTTTGTTGCGCCTGCTGTTGTGGCTGCTGGTCAGGGTTGAAGCGTCCAGTACGCTGCGGATTGCCCTGCGCCAGCGCAAGACACGCCGTCAGCACCACCGTCATTCCCGCGGCGGCAATGCGATCTATTCTCATTTGTCATCCTCCTTTTTTCGGACAGCGTCATTCAGCCGGTTGGTTCCACTGGAGTCTATTGCGGATTTGATGAACGATGATTGATGAACAGGGGAAGGGG
>JAHFUG010000436.1:0-1673 GCA_023265195.1 Blastocatellia bacterium | reverse complement strand
CCCTGTTCATCAATCATCATTCATCAATCATCAATTCCCGTTCATCAATCATCATTTCCCCGGGGCCGCTCGCACCGTCGGATACGCGATTCCCAGTTGCTCGAGATACGTGCCGTACTTCGACGGATCGTAATAGAACTTGCGCATTTCCTCGCGGTACTCAGCCATGATCTTCTTGTTCAACCAGATCGCCGGCTTGTCTTCGGCCGAGATGAACGGCTGATACTTCGTATCTTTGGTCTGCACGTTTCGAAAGTAATCCCACGCCTGCTGCACGAGCGCGGGTTTGGTCAGCAGATCGACCATCGTCATCGCCATGACTTTCGCGCCCGCGGTCACCCCTTTGTGAGCGATTGGAGTAGCCATCGTGATCGCGTTCGACCAGTTATGGCCCGGCAGATTCGGGATGTTAGACGGGTAATTCAATGTGATCGTCGGGACGTTCCACGACACGTCGCCGATATCGTCGGAGCCTCCGGTCGTCCTCGCATCTTCGCCGGCCGGTCCGCGGAGAGGTCTGATTTGAGTGGCTAAACCGGTCTCTTGCGACTTCAGCTCTTTTTGCACGGCCTTCGCTAATGTTTGATCGGCTTCGCTCCACTGAGGCAGGCCGGCCTGCTTGATGTTTTCGTACATGGCCTCGGCTACTGCTTTGTTGAAGTGGCCCGGCCACGCCGTTCCAAGCACGCGCGAGGTGAACGTAGTTCCGGTCATCAAAGCCGCGCCTTGCGCGATGGAGTTGCCGGTCTCGCGCAGCTCTTTGATATGGTCGTAATCAAGCTCCCGGAAGTAATACCAGACGCTCGCGACCGGAGGCACGACGTTGGGCTGATCGCCGCCGCCGCTGATCACGTAGTGCGAGCGTTGCTGCGTGCGCAGATGTTCGCGGCGGAAGTTCCATCCCACGTCCATCAACTCAACCGCGTCCAGCGCGCTGCGTCCACGCCACGGAGCCGCGGCCGCGTGCGCGCTCTCGCCTTTGAAAGTGTACTCGACCGACACCAGGCCGGTCCCCGTGCCCATTCCCCACGAAACCGCGAGGTTGTTGCCTACGTGAGAGAAGAGCACGACGTCCACGTCTTTGAAGTAGCCGTCGCGCACGAAGTAGGCCTTTCCTCCCACCAACTCTTCCGCGACGCCGGGCCAGAGTTTGATCGTCCCTGAAAGCTTCGTGCGCTCCATCAGCCGTTTGACCGCGATGGCGGCGGTGATGTTGAGAGGCTGTCCGGAGTTGTGACCTTCGCCGTGTCCGGGCGCGCCTTCAATCAGAGGATCGTGATAAGCGACGCCGGGTTTCTGCGACGCCTGCGGGATGCAGTCAATGTCCGAGCCGAGCGCGATGACCGGCTTGCCTGATCCCCACGTCGCCATCCAGGCCGTAGGGATGCCGGCAATACCCCGCTCGATCTTGAAGCCCTCTTTTTCGAGAATGCCGGTAAGATACTTCGAGGTCTCGAACTCTTGAAAGCCAAGTTCGCCGAAGCTGAAGACCATGTCAACCATGACTTGAGATTGCTTCTTCATCGCTTCGACGTCATTGAGCACCTGAGTCTTGTAGCCCTGCGTTTGATCGGATTGAAGATGCGCCGGCCAAACCACGATCAGACACAGAGCCAAGGCGCACATGTTGCAGAAAAGTCTTCGCATACAGGTCGGTCTCCCAATTGATGATT
>JAHFUG010000008.1 GCA_023265195.1 Blastocatellia bacterium | reverse complement strand
TACTGCATCTTGCGAAAGCGAATCTCGCCCGAGATCAGGCAGAAACTCGCGCTCGCCCTCGAAATCCCGGTCGAAGAACTGTTCGGCGAATTTTGGCGCGACCGCTTGTAGCCGGACGCCGCGCAAAGAAGGGACCACCAAGCCGGCGCAAAAAGATAACCATACTGAAACTGCAGCCCTCGGCGAACTGAGCTAGGGAGGCGTAAGAAAATAAGTTCCCTTTTTCGAGGGAGTTCACCGCAGAGCCGCAGAGACCGCAGAGGGGGCTTACCCTCTGCGGCTCTTCTCAGCGATCTCTGCGCCTTATTAACCAGAATTTCACGTTGCTGCTCATGATCCCGAGAACCTTCGAGACTGAGGGGAGTAGATTCGCAATTGCAATACAAATGTAACACAAAAGACTTTTTAATAGTGATGCATATCATATAAAATAGGCGGGTCTGTTTAAAAGATTCACGGCGAAACAAAGATTATATTAGGCGAAGTACTCCGCTCGGTCGCGAGCGGGTGACGATCGCCTCCCCAGTTGGTTTGTCTCCCCACCTACAAACTACGACCGGGAGCAAGGAACTCCCATTAGGAGGTAATTAGGATGAGAAGATTGAACGTACGACGCGCGTTTTCGCTGGCGGCCACCGTGCTTTTCGTTTGGGCAATCGCCGGACAACCTTTCACGACTTCGCAGTTGGTTAGTGCACAGACTCAAGACAAGTTGGGCACGAATTCAACTCGCTCCGCGGATCAGGAAATAACAATCGAAAAGGGCGACTCCTTTGACAAGGACTCGGTCGAGAAGGACCCCTTTGCTCCTGATGATAGAACGGACACAACCGCCTCCGCGGCTAACATCACCGAAGCCGCCACGACCGCCACACCGGGCCTTTGTCCGATCGCGGTCCCGCTGCCGGGCGGCCTTGATCATGTGGCGAACGGTGTCGCAACCAGAAACACCGGATACGGCACAATCCGGCTGCGTGGCGTTCCTCCCGGCGCAGTCGCGGTCAGGGCTACCCTTTATTGGGGCGAGATACTCAGCGGGGTGGCCGTCCCACTGACGCAGACTATTACGTTTAGAGGCGTCAACGTGACGGGGAACCTGTTGGGGACGACGGCTCCGCCGTGCTGGCCTGGCAGTTTCTTTGTTGCGTACTCGGCAAGTGTGATCGCGCTGTTGAATCCGGGAATCAACGCCGACTACCTTGTGAGCAACCTGCCATCCTCACTGACCGATGGCCGCGATCCGTGGCTGACGGCGCCGGTTCCCGCCCCGACACCGCTGTCTGAAGGCGCGAGTCTGGTCATCATTTACTCGCATGCCAGCGTGCCCGTGACTGCCCGGGTCTTCACCCACCCTGTAGTGCAAATGAGTTTTGGCGCGCTGACCGTGAACCACGCTTTAGGCGTGGGGCTGCCCGCATACACAACCTTGAAGCATACTCGGCTTGGCTCCGATGGCCAGGTAGGCTTCAGCACGTTCCCGTTACTGTTCGCTACCAATGAAAGGACGTACATAGGGCCCAACCCGCTTGCTCTGACACAAATCAAGGGTCCGGGCTCGCCTTTCAACGGCAATACTGATTGGGACGGCAATGATGGGGTTCCGCTCAATCAACTTCATGACACCCAAACCAGCAGTGCTGGCGTGCTTATCCCAGCGGGATCGTTTGCATACACAGTGAGGTATATCTTCAACGGTGATTGCATTGTTCCCATCGTTCACGTGCTAGGCGTGAAGTAAGGGCCAGGCGGCTTGCTGTTGTATAGGGCGGCGGGTTCCGGCTCGCCGCCCGCTTTCCGATACTCGGCGACCGACCGCGGGGGCTAAGCGAGCGAGCGCCCAGCGCGTCAAGGATTATCACTACGAACACTCGCTCCGCTTCACGCATCAGAAAAATAGAGAATGAACACCTGCCTATAAATCTCATAGAGCTTGGGAATCCATAGAATCGTCCGACCATTTCCTAGTGGCGCTCGGCTGAAGTTGCCTTACCGGAAATCGCTGATTTGCGCTGACCGCGCAACGCTGATCAACGTGGATCAGCGACGCGAAGGCGCGAAGATCAGCGGTGAATCCGGGAAGCTGACTCGGCAGACTCTTGGGCGTCAATGTTCAATGATTTCCGCCGAATACCACAAGGGGCAGCTCTTATACGTCGCCGACAAATAGCTCAGTCCTTGTCTTGCGTCTATACCATCGAGGATCAACTTGAGAAGGCCGGCTCGCCTGGGTCGGAGGCCGCAGGTTCGAAAATCACTTGGAAGAACGTTCGACATTCCGTACTGTTGTTTCGCTACGTAAAAGGAGGGGTCCTTTGGGTAAGTCGACATCGGCTGCAAATTCCGGCGCGAAGGAAGCCGAGCCGCCTGCGTTTCGCAAGTAACTTTCTTTGGTTCGGCCTCGGAGCAGCCGCCATGTTGTTGGGTCTCTCTCTGAATATTAGAAACGTCATCGAATGGTTAAGACCGTTGCTTGGAGATGAGTTATCAGTTGTCTGGCCGGCCGACACATTCTCACACGAGGAGTTGTTACAAAGACTCTAAGGGGATGAAACCTCCTAAGGAAGCGCCAAAGCTACCACGTAATCGCCGAGTTCCGTTCCGAGCCGCCCGTGCCCCCCTGCCGCAATGACGACGTATTGTCTGCCATTAACGCTGTAAGTCATAGGAGTCGCCTGCGCGCTTGCCGGCAACTCTGCTTTCCAAAGTTCCGCCCCCGTATCGATGTCGAATGCTCGAAGAAACTTATCCATCGAGGCTGCTATGAACACCAATCCACCCGCCGTGACGATCGACCCTCCGAGGTTTGGCGACCCCCACGCGGCTGAACCGGGCAAGCCGGCTAGAGCCGGCACGGTCCCAAGCGCGGCCGACCATCGAATGCTTCCGCTTTCCAGATCGATGGCCGTCAGCTTACCCCAAGGCGGCGCGTTGCAAAATATACCACGAGGAGTCCGCAGTATATCGCGCCGCATCGCGTAAGGCGTTCCAGCTTGAGGCGCCACGTCGGCGCGAGGATGAGCCTGAATCTCGGCTTCATAACGATTTCGAGGGATCAGCTTCACGACAAACGCGAAGTTGTTCGTGTTCACGACCAGGGCCGCGCGAGCCGGGTCGAATGACGCGCCTCCCCAATGGGCGCCACCTATGTTGCCCGGGAAGATGATCGAGCCCTGAAGACTCGGCGGAGTGAAAATACCTTCGGAACGTAGCGGCTTGATTTGTTCGCGGCACCATTCCCGATCTTCGGCTGTGACGCCCCACGCATCGTCGGGCGTGAGCTTCCCTGGCGCGAGCGGCGGCGGCAGGACAGGGAAGGGTTGTTTGCGAGAAAGCGCTTCCCCCTTCACACCCGCCTGAGGCACGGGGCGTTCCTCGATCAGAAAGAGCGTTTTGCCTGTAATGCGGTCGAGCACGAAGACGTGCCCCATCTTCGTCGCCACCGCGACCGCGGGTATGGCGGCGCCGCCACGGCGGAGAGTTATTAACGTAGGCTGGGCGGGCACGTCGTAATCCCACACATCGTGGTGAACGACTTGAAAGCTCCATACAACCTTGCCTGTGGAGGCTCGCAAGGCCACGACCGAGTCGGAATACAGATTGTCTCCCGGCCGCCTGCCGCCATAAAAGTCGGGACTCGGACTGCTGGTCGGAAGGACCAAGAGATCGCGCTCAAGATCGGCTGAAATGATCGACCATACATTCGCGGCTCCCGTTCTCGATGCGCTTCCTCTTGCCCATGATTTCGCCGCCGGATCTTTTCCGCGCCTTGGAATCGGATCCCAACTCCATCGAAGCTCTCCCGTTCGCGCATCAAAGGCTCGCACTACTCCGCTTGGAGCATGAGCGCGCTCATTGTCCGTGATTGCCGATCCAACTATGACGAGGCTGCCGATAACGGCGGGCGGTGACGTGATGTGGTATTCGCCCGGCTTCAGCTTACCTAGTCCACTTGTGAGCATTACCTGCCCGCGATCGCCGAAGTCCGCGCAGGGGTTTCCGTGACCGGCGTCCAGCGCGATCAGCCGCCCGTCGTTTGTCGCAACAAACACTCTCCGGCTGCAAGGCGATCCCGAGGGTTGCTCCGTGTCGAGCCAAGCCGCTACGCCTCGGCAAGTCAGTCCGTCTCCATACGGCGTCGACAGATCGATCTTGGGATCGTACTCCCACTGCTTCCGGCCGGTTTGCGGATCGAGCGCTATCACTCTATTGAACGGTGTAGGAAGAAACAGCGTACCCCAGACCATTATTGGCGTGGCTTCAAACTGCGTGGTCTCGGCGGTTTTTTCGCTCGAAAGATCTCCAGTCCGATAGACCCAGGCGACTTTCAGCTCACGGACATTCTCTCGCGAAATCAATCGAAGCGGCGAGTACCTTGCGCCGCCGGGATCGCGGCCGTAACAGGGCCACTCATCCGCGGTGGTGTTCGCTGTCGTTGCGTTGGTCTGGATTGTTCCAATTGATTTCGAGTAACCCCCACTGCAAATCGTGACGAGCACGAATAACACGGCGGTGACCATGCATGGGACACTGGTGTCTCGCGTGGCGTCGATGAGGTCTTCTTTTTGCGAGCCCGTCATAAACGATCTGCCGTGTCGCATGTCGCAAGCCACGGCCCAATGAGCAAGCAATTCGAGACAGCGTCACACAGCTACGGCGAACGCCACGAATTGTATTCGTGCGATCTATCAACCACGCGGTGTTGGGCCAGGGCGCCGAGTATTGGCGAAGAAGCTGCCCTGGAAGGCAGCTTGACTATTGATCGGGGCAAGATGGGCATCCACCCTGGCATTGCTGCACGCACGTCTTGTAGATGTTGCAACAGACTATCGTAGTTCCGTCGCATTGCAGAAATCGCTGCAAGCACTTGGTGCAGCAATCGGATTGTGAACTTGACTTGGCGGCAGGCAGGACGCCCAATGAGACCGCTAGCGCGGCCAGCACCAGAAATCTGTAGAGTCTTCTTCTTAGTGTCTTCGACCTTGTCATTGTAGTTCATCCTCCTTGTGGCTTGTATGCTTGGCAAAGTGTAACTCTCGATACTTATACTTTCAATAGAACAATACCCACGAAGCCGGGATGGTGTTCAGCGGATCGGCGGAGTTTTACCTAGCGGCTTGTACCGCATCTCCGTAGGAGAGACCTGTCTGTAGATACGAGCGATGACTACCGCTGCCGCTTCCGTTAGGGGTCGTAGCTCCGTTAGGAGCGACCCATCCTCTGCCGCAAGGGGTTGCCTCTAACTTCGCTAAGAGGGATTCAGCGGCTCGGACTACAGATAGGTCGTCTCTACGAGACTAAACTAACTACTCTCACTCAGGAGCTTTTCATTGAATCATAGCCAAATCGACCGACGGGGTGGCCAGCTTCGATAGCAACACACTTTAGGACAAAACGGATCAGGTCAAGCAGAGAGAGGTTCAATATTGAAGAAGGACGAATTCGAGCGCAGGGCTTTTAGCGCCTTCAGCGCTGGCCGCTTCACCAACTCGCCACGGCTCAATCGTCGGCAATTGATGGCCTGGCCGCGAATTTGACGTGCCCGTTGTCCACTCCGACTACGAAATCAACCGCTTCCGCGTCGAGGTCGCTCTTGATCTGGTCGGTGCGTGAACTGAGGAACCTGCTGAAGACCTCGTAAGTCAGGTTGCCGATCTTTTCGCCGCATTCACGCTTTGCGGCGATGAGATGGTCGTACAGGTCGCTGACTTTCTCGGGTTCGCGCCGGGGATCCGAGCAGCGCACTACGACCGAGTGCGACCGCGCGGCTGCTTGAGCCTCGGCCGTGGGAGGTTTGCCGCTCTCTTCGCGATCGCCTGTTTGCCTTCGCCACAACTCGCGCAGGGCGTTGTAGCGCGCGACAAGGCTGTTATAGCGAAACCGCTGGACAAACGAGAGCCCCCGCATGTCGAAGACCCTTTTGATCGTCGATTCAACGCGGCCTTTCGTGTCCAGGGGCGGCTTGACTGTTCCACCGTTGAAATAGATGTCGTATTCTATCTTCAAGCGGCGCATCTCCAACTCGAGCTTGTCGAGATCGAGATCTATCGGGTTGTCGGATTTTTGCTCCATTCGGTTCGAGCCGCGGGGGACGCTGCATTTGGATCGAATGGGGGTTGTGTTAGAATGTACGGCAGGCACTTCACAGTGTCAACATAATTCACCGTCAAGACGTGACTCAATGCCTAGTGAACTACTGAGGCTGTTGCCGTCAATCGAAAGCGCTCTGTCGACAACGCTGGCTCAGCGTTTGTCCGCTGAACTGAACCGAGAATTGGTCCGAGACCTGTTGCGCGAGATCATCGAGCAACTGCGCGAGCAAATAACCGCGGCAAGGGACTCAGCCATCTCGGCCTTCGCCGATTCCGAATCCATCGGAAACGAGATAGAACGCCGGCTCCTCGTGAGGACCAAAGCTCTGCTTAGCCCTTCGTTATGCCGCGTGGTGAACGCAACCGGGGTCATCATTCATACTAATCTTGGGCGTGCTCCTCTGGCCCCCGCCGCAATCGCGGCGGTGTCGAATATCGCGTCCGGGTATTCCAATCTCGAATACGATCTCGGCCAAGGCGAGCGGGGCCATCGAGAGTCTCACGCCGCCGGCATTATAGCTCGCCTCTGCGGCAGCGAGGCGGCCATCGTTACAAACAACAATGCAGCGGCGGTGCTGCTCGTTTTGAACACCCTGGCCGAAGGCGGCGAGGTCATCGTATCAAGAGGCGAACTAATCGAGATCGGCGGCAGCTTTCGCATTCCGGAGATCATGGAAAAGAGCGGAGCCACCCTACGCGAGGTGGGAACGACGAACCGGACTCGGCTGGCCGATTACGAGCGAGCCATCAACGACAAGACGCGGCTGATTCTTCGCGTGCATCCTTCCAACTACAAGATCGTCGGCTTCACCGAGAGACCAACGGCGCGCGAGATCGCGAGCCTTGCCCAGTCGGCGGGAATCCCTTCATTCGAAGACCTGGGCTCCGGGTGTTTGATTGACCTCGGTCCTTACGGAGTAAAAGACGAACCGGTGGTCTCCGGCTCGATCAAAGCGGGGGTGTCGGTGGCGACGTTCAGCGGCGACAAGATGCTCGGAGGGCCCCAGGCCGGGATAATCGCGGGCTCCAGGATGATTGTCGACAGCGTCCGAAAGAACCCCCTGATGCGCGCGCTTAGAGTGGATAAGATGACCTATGCCGCTCTCGAAGCCACGTTGAGACTGTACGAGCGCGGCGAAGCCGCCGCCGGCGTTCCGGTAATAAGAGCGATGGCTGAGACTCGTCAGGAGTTGGGCCAACGCGCGTCGAGGTTCTGCTCGCGAGTGAATGGCGTTGCGCGTGGAATGATCGAAGCGGCGGCGGAAGATGGGGAATCGTTGATCGGCGGAGGCTCGGCGCCGGGGGTTGGCATTCCGACCGTTCTCGTCGCGCTCACAAGCAAGGCTCTTTCAGCCGCCTCGGTTGAATCGAGGCTGAGAGCTAACGGCATCCCGATTATTACAAGGCTCGAGCGGGACCGGGTGTTGATCGATCTTCGAACGGTCCGAAGAGATGAGGAGGAAACCATCATCAACGCGGTTGCCGAGATCACGCGCGGCGCGGCGAAATCAATGGCTTCGATGAACGAGTAGCTTTTGGCGCCGCTTCTTGGTTCGCGGCGCACCATTGTTCAGAGTTCAGCCTTTAGGCTGCCGCACGTTGAAGCGTGAACTCTAAACGACGCGAGTTCAGAGTTCAGCCTTTAGGCTGCCGCACGTTGAAGCGTGAGCTCTAAACGAAACACGGGGAATAAAACAGCGAATATGCAAAACCTCATTACTCTAATCTTGCAGACGCCACGGTCGTCGCTATCGAAGGCCGTGATCATCGGAGCCGCGATCTTTCTCATACTTGGCGTTGCAGCCGTCGTCTATTTCTTCAGGCGCGTGAAGAATACCGAGCAGGAAGCTGAGGAAGACTGGGACGCCGCCGGACGGAAGTTATTTTCGGTTGAACCGCCCGTCGTAAAGAGCGCCACCGAAGAGAGCGTTTCAGAATCGGTTTCAAGCGGCAATGCAGTCTCGTCGCCTTTTCCCGAGCAAATTCCCGAACCAACGCAACAGCAGGAGCACTTTGCCGCCGCACCCTTCGAAGTACGGCCGGAACCAGCGTCGCGAGTGACGAATGGGCAGGCCCCGATCGAGTCGGCAGGGCTTGTTGCTGAGCAGCCAGCCGCGCAGCCGCTCCCTAAGTCTGAAGCCAGGGACAAGCCGGCGATCCGAGTGGAGCCGCATGATCTCGCTGCCGATAGCAGCCCGGCGGCAGAGCCCGCTTCGACGTTGGCCGCTCCAACGGAAAACGTTGGCTCGCCCTTTGGCGATGAGATTTGGTCCCAGCTTGACCAGGCGGATGCGGCCGAAGCGCCGCTGCCGGGAATGGTCCGCGCCGATGATGACGAAGTGGAAGCTCCACTCGCTGGGATGGTCCGTGGCGCGGAGGTAAGACAGAGATCGGCTCACGCGCCATTTTCACCGGCCCCGCCGGAACATCCCGACTCGGCCGTCGTTGCCGCCGGTGTGAGCACATCGGCAAGTCCGGTGAAAGCGGGTTCAATTCTCGGCTTGCCCGCCGAACCTTCCGACAAGCCAATAGTGCTCGGCCAGCCTTCGAGACAAAGCTCTATCGGAACGCTTTCGAACTACGGCAAACCGGCCGACGATGAGGGAGGGCGTGGTGGAACCATAACCCTCGCCGTAGTCGTGATCATAATCGGAGGCGCCGTCGCCTCATACTTTCTTAGTCCGAAGCTGCACTCCGCCGTGAACGATTGGGTCGCGCGAACCCGTGGCTCAGGCGCGCTATCAGAGTCGGAACCAGTCAAGGCCCAAATATTCCCTTCACGGCCGGAGCTTACTAAGGACCAGCCCCAGGCGGTCGCCCGTGGAACGGTCATTAATATCTCCTCGGAAGAACTCGCTGGCCTTTCGGTCGAGGTCGCACTCACGAGAAAGGACGGCGGCGCCCCGGACAGCCGTGGCATACCGGTCATACCGGATAAGCTTCCAGCGGGACAGCAAGGAGTCTATGAGTTCGATCTCGACCCAGGCCAGTATGCCGGCTATCAGGTAGTCAAGCTGCGGAATAACGAGGGCAAGGTGATCAAGGTTGCGACCCCGTCGCAACAGAAGTGAGAGTCATCGGTCAGCTAATTTACTGGGAGACTGCTTCCGAAACGGTTGCCGACACGGCCGGAGACTCAAACAAATTCGCGATGGATGAGTCAATCTGAAATTGTTGACAAAGGCGGGAGATTATGTGAACGCCGTGTCTTTAAATCTTTAAGGATCCGTCGGTAAAAATCCATTGCTGTATTGGATGCGACCCTTAACGGCCTTGAACGAATACCTCCGAGTTCAAAGAAGTCGTCTACCACGCTGGTCTTGTAGAGCTTCAACACATCCTTCCAATATTAGCGGGCAATTCTTCAATTTCACTTCTCGGAGGCGCGTACGGACTCGCTCCGTCTACGGAATTCTCCCGCGAGGGCAACGCGTGAGTAGTTTTTTGTCAGCGCCCCGCCACCATCATCCGCCCCACTAGGAGCGTTGGTGAAGCAAGAGAAGAGCGGAATGCAAGGTCGGAGCCGATCCACTCGATGTCCATCAGCATCTGCTGCAGCTTCCCCGAGATGACTATGTCCGAAACGGGATAAGCTATCTCAGCATTCTCAACCCAAAAGCCGACCGCTCCCTGGGAGTAGTCTCCAGTTGTAGTGTTGACTCCACGGCCGACCAGCCCCGTTACAAGGAGGGAATCAGGGAGACCGGGAGGCAAGGATGGCGGGAATTCGTCCGTCGCGGCCTGTCTGAAGCCGGCGATGCCGGATGAATCATGGCCGGCGGGCGGCCGGGGCCCGGTTATGAACAGATTGCCATGACCCACACAGGCGCTTCCGGCAAGCCCGCGCTTGGCGTTGCCCGTTGTCTTCAGGCCGAGCCTCCTGGCGGAATAGGTGTTAAGCAGATAGCTGTTGAGGACGCCATTTTCGATGACGATCGTGCGGCCACCGCGAACACCTTCATCGTCGAACGGGCTGGTGCCAAGCAGCCCCGGGATCTGGCTGTCGTCGATCAGCGTCAGGAGCTCGCTTGCGATCTTCTTGCCGAGTCTTCCGCCGAGGAAAGACATGCCCCTGCAGATGTTTGAGCCGTTGACCGCGTTGAACAAGTGACCAACCAGACTGCCGGCGGCCCTTGGCTCGAAGATGACCGGCGCCTTTTGAGTTACAATGCGGCGCGGATTTAGGCGCCGCAAAGCGCGGCCGGCCGCGGCGCGGCCGACGTCCTCGGGTGACTCCAGGCCGGCGGCCGAGCGGCTGCTTGAACAGTAGTAGTCGCGCTGCATACCGTCATTCTGCCGAGCGACCGCGGAGACCGAGAGGGAACAATTGGTGGTGCGATACGATCGGCAGAACTCGAGAGAATTCGCGAAGACATGATGGCCGACGTAGGCGCCGAAGGTGGCGCCTTCGGAGCCGACCATGCGCGGGTCGAGTTGGAGAGCGGCTTCTTCCGCGGCCCGGGCTAGAGCGACTCTCTCTTCGGTGTTCAGTTCGGTGACGTCTTTCGAGTAAATCCCAAGGTCATCCGAGCACCGGGCGAGGTCACCTGGCCCGGGAAGGCCGGCGAAGGGGTCTTCGGAGGCAATCCGCGCGAGATCGAGCGCACAGCCTACCATCCGGCTGACGCCTTCCGCCGACATGTCGTTTGTCGTCGCCGACCCGGCGCGGTTCCCCTTCAGCACGCGGATGCCGGCGCCTCGACGGATGGCCTCCTCAATCTGCTCGAGCGCGTGCATGCGAACCCTCAAGGAAAGTTGCTCGCCTTCGGCTATCGTGCACTCGGCGTTGGTGGCGCCCTGATCGAGAGCAAGCAGGACGCCCTGTCGTGCGAGTCGTTCCAACTCGCTCATTGCGCGACGCCTCCCACCGTCACGTTGTCGATCCTGGTTGTCGGCATGCCAACCCCGATCGGGATGTTTTGGCCGTCCTTGCGGCAGACGCCAACGCCCTCGTCCAGCCGGAGGTCGTGACCGACCATGCTGACGTGTTTTAGAGACTCCGGCCCGTTCCCTATCAATGTCGCCCACCGAACCGGGCGGGTTAACCTGCCAGCCTCGATGAGGTAACATTCGGTGGCCGTAAAAGCAAAGTTGCCGTTAGTGATGTCGACCTGGCCCCCGCCGAACCGAGCACAATAGAGGCCGCGCCCAACCCCGCGTACGATCTCATCGGGATCGCTGCCGCCAGCCAGCAAGAACGTGTTTGTCATGCGCGGCACTGGGGCGAATTGATAGTTCTCCCGCCGTCCGTTGCCGGTCAACCGCGCGCGCATCAGGGCGCCGGAAAGTTTGTCCTGCAGGTAGCCGCATAAAATCCCATTCTCGATCAGGACGTTTCGCCGGGTCGGCGTCCCTTCGTCGTCCACATTCAGTGAACCCCGGCCATTCGGTATCGTCCCGTCGTCAACAATCGTGCACAAAGGGCTGGCGACTCGCTCGCCGATGCGGCCCGTGAAAGCGGAAAGCGTTTTGCGGTTGAAGTCGGCTTCGAGACCATGACCGACGGCTTCGTGGATGAGGATGCCGGGCCACCCCGATCCCAGGACCACGGTCATTTCTCCAACCGGCGCCTCGCCCGCGCTGATCTGCACAAGGGCCTGGCGGGCGGCCTCGCCGCCGAAGTACTCCGGCGTCTTGTCAGTCTGGAAGAAGTCGAGCGCAACTCTGCCACCACCACCCGCGCGGCCCTCCCCCACGGCGCCATCCATCCCGCGGGCCAGCGCGGTTACGCTGATCCGGGTGAGGGGTTGCCGGTCACAACTGAGCCGGCCCTCTGAAGTGGCGACTAGAACCTGGCGTAAGTTGTCGGCGTAGACGACGTGCACGTCGGTTACGCGTGGGTCCGAGGCGCGCGCCGCGGCATCGGCGCGCTTTATTAGTTCCACCCGCTTGTCTAGCGCGGATTCGGCGGGTGCGGCGAGCATGGAGTAGAGATCAGGTTTCTGGACTTCCTCAAACCCGGTCTTAGTGACCAGCGACGGTCCGTGAGCTATGCGGGCCGCAATCCGAGCGGCCTTGAGAACGCTTTCGGGGGCGAGGCTGTCGGAATGGGCGTAGCCCGTGCGCTCCCCCGAGACGACGCGAACGCCGGCTCCCAATGACATTCCTTGCGTGGCGGTCTTGACGATCGAACCATCAATGGAGAGAGCCGTGGATGTTACGTGTTCAATATACACGTCGGCATAGTCACCGGCGGTGGACAACGCGGCCGCCAGGTAGCGCTCGAGGTCGGATTCGGCGATCAGAAACTTCCTTGCAAAGATAGATTCGGCGAAGTTCATAGCTGGCTAGCCGGAACCACCCGGCAAAAGAGTCAGGAATGCAATTGCGCATACCGCTCAAGGCGGCTGGAACGGTTGAGACTCTTAAAAATCTCGCCGAAGACCGCCCTCGACAAGCGGCACTCGCTTTCGTTGACCTTGTCCAAACCGCCTGCCCTCGCAAAGCAAGTGCCTCCACAGAACGCTCGATAGAGACACGCCGAACACCGAGGCAGCGAGCATTCGGAACGGGATTTAATCAGGCCGGCCACCTGCCCATGCAATGCCTCTCCGATAGTCGAATCCGCCATCGATCCCAAGCTCAGATCAGGGAGCCGGACGCAGTCGCACGACTCTACGGTCCCGTTGACGGTGACCGACACCAGTTCGCGGGCGGCGCCGCATCCGCCGTTGCGGAGACACGCATTCGGGCGGGCGTCCGTCAGAACGTTCCGCAGATAGTACAGGACCGGCCAGATTTGAATGTCGTCGAACGCGCCGCTCTCGACGCCCGCCAGCAAGTCGAGATATCCGGCGATCAGATCTTCAGGCGACGGCGAGAGTCCGTCCGAAGACCCGGCGGCTCGCCCTTCCCGCAAGAAAAGCGCGGCGTTGAAGCTGCGAATGCCGAGGTCGCGCACGTATTCCGCGACGCGGCGCAGCTCGCGTGCGTTTACGCTCGTCACCGTTGTCAGGACACCGGCCGTCCTTCGAAGGACCGGATATCGCTCGAGAGATGCTTCCACCGCGGCATGACAACCTCGTCCGCGTCTATCGATTCGGACAAGGTCATTGAGATGCGAGGGACCATCCAGCGAAATCCCGATGGCGAACTCTTCGGTTACAAGGAAATCAACGATCTCGCCGGTAAAACAAGTCCCGTTCGTTTGCACCGAGAAGTTCACGTCCTTACCGGCTCTCCGAGCGGCTTGCCGGGCGAACGCCGTCAACACACGGATCTCGTCGAACGCCAGCAGCGGCTCGCCGCCATGGAACAGGATCGATAGGCTGAGTGTGGTGCAGGCGAGAGCTTCTTCAATCGCTCTTTTCCCAAGTTGAACATCCAGCGTGCGGTGGTAGGTTGCGTCATCATAGTCGTAGCAATAGCGGCAGGCGAGATTGCAGTAGCCCACGATTTTCAGAATCATCAACCTTAGCGGCCGCTGTTTTGCGACGTCACTGACGCCGAATGCCGGCATCGGAGCCCTCCCGAGAAGACCGCACGACACCAGCGACTTTACGAGAGGCCGGTTTTCCACGTCCGGAATGTCATCGAGCAGCCCCTCATCCGACGCCCGAAGGATAGCTTGTACTTGGCCGAGACCCTCGGGCGCGACGATCGTCCAGGCGCCGGTTTGCGGGTGGAGCACGAGGGTGTTTCCAAGCTCCATCTTCAGAAGCCGCAAAGGCTTTCGGGCATGCCATGACGGCTTCTTGGCCTGCCCCTGGCCGGCGCCGTATGGAGCGCTCTTGGACCTCGCGCGGCTTGCCTTGAGGATCAGGCCGTCGAGTTCGTTCTCACTGACAGTCCGTTCCAGGGTCGTTTCCAAAACAGACTCGAGACTCATCGTCCGCCTGCCTTCCGAGGTTGTTGACCTCAAGCAAGAAGTCTGGCGCGACATACCGTCAAAGTCATGGCGCCAGCGCGGTGTCATAACCGGTCATTCGGAGCGCAGTACGTCATTTGGCAAAATGGAGGCTGCGCGCCACGCCGGACGGAAGCCCGCCAGCAGCCCTATCAATAAAATGCTCAAGGAGACGGCCGCGATCGTGAGTGTGTCGGTGACGGCGACTCCCTGAAGGAAATCCCCTACCAAATGACTCAGCGGCGCGAAAAGCCCCCAGCCGGCTATCAACCCGGCGATGACGACAAAGCCGGTCTGTCGCACGACGAGACCGACGACGTTTGACCGCGGCGCTCCAAGCGCCATGCGCAGTCCCAACTCGCGAGTCCGCTGGCTCACCCAGAGGGCTATCACCGCGTGAAGCCCCGCCAAAGCCATCGCTAATGCGAGCAGGGCGAAAGTGGCGATTAGGAACAACGAGAACTGGCGGCCCGTAAGCGTACGCCTCATATGATCGGCCAAGGAGCGAACATTGTCGATTGCCAGGTCCGGCGCCTCTTTGTAAACGGCGCGGCGCAGCGAAGGCGCCACTCTCTCGGGCGGCACGGCGGTTCGAAGCACTACGTTGGTTTTCACCGCGCCGAGATAAGGGTAGAGGAGGTGGTCAGGCGTGAGTTGTGAATAGGGCAAGTCCAACTCCGGCTCCGGCGGGTCGGAGAGACTGCGCTGGACGGTTGCGCGAAAGACGCCGACGATAGTGATGGACTCCTTGTTTGGGCCTTCGAAACGGAGTTTGACCTGTTTTCCGAGCGCATCGTCGTCGGGAAAGTACTTCCGAGCCAGTACGTCGTTGATCACAGCCACCGGTGAGGTTCGGCCGCCGTCCTGCGCGCCGGGCAAGCGGCCCGCGAGAAGTTGAATTCCGAGGGCGCGAAAATATCCCTCGCTGACCGCGCGGATCTCGCAGCGCGGAGTCTCGGCGGAACTCGGTTTAGGCCGGCCCGCGACAAAGAACCGGGTTCCTGAAAATCCCGAGAGCGGCAGCACGGAGATCAAGCCGGCGGCTTGCACCTCGGGCAACGACCCAAGATGATCGACCAGCGGAAGGTAAGCGTCACGCACGAGATCCCCGCGGCCGGAAGTTTCCGAGAGTGCGTCCCCGGCCGCCGGCTCCAGCGAAGGCCAGAGCTCGGCCGTCAGCACGTTGTCCGGCTCAAACCCGGTATTCGTGTGCTGGAGCCGGTCCAAGGTGCGAAGCATCAGGCCCGCGGCCACCAGCAGAACAAACGTCAGCGCCACTTGGCTGGAGGCCAGGACTTTCATCAGCCGGTTCTGACGCCGGCTGGACAGCACCGTCAACGCCTCCTCGCGCAACCCTGACTGAGACGTCTCGCGGGCCAGAGCCAGGGCGGGGAGGATTGCGGTGAGAGAGCCGCAGGCTATTGCCTGAACGAGAACGAACAGCCCGACGCGCCAGTTCATCGCCACTTCGCCCGCCTCTCGAACGTGAATTCCGAGATGCGGCTGGAAGATCGTAAGGATGATCAAGGTGAACAGAGCGCCAAACCCGGCTCCGATCAGCGATAGCAGGACGCATTCAATCAGGATTTGCCGCACGATCCGCAACATTGACGCGCCAAGGGCGGCCTTGATCGTGAATTCGCGGCGGCGCGCCGAGACACGCGCCAGGAGCAAACCCGTCACGTTCGCGCATGCAATCAAGAAGACCACCCCCAGGGCTCCTACCAGCGCCAACACCATTGGCCGCAGGTGGCCTCTGGCCAAGTCGTCATAGCTCCTCACTCGAGTCGTCCACCCCTGTTGCGCGTCGGGATACTGCTCGCTCAATCGCCGCGAAAGCACTGCGAATTCCGCTTCGACGGATTTCAGGGTTTCTCCGGGATGACTGCGTCCGATCACCGACAGATTCCTTGCGCCGCGGTTTTCCTTTAAATCCCGCTCGGGCGCCAACGGCGTCCAAATAGCAGTGGGATAGCCGATCGGAAAAGCGAACTCCGCCGGCGTTATTCCGATGATCGTGTATGAGGAATGGTTCAACCTTATGGTCTTTCCGATGACGGAGCGATCTTCTCCATACGTTTCCCTCCAAAACGCGGCGCTGAGAACAGCCACGTTCTTTTCGGGTTCACGCTCGTCCCGCGGATCAAAGACGCGGCCCACGGCCGGCGTGACGCCCAGAGTTTCAAACATCTCATAGCTTCCCTTGACCACGGGCACAATCGTTGTCCCTGATCCCAAATCGAGGGGAAGCGCCGTTTCCATGTAGTATGCAACCGGCTTCAGCGTCCGGCTTTGCTCTTTCCAATCGAGTGCGTTCGGCAGCGAAGTCACGCCGCTTGACCGCGCCGAGGTCTCCGAGACGTCGAACAACTCGCCGGGCTTGTGATAGGGAAGAGGTTTCAACAACAGCGCGTCTCCAACACTCATCATCGCGGAAGTGACGCCCATTGCGAGTGCAAGGGTGAAAACGACACTCGCTGAAAAGCCCGGATTGCGGCTGAGTTGCCGGAATCCGGAGAGCCACTCCTTCAAGGAATCAGTCATATCGCCTCCAAGGTGTTGCTGCCGGGAGAAACGCGATTATATATCAACTCCACCCATTGTTTTCTGGGACCACGCGCCCGCACGTGAGCGATAACGACGATGGCCGGCGCCGCACTCCTGATGACGCGGCGCGCGGCGCCGGCTCTCTTGGTTACTTCGACCACTTGACGCCGGAGGTCCACTCGACGCTGTCGAGGTCATCAGCGCTGTCGTTGAGTCCGGCGTCCGCCCCAAGCTGAACGCTGGGGTGGCTACCGAAAGTGCAATCTTCCAATTGGTCTTCTGCGTATTCGGTATTCATTGCGGTGTCTCCTTTTAGAGAGGTTTAGTGAATTGCTTGTTGTTCAGGTCCCCGTTAAAGGGGAACCCAGGAAATGAAAGGGCCACAACACTACTTGCGCGGCGTCTTGATTTGGCGGTTTGCGACTTTGCGTTTCATTCCTGCCAACACGGCGCAAGGCGCGGCGGCCCTCCCATGGAGGAATCCTTGAGCTGATCAAACAGCCATCACCACAGCCGCGGGAAACCGCGGCTGCTACCAACCTGCATTGGCTGGAAGAGCGAGGCTCAGAAAGTGCCCATTCTCTTCCGCCATCAGGCCCGAATCCTTCATCTCGAGAAGCATCCGAGCGACTTCATCTTCCCCAGTCGGCCTGCCCGAGGTTTCGCGCATCCGGCTGGCTGTTGCCGCGGGTGACTGCGCGGTGTCGGAACAGCATTCATACGCCAGCGCATAAGGCGCAGACAGCCAAGTGGTCTTGGGACGTTCCGGATCACGCCGGTCCTCGAACCGAATCCAGTCCGCGGCCCGCTGATGGACCAGAACCGGGCGCGTCCCCTCCTTCCACAGGCTCCGCCACTTTTCAACGGCTTGCTTCAGATCATAGAGGGCGATGTCGCTCTCGGCCGTAAGCGGCGAGCCCCCATCGTAGTAAAATGCGATCTCTTCAAGCTCCAGGCGTGGAGGATAAACGAACTCGTATCCGGCGGCGGGGCGCAACTCGCCGCCACAATAACTCGAAGCCTCCGCGTACGGGCTGTGTTTCTGTAAGAGAATTCCGTCCACGCTGTTGGGCGGCACGAGATGCGTGATGGCCGGCACTAGAGCGGTCTGCGCTTGATAGTCGTCAAGGGTTTCACCCGGGAAGCCGGTGAGGAGGTTCCAGGCGACGTGGAGGCCGTAGTAGCGAGCCCACTTGAGGAGACGTAAGTTGAGCAACATAGTCGTCCCTTTGTTCATCAGGCGCAGGACATGGGTGTTCAGGCTTTCGACGCCGGCTTGAATCGCTTTGGCGCCTCCCTGGACCAGCGTGCGGATCTGGGCGCGGGTGAGGTTGGCCTTTGTTTCATAAAAGAGGTTGTAGTCATGCCGGCTGTCGCGCATCCACGTAAAGAGGGTGTCGATGTACTTCATGTCGAGGATGTTGTCGGTAGCGATGAACTTAAGGGTGCGGTAGCGAGCCGATTGGCGCCGTAGCTCGTCGTAGACCAAGCGAGGGTTTCTCGAGCGAAACGCGATGTCGCTCCCATTCAAGCCACAAAAGGTGCAGTGGTGTTTTTGGCCCCACCAACATCCGCGAGCGCCCTGGAAGGGAAGTTGAGGGGACGCCGCGCCGAGCACGGAGCGCTGTCCGAGGGAGTTCAAGGCCGCGAAGTAGTCGTCATAGTCGGGATCGGGGAGAGAATCCAAATCGGGAACGATTTTGGCAGGCGTACAACAGACGTGTCCGTTCGAGCGGGCGACGACACCCGCGACGCCAGCGCCGGATAGACCTTCTTGAAGGCGTTGGACGAGGGTGGGGAGGGCTTGATCCCCCTCGCCGACCACGATGTAGTCGATCCAATCGAGCTTGCGGAGGTACTCCGGGGCGCTGTCGTCATCGAAGTTGGCCCCGCCAAAGACGGTGATAAGGCCGGGAAAGCGCTCCTTCAACAGACGGGCGAACGCAAACGAGGCGGCATTCTGATCGAAGGTGCACGAAAAGCCGGCGGCGGTGTAGACGCTCCAGTCGGTTTCGCCAATCCACACGTCCAGCAGAGCCGGCAAGGTCCGATTGCGGAGCTCGATCAACTCGGCTTCGTTCAAACCAACGTGAGCCTGGTGACCGGCGGCGCCCGAGGTCTGAAGATAGAGAAGCTCGTCTTGGCGGGGGCCGAACGCGGCCGCGCCGAACAGCCAATCCCCCAAAAAGCTGAGCCACTGATTGTCGGCGAGTTTGGAATAGAGTTCGTGGCCGAGAGCGGCGGCCAGCCGAAGGTTGAAGTAAAAGACGTCGGTCTGATGCCCGGCTCGATTCAAAATCGCCTTGAGCAGTCCGCACTGGATCGACGGGCGCGTCGTGGCGGCAAACGGCATGTTTATCAAGGCCAATCGGGCCTGGCTGACCTTTGCGTCGAATGAAGCTGTGACGGCGCAAGGATCAGGTGGAGCGGTGAGCCGCCCTTCTAGCCCGACCAGTTGGTGTCCGATGGATGTCATGTCGTCTCCTGTGTCTTGCATTGCCGGACCGGTCTTCGGGCCGGTCCGGCTAATCCGAGCGCGGACGCGATATCTGAAATCAAGCGCTTCATACCGCAGCAGTGACCGTCCGACGCGCCGGAGACCGCCGGTGACAGCCGCCAACGGGGACAGCCGCCATGGCAAACTGAAAACCAACGGCATTCTTCGTAGTCTGCGCTCTCGATTTGTTGCCTCTGACGTAGTTGACGGAGATGGGAGCCGCGAACGCAATCAGAAAGCGTCATTTGAAAGAGGTTTCCGAACCGGTGCGAGTCGTAACCGAAGAAGTCATCGCACGTAAAAACGCCGCCGTCCGGTTCAATCGTGTACACGCTTCCAAAGCACTGGCCGGAATGAACGCACAGACCGGTGGGTCCGGAGCGGAGGGTCTCCACGAGATCGGTTAGTTCCTGTATGGCCAGCTTGCCGGCTGCTCTTGGCCACCAAATTCGGAATAAGTCGCGAAGATAGCCGACATATTCGGAGAACGGAAGTGGCCGTTCTCCGTCCGGTGTGAGGCCGTCCTCGGGCGAAGCCAACATATACCTTACGCGCAATTCCTTAACTCCCAGTTCCAGCACGTACTCCAGCAGCCGCGCCGCGCCAATCCGCCGAACCGCGGGGGTCACGACAAGGTCGACGCTGGGCCCCAGCCCCGCGGCGACTAGAGCCCGAATGCCGCGAACGACCAGCTCGGAGGTAGGCTTCCCACCAGCGAATTTCCGGTGTGCATCGTGGGATTCCGGCGGACCATCCAGGCTGACGCGTAACCGGAAACCGTGGTCACGCCACAGTCTGATCCATTCGTCCGTAACTCGAGTGCCATTGGTGATGAGGTCGTTGTGAATTACCTGACCGTTCCGGCGCAGTGCTCGTTGAAGCCACAGCGCCTTCTCGTAAAACGTCACCGGCAGCAATGTGGGCTCGCCGCCAAACCAGTAAAAAGTGACATCGCGAAGACGCCGGTCCCTCAACGCATCCCGGATGGTCCTCACCACCAGGGGAAACGACATCGTCTGAGCCGATTCGTCCGGACACACATAGCAGTAGGAACAACGCAGATTGCACAGGCGCGTAGTCCGGATGATAAACGCCACGCTTGGCGGCAAGCCCGGCTCCGGATACGGCGCCGCCAGCAGTTCTTCAAGAGCCGCTTTTTCGTCAGCGGCGAATTCCGGCATATCTACGGTAGAAGCGGCGGGAGCTTCTCGCGTGGAGATTTGGATCAGATCACGCAGACTCGAGGACATACGGCGCACCTCCCAGGACGGAGTTGGAACAGCTTGCCCTGATACTCACCAGCCCGGATTGACCGGGATAGCGAGGCTCAGGTAATTGCCGTTCTCTTCAACCATCAAACCCTTTTCAGTCATTTCGCCGAGCATTCCGCGCGCATCACTTTCCGAGCTATAGCCTTCGCCGGATTCCCGGCTACGTTGCACGACACCGGCCGCGTTTTGGGCTGTTTCCAAACACGCGCCATAAGCCGACGCGAATGGGGCCGTGAGCCAGTGTGTCCTGGGCTCGCCCGGATCGCGGCGATCCTCGATGCGCATCCAATCCGCGGATCGTTGGCAGACCAGGGCTGGCCGCTTGTCGCCGCGCCACAAATCGTTCCACCGATCGACCCCCCTGTTCAGCTCTTCGAAGGCGGCGGGGCGCCAGTCGCCCGCCATCCGTTCAGCGTCAAAGTACTTCGCGATCTTGTCGAGATCGATACTCTCTTGAAAGATGAACGAGTATCCGCTTGCCGGACGAAGGTTCCGGTAGAAAGGATCGCGGCTAATCACGTAAGGCCCATGCTTCTCGAGCATGATGCTGTCGGCGATCCCGGGGGGCTCGAGGTGAGCGATCAGCGGTATCAGCCTCGCCTGCGCTTGATAGTCGTCAAGGGTTTCACCCGGGAAGCCGGTGAGGAGGTTCCAGGCGACGTGGAGGCCGTAGTAGCGAGCCCACTTGAGGAGACGTAAGTTGAGCAACATAGTCGTCCCTTTGTTCATCAGGCGCAGGACATGGGTGTTCAGGCTTTCGACGCCGGCTTGAATCGCTTTGGCGCCTCCCTGGACCAGCGTGCGGATCTGGGCGCGGGTGAGGTTGGCCTTTGTTTCATAAAAGAGGTTGTAGTCATGCCGGCTGTCGCGCATCCACGTAAAGAGGGTGTCGATGTACTTCATGTCGAGGATGTTGTCGGTAGCGATGAACTTAAGGGTGCGGTAGCGAGCCGATTGGCGCCGTAGCTCGTCGTAGACCAAGCGAGGGTTTCTCGAGCGAAACGCGATGTCGCTCCCATTCAAGCCACAAAAGGTGCAGTGGTGTTTTTGGCCCCACCAACATCCGCGAGCGCCCTGGAAGGGAAGTTGAGGGGACGCCGCGCCGAGCACGGAGCGCTGTCCGAGGGAGTTCAAGGCCGCGAAGTAGTCGTCATAGTCGGGATCGGGGAGAGAATCCAAATCGGGAACGATTTTGGCAGGCGTACAACAGACGTGTCCGTTCGAGCGGGCGACGACACCCGCGACGCCAGCGCCGGATAGACCTTCTTGAAGGCGTTGGACGAGGGTGGGGAGGGCTTGATCCCCCTCGCCGACCACGATGTAGTCGATCCAATCGAGCTTGCGGAGGTACTCCGGGGCGCTGTCGTCATCGAAGTTGGCCCCGCCAAAGACGGTGATAAGGCCGGGAAAGCGCTCCTTCAACAGACGGGCGAACGCAAACGAGGCGGCATTCTGATCGAAGGTGCACGAAAAGCCGGCGGCGGTGTAGACGCTCCAGTCGGTTTCGCCAATCCACACGTCCAGCAGAGCCGGCAAGGTCCGATTGCGGAGCTCGATCAACTCGGCTTCGTTCAAACCAACGTGAGCCTGGTGACCGGCGGCGCCCGAGGTCTGAAGATAGAGAAGCTCGTCTTGGCGGGGGCCGAACGCGGCCGCGCCGAACAGCCAATCCCCCAAAAAGCTGAGCCACTGATTGTCGGCGAGTTTGGAATAGAGTTCGTGGCCGAGAGCGGCGGCCAGCCGAAGGTTGAAGTAAAAGACGTCGGTCTGATGCCCGGCTCGATTCAAAATCGCCTTGAGCAGTCCGCACTGGATCGACGGACGCCTGGCGGCGGCAAACGGCATGTTGATCAGGGCGATTCTGACCGGCCCCGCTCGATTCGAAGTCCCGTCGAGGATCGTTGAGTCCGGCCGTTCTTTCGATACTGTTGTAGTCATATCAACTCCTAGCGAATGCCCCGCGGCTACATAAACACAGGGGCCGCTCGGTCGGTTCCAGACGGCTCGCGCAACGGAGCGAATTGCTCCCGGAAGAGCCGTTTGTATGCGCTGCCATGGAGCAACAGCTCGCCATGCGTTCCCTGTTCGACGATTCGCCCCGCTTGCAGCACCGCGACCCGATTCGCCAGCATCAGCGACGACAACCGATGCGCGACGATGATGCTCGTCCTTCCCTTGATCAGCGAGGCAAGGGCGGCGTGGATGACGCCTTCCGATTCCGAATCAACCGACGAAATCGCTTCGTCGAGGATGACGATTCCAGGGTTCTTCAAAAAGAGCCTCGCCAGCGCTATCCGCTGGCACTGACCCGCGGACAATCCCGCGCCTCGCTCGCCAATCCGCGTGTTGTAGCCGTCGGTCAGCCGGTTTACGAAGTCGTGCGCGAACGCCGCCTTCGCCGCCGCTACGACTTCTTCAAAGCTCGCATCCGGCTCCGCGATGCGGATGTTGTCGAGAATAGTTCCGGTAAAGAGAAATGCCGTCTGGTCTACGACGCCGATGCGGCGCCTAAGCTCGGGCAACGGCGTCGTTCCGATCTCGGCGCCGTCAAGGAATATGCCGCCCTCATAGCCTTCGTACAGGCCGAGTACGAGATTGATCATCGTTGTCTTGCCGGCCCCGCTCTTGCCCACGAGGGCGAAGCACTCTCCGGGTTGAATGTTGAGGTCGATATCCACGAGGACAGGACAGTCCCCGGTGTAGCTGAAACTGACGCCCTCGAAAGAAAGGCTCGATCCGATGCTGTTACCGCCGCTTCGAGCATCGCCGCCAAGCTTCCGCGCTCGGATTTCCGTCTCGGTCGGCAGGCCAAGGAGTTCGTATATCCTCTGCGCGCCCGCCGCCGCCTGCTGCACCAGGAGGTACTCGGCGACAAACGTAGTGATGGGACGATAGAGCAGACCCAGAAACATTATGACGCCGAACAACTGGCCAACCGTCATGCTGTTCCGCATAATGGCGTATGCTCCGTAGGTGATGACCGAGGCTCCGGTGAGGGCGGAAACGAAAGTCGCCGCCCCGGTGTAGCCGGCTTCGGTCATGCTGGCTAGAAACTGCGTATCCCGAAGGTGAGAGAGTTGGCTCTCCACCCTGCTGCTGAAGAGCGATTCGCAGCCGTACATCTTCACCGTGCGGATTCCCGCGAAGCCATCGGCGACGATCGCCGACGAACGCGACGCCGCTTCCTGAAGCTTCGTTCTCAAACGGCGGACTCTGTGACTGGTCAAATAGAAAACGGATCCGAATGACGCCGTGCCGGCCAAAACCATGCCACCCATCATCGGACTTATTGCGAAGATGCAGCCGAGCACGGCGGCGTACAGAAGCAAGTCGAGAAGGAGAGGGAGCACGCGCTGCGGCAGGAAACCCTCAACCGACCTGCCGTCCGTCATGATCCGCGATTGAATGTACGATGACTGCTTGTCGTGAAAGTATGAGATCGGCAACCTGTAGACATGCCGCGCCAGCCGGGCCTGTACGTTTAAGAGAACTTCCTCGCGCAATCCCAGATTAATCCGCTGGTTGGCCAGCAAAACACCGTATTCCACCACCGTGACTGAAATGAGTGCGATCGCGTAATAAAGGGCCGAAGCGCCGGCACGCGCGCCAACGACGCTGTCCACGAATCGCGCGGCCAGCAGAGGCAGAGGCAGTTGAAGCCCGGTGTTTAGACAGATTAGAACCGACGCCCATACGCAGGATTGAGTGCGGGGTCTGAGAAAGTCCGCGCTGAACCTAGCGAACAGACCGAAGACGTTCAGGAGAGAAACCTCTTGTTTTTCCACGCAAGTGTCCTCGACCGGCTTCAGAGCCATGGAGCCGATCAGATGGTCGGCTTCCTTTCCCAACCTGCTTCAAGAGAGTGCGGCTTGAAGGGAGAGCAATCCCCGCGCCGGAGCGCCGCTTTAGTCGAGATCGCTAACTCATTGGGCAAATGAGGGGATTACGTGGACTGGGCCTGAAGGCCGGAATCGGTATTTCGGGAGAGACTAGCGCTCTGTCGCAAGCCACTCGCTCGTCAGTAAGCTATATATACTCGATCTCCTTGTATTGCACGAGTTCATACGGTTGCGACGGATCGCTATGAGAAACGAAAAGTTGTGCGGATGAGATGGACGTCTGGGGTCAAGCCTCTCGCACCTTGAGTCCAAGCTTCTTCATCTTGCTTCTGAGCGTGGAGAGCGGAGTGCCTAGTAGTCGAGCGGCCTCGCTTTGATTGTGGTTGGCCGCCTCCAACACACGCTCGATGTGCGATCGAATCGCGCCGTCGAGTGTCAAATCCGTGTTGGCGCCGCCCGGTTTTTGCCTTTGCGCGTGAATCTCTGCGGGAAGATGGTGAGGTTCGATAGTCTCGTCCGGCGTGTGGGCAAGCAATCGAAGGACGAGGCTCTTGAGTTCCCGCACATTTCCCGGCCAGTCAAGCTGGGACAGGACGGAATATACGGGAGCGGCGACGCAATTCACACAGGTAAACTCGCTGCACGTGGAGCAAAGGCTGGTGTTTTCGGATCGGATATGGCGTTGCATTGTCTTGCAGTGCTTGCGAATGAAGTGGTCGATCAGGAGTGGAATATCGTCGCGGCGTTCTCTCAAGGGGGGCACGTGAATCTCGAAGACCCGCAAACGGTCATAGAGGTCCTGCCGGAATTTGCCTTGAGCTATGAGTTCCTGCAGATTGCAGTTAGTGGCTGACACTATGCGGACATTCACCTTTGTCTGGACGTCCCTGCCGATTCGAGGCAACTCACCTCTTTCGATGATGCGCAACAGACCCGACTGGACGGAATGGGGCATGTCCGCTACTTCGTCAAAGAATATCGTCCCTCCATCGGCGGCTTTGAATTTTCCGAGCCGCTCCTGAGCGGCTCCGGTGAAGGCATGTCGTTCATGTCCGAAGAGCTCATCGGCAACCAGCCCTTCGGCGAAGGCGGACGGAAGCACGGGCACAAATGCGGAGCCGTGTCGAGAACTCCAGCAATGCAACGCCCAAGCCGTCAGCTCCTTGCCGCTACCACGCTCTCCGGTAATGAGCACCGGTCCCCAATCGTAGCTGGCCACGAGCCTGATCTGTCTTTCAAGGTCGAGAAACTTGGGGCTGACGCCGATAAGATCCACGTCCGCTCCCGCTTTCCGCATCTGCTCTTTCAGCAACACCCGATGCAACGCGGGAACCGCGGCGCCGGCCAGCCGCTCGATCTCGTCTCGTTTCTGTTCAGGGTATCTTGACGGCCGCCGCGATTCGACGTGGAGCAGACCGACTACCTTCTTTCCCTCCAGCAGCGGCGCGGAAAGAGATGAGCCGCCGTCGATCGCGCGTGGAGGCGCCGTTGAAACGCCGAGGGGCGCGTTTTTGAGACCGTCGTTACGCGCCGCGTTGTCGGCTTCCGCCTTCTTCGCGGCCCGCCAGTATCGCAGAAGATCCGATGCACTGGCTACCGGCCCTCCGTCCATCGATTTGATCGAAAGGGCAGGAACATCTTGAACCGACCGCGCATCTACAACGACCCAGCCTGTATCCGAAGCGGTCTCCTGCAATGCGATTTCCAGGAGGGCGTCAAGAAAACCGGCCAGCCCAGTCCAAGGCTGAGAGGCGACCTGCATAAGGTAGCGCAGCACTGGTTCGGATTTGGGTGAGAGGACGGCTTGTGGCAAATTCCCCCGCTCTTCTTTTTTGCCCGGCTCTTGGTGATAAACGAGTCCCACAAAGAAGCGCGACTCGATGGAACCTCGACGAACGCCCTGAGCGCATCCGTTGCCTTGTCATTGGTCCCGAATTCGTCGGTCTAATGCGCTCAATTCCATCGCCGCCCGACCAAGGCCGCCTAGCGATCGCTCAGGGCCGGCGAACCAAACTCCAATCATTCTCATTCGTCTCGACAAACGGTGCTCCAGCCGCACTGAGAAATGTTAACGAACCAGCCGATGCAAGCGGCGCGTGAATTGGTGAAGGCCATAAGACTCCGCTGTGACGCACACTCCACGCTCAGGTTGTCATCGCGAATTCCTCAGGGGTTCTTTCGCTGTTGAACTAACTCGCTACGCCTTTCAGCCAACTGGATTTCGGCGCACAAAAAAGAGGACTCGCTCCGATTCGGGTGAGCGGACTGCATTCTCTATGAGTTGACGGCGAAGGTCAAGCCTATTTTCCAATATCGCGCCGTAAGATATGTGGTCCGCAGTCCGATGGAAGGTGCGAGTCGGTTATCGAGGTATCTCCCGTTGCAACGCCCGCGGACTGATCTGATCGGGAATGACCGGTTGCCGCCGTAGGCAGGTAGGTTGATTGAGTATGAACGATCCACCAACTGAACTGCGTTGCTGGGATTTGGGAACTGGTCTGTGCTGCTACTAAGGAGCCGTAGAACAATTAACTTTCCGGTTTGAGAGTGTGCTGGGGAATGAAAGTACGGGCTGGTCTCCGTGCCCGCCCCTCTTTGCGGCCCGTGTTCTCCTTACGGAAGCACCGCTGCCTCAGGAGGGTCGGCCGCAGAAGGCCGCCCGTACATTCATTCCCCAGCACGCTCTCAAATCGGGAAGTTTTTTCTTTACGCTCCTAAAGCGGAAAGTCAGGAGCGCTGCTTCGGAAAGCCGCGAAAGAATCAAAACCACAAAACTCACCAAGGCGAGTAAGGAGATCGTTGGTTCCCCGACTACTGATTGACTGCTGGCCAGTGAACGCTGATTACTGTTGAAGCAGTCGTCTCTTCTGTCTATAATCGCCCCGAAGGTTCGGGAACGTTCCAAAGCTTCGTGTTTGACCCTCCCCCGAACTGAAACTGCCCCTCCAAAATGACGAAGGCGAGAAACTGGTTCCTGTGGGCCGGCGGTCGCAACGAAGCGTTCGCAGGCACTGGCGGCTGATGGCCACCTGCTCATAGCGGGTTGATTTTCTCAATTGGACAGGGAGCACTGCGCGAGGCACAGAGATAATGTCACCTAGCATCGACCAGTTATTAACTATAGCGTGCAGCAAGTGCGCATCGGATCTTCACATAAAGGCAGGCAGCTTTCCTTTCATAAGAATCAACGGCGATCTTCAACCCATGGTCGAGGCTCAGCGGTTGTCCGCCGAGGACACGCTCAACATGGCTTTTTCGATAATGAACAATCGCCAGAAGCAGCGATTCACGGAGAACGCCGAAATAGACATTGCGTACGGCGTGTCGGGGCTCGGGCGTTTTCGATGCAACGTGTTTCAGCAACGCGGAACGGTTGGAATGGTGCTGCGCGTGATCCCGACAACGGTTCGCACCATAGACGAGCTGCGGCTTCCACCCGTTATCGAGAAAGTGTCGGATGAAAAACGCGGCATGATTCTCGTCACCGGAACCACCGGATCAGGCAAGTCCACGACTCTGGCGGCCGTAATCGATTACATAAACAGGACCAGGACCGGCCATATCGTCACGATCGAAGACCCTATCGAGTTTCTGCATCGCGATAAGAAGTCTTATGTCAATCAGCGTGAGGTGGATGTAGACACGAAGTGTTTTTCTGATGCGCTGCGGGGCGGTTTGAGGCAAGACCCCGACGTAATCCTCGTCGGAGAGATGCGCGACTACGAGACGATAGAGACGGCGTTGATGGCCGCCGAAACCGGACACCTGGTTCTCTCCACTCTGCACACTCTCGACGCCACTGAAACGGTCAGCCGCATTGTTTCAGTGTTTCCGCCGCATCAGCAGCGATCCGTCCGGCTTCAGCTCGCCAGCGTGTTGCGCGCGGTCATATCGATGCGCCTGGTCCGGGCGGCGGACTCGATCCAGGGCCGAGTGCCGGCGGTCGAGGTCATGATCGCAACTCCTTATATTCGCGACTGTATTGTGCACCCCGAAAAAACGCCGCTGATTCGGGAAGCGATAGCGCAGGGCACCTCGCAATACGGAATGCAGACCTTCGACCAGTCGTTGTTTGATCTGCATACTCGAGGGCTGATAACATACGAGGAAGCTTTGAGCGGCGCGTCAAATCCCGATGAGTTCAGGCTCCGAGCTTCCGGCATCCGCTCCGCAAGCGATCAGGCGCGCGAGGAAATGGAACGATCCCGCATGCGCACGGGTTCGCTCGAGTCGGCCAAGGGAGAGTCGAAACAATTCGCTAATTGGTTATTGGAAGGAACAGAGCACGCGGTGAAATAAGACCGTCCGAATCGCCAAGAGGGGCGAGAAGCGCCGTTGAAACGGGCCGCCCGTTTGGCGGGAGAATGAAGCAGTCCTCCGGTGAGGATCGCGGGTCAAACCTTGAACCGGGAAAGCTCTTTGCAAAAGCAGTGAAGTTGCTGGCCGCCCGGCCGCGGAGCGAGTCGGAGATAAGAGACCGGCTGTCCGCGCTGGCTGGAGAAAGCGCGGTTGAAGCGTGTGTCCTGCGGCTGAGGGAACTGGGCTTCATCAATGATGCGCGATTCGCCGTCAGCTATGCGAACCATCGCACCAGTACGAAACTCGTCGGGCGATCGAGAGTGGCGCGCGAACTGGCGGCGAAGCGGGTTTCCCGGCCGGTGATCGACGCCGCCCTCGACGCTGTCTTCAGCGGGCTTGATGAGCAAGCCCTCATAGATCGGGCGATTGAAAAACGATTGCGAAGACAAACGCCGCCGCTTGACCGTAACGGGACAAAGCGGTTGTTCGATCATCTGGCGAGGCTGGGGTTCGACCGCGAGCTGATCATCAGGAAAGTTCGCGCCCTCGAGGCAGGCGCGGAAGCTTTGGATAGGCTTTAGCAAGAAAGGCCGAGAGTCAACCTGACTTCACGCCCGACACACCCGGGGGCTCAACCAATGCAAACGAGATCAGCGGAAAAACGAAAAGAAAAGCGAATCGCATATCTATGCGAGGTCCAGTGCGAGGGCGCCAGCGTTGGGCGTCTCAATACTCGAATCAACGATTTGAGTCTCTCGGGCGTATTCATAGATTCCATGACCTGCTTTCCCGTCGGCTCGATTCTCAAGCTGCGATTCCGCCTCCAAGAGACTGAGATTGCCGCGTCCGCGGAAGTTCGGTATTGCATGCCTCAGATAGGAATGGGGGTCAAGTTCCTGGACCTCACCGAAGAAGCGCGTCACATCATCAAAGCAGTCGTTGAGCAAAAACTCAAAGCGTAACCTCGGACCGCATGCTTGAAAATATGGAATGAACCCAGCGACGCTCGCGTAGTGTCTGGTTGGACGGCGTTGAAAGCGTAGCGTCGGTGACCTGTTGGAACAACGTCCTCAGACGCCGCGGTCTCGTCACCCGATCGCGGGCGCAGTGAGGACTCGCGGCGTTATGGTCTGCTCTAATTGCAATCAATCCGTTGTCGATAGCGCCAAGTTTTGTCCCAAGTGCGGTCAGCCCGCCGTTAAGGAGCCGCCTTCAGTCAACCCGAAAGAAGCGGCCACCGAGCGAATGGTCATCAATGAACCCCAGCCGGAAGCGGACCCTCTCGTTGGCCGTCTCCTCGATTCGAAATACCAACTGTGCGAAAGGCTCGGCGCCGGCGGCATGGGCGCCGTATATCGTGCGAAGCGGACACATATTGGAGACGAGGTCGCCGTAAAGGTCCTTCATCAGAAACTTGTCACCGACGCCGAAGCCATAGAACGTTTCAGGAGAGAAGCAAGGGCCGCGGCGGTGCTGAGACATCCTAATATAGTGACGATCTATGACTACGGCGAGCCCGGCGTGGATTCGCCGGCTTTCATCGTGATGGAACTCGTTAACGGGGAGCCGCTCGGGAGCATCCTCGAGCGCGAGGGAAGGATCGAGCAGTCACGAGCGGTTCAGATGATGCAAGAGATTTGCAGCGGCGTCGCCGCCGCCCATCGAAGCGAAATCGTCCATCGCGATTTGAAACCCGACAACGTGATAGTGTTGCCGGCCGGAGCGGATCGCCCGCGGGAAACGGTCAAGGTCGTCGACTTTGGCATAGCCAAACTCCGGGACGCCGCGTCCGAGGTTCGATTGACGCAGACCGGCACGGTGATAGGAACGCCGTTCTATATGTCGCCCGAGCAGTGCCGAGGCGAAACGCTCGACTCGCGCTCCGACGTATATAGCTTGAGCGCGATGATGTACGAGATGTTGTTGGGACAGCCTCCGTTCACCGCGGCGTCAATTACGGGCGTGATAGCAAAGCATCTTACTGAAACACCGCCGCCGTTCCCGGGCGCATTGAAAATAAAGACCGAACTGGAAAGCGTCGTAATGCGAGGCCTCTTCAAGGATTCTGCAATGCGTCACAACGACGCGGCGGAATTTGGCCGCGCGCTGCAAACCGCGATTGAAGCGTCCCCGGTTGGCGCGCGGAGCGCTGGCGGCTACGACCCGGACCGCCAGACTTCTCAATCGGCTGGAACCGAGCGTTCGATCGGGACAGGGGCCAACACGTTGCGCGCCCCGATTGTGGCGCACAGCGTAGCTAACCCTCCTCGAAAGTCATCGTGGAGCATAGTCTTCGTCAGCGCCGCGGCGTTTGTGGTTCTGCTCGCCGCGGGCGCGGGAGTTTACACATTTGTGCTTCGAGACAATAACGCATCGGAGGCGTCTCAGGCTCGCTCCGATCAACCCAGTGGAGAGCCGGCTCGAACAGCGGCTCCGCGGGCGGCTGCGCAGCCAATGACTCCGCCAGCTTCGGCCGGCTCTCCCAACGTGAACCGCGGGATTCCAGAGGCTGAGCTTCCATCAACTGGGGCAAACACGAACGCAAGCACAAAACCCGAGCCGCTCCCTCAAAACTCGATTGAGTACGCCGAAGCCAAGGTCGTGAGCGGTTCGGCCCTTGTGGAGAGAGATATCCAGGGGCTTACGGGATTCGATCTGCGTGTATTACGGAATGCAGTGTACGCGCGTCACGGCCGGGTTTTTGACACGCCCGCGCTGCAGCGATACTTCGAGTCTCGGCCGTGGTACTCTCCGAGGCGCGACTACAGCGACTCGATGCTCACCGCTAATGATCGGGCCAACGCCGCCCTGATACAAAGTGTTGAGATGAAAGACCGGCCTCAACGAACAAGGCATTGAGGGGCGACTGGGCGACGAGATTGAGCCGCGGAGACGTGACAACAGTTTGTGCTTTACTATTATCAGAATAAGCTGAAGTGCGGCTCGGGCACGCAGCAGCAGCCCCCCTAAGCCGGAACTACGACCGCCTGCGCTTTATGTGTCGTCGCCGCCTTTGCTTGCCCGCAGGGATTCCATCCAAAAGTACATTAGATGAAGGCGGCTCGCGAACCGATAACCGCCAGGGCCAGCTTCAGAGTCGACGACGATGGCGCCAAGGTCTCTCATTCGATTGAGAAAGTTGCCAAAACCTTTGTCTTCCTCGGGTGAAAGACGCTTCCTGATCTCCG
Organism: Blastocatellia bacterium; assembly: GCA_023265195.1. Lineage (GTDB taxonomy): Bacteria > Acidobacteriota > Blastocatellia > UBA7656 > UBA7656 > QHVH01. Next base: position 12,158 of record JAHFUG010000008.1, on the reverse strand, counting down.
CGCGCTGAAACGAGACGTTGTGAATCTGGTCGCCTGCGAGCTTGCGAAGTATCGAACGATAACGTTTGCTGCGAATCGCCTGAAAGACCCGTGGTTCCAGGAATTTTCTGCCGATGATCTCGGCTGCGTCGAGGATCGCCTTCATCGCCTCATGGAGCGTGACCTCAACTCCCTTGGCCGTTCGCCACACAGCATCCCCAATTTCGTGAGCAAACACTGGCAGACCTCCGGTTGACTCAACCATTTCCTTCAGCGCTAGGTCGTCCACAGTTAAAGCGGCGGTTCTTTTGAACGCCTCGGTATAGAACTCGGCGGTTTCTTGATCCGTCCACGGTCTTATCTCGGTAATGTCGAACAATCTGGCAAGAGACGGCTGCAGCTTGATTAGATTCTGTCTTCGTTCCTCCAGCCCAACGATCAGTATGCAACAAGAGAGTGGGGAATTCTCCGTGGCGATCTGATCCACCGTGCTCTTGAGCCAGTTTGCAAATTCAGCGGACTCGGCGAGTCCATTAATATCATCTAAAATAAGCAGCAGAGATTTGCGATCATCCTTCAGGTGCGCAACCAGCTTGCGCAGGGTTGGAACAAAATCATTTACCAGAACTCCAAGGTCTTCCTTCGTGACGCTGAGTTCTATAGATGCGCCAAACAGCCCGACCTTCCGCACGTGGTCACCGAAGAAGCCGCGCACGTTGTCGTACCAGGGCTTATCGATGCTTTCCTTTAGCAGGCGATCGTATGCGATGCGTATCATGTCGGAAAGATTCTTCACGCCGCCCAGGAAAGCGTGCACCCCGGCAATGCAATCCTCCCTTTCACCCAGGTGCCTCACAAACGAAACGAGAGAGCTTTTTCCGATCCCGCGCTCTCCGGTCACGTAACCAATCTTAAACCGGCCTTGAATCGACGCGCGCACCATGCTGCGCAGATGCTCGATCTCTTTTACCCTCCCAACAAAGAACTCGATAGGAACCGGCTGTCCCGGCGTGAATGGACTAGACTCGGGATTCATTGGAGCACCCCTTGGATACAATCTAAGCTAGGTAGTATAACCCGGCCCAACGCTTCGGCGCTTCTCCCACAACGGCAAAGCCGACAACGCGACAATACTGGGTTAGCGCGCGACGACGGCGTTGGATTGAATCGCGGTACGGGAGGTCATTGAGCGAAGGCCTCGCACCGGCTCACATGAACCAGTTAATCATCACTTGACCAGGTGATATTCCGTTTGCCGTTTCAGCACCCATGAGATTTTGCCCTCGTCATCGATTGCCGCGTCTTCCTCCTGGCCTATCCAAAGCTCTTTGCCGTCCCATTCAGGAACAGGCGTTGTAGCCGATAGCTCTATCGAGAACCAGGTGCCCGGTAAGACCGTGACGTCGCCCCGGCCGGGGACGCCTTCCTGTCTGTCCCACAGACCAATCAGCGGGCCGGCTCCGTGGCCGTGATCTCCAATCGGATGCGTATAAATCGATCCCTTGATTCCAGCCGCTTTCATAGCCGCAAGCGCGCCGGCCAGCACGTCATTCCCCGAACGGCCGGGCTTCATTCGCTCGAGCAGCAGATCCTGCAGCTTGTTCGCGTTCGCGAGCGCGTGCTTGATTCCGGGCGGAACATCGGTCTCACCCTGGCGCAAGACGTATCCCATATGCTGGGTGTCGGTGTTCAGCCGCATCGCGGTGATTCCGAAATCCACGTGAAGAACGTCGCCTCGATCGATAACGGCTGGCGCGTCTTCGGCAAGCAAGCTAACGCCGGTCTTAGCCGGTTTTTGAACTCGAACCGACGGATGGAACCACGTTCCCAGCCCAAGGTCGTTTACTTGCTGGCGCAGCCACCACACGACGTCTTCGTTAGTAGTCTTGCCCGGCGTTATGACTTCGTTCGAGAAGGCCCGTCCAATCAACGAGTGAACCGTCTCCATCATCTTGCGGTAGACGGGAAGCATCTCGGGCAGCCGAATCGAAACAAGCTCGAGCGCCAGGTTCTCGGCCCTGACGACGCGCCGCAAGTTCTCAGCCCCAAGCGCGGCCTCTAGCTTTTCGCGCTCTCCGGAAGACAGACCGTCGGAAAAAGCATGCGTGTGGGAAATATTGATTGCTATGGTTGCGGGCTTGCGCTCATCGATGAGTTTTCTGAGCAAGACCCACTGGCCCTCGCCGTACACTTCGCGGCCTTCGACTTCTGGGTCCCGGTATACGGTGTAGAGTCCGCCGTTGGAACCTCCGCCAAGGGCCAGCATCTCAACGCCCTTTTCGAGGCCGCGGTCGTGGAAGACGTAGATCGTTCGTCTTCTAGCCGCGAAGACCGTGGGCGAGACCAGTGAGAAGAACACCGGGTCTTCATTGTATTCGCGGCAGACCATGAGCCACATCTGGACGCCATGCTTGCGCATGAGTTTCGGAAGCACGCGCTCCAGCCTCAGCTTCAACCAGTTCTGTTGAATGGCCGCCTGCTCTCGGAGTGGGGGAACCGGTCTGGGCGAGTCCGCGCTTTCGCCGGCGGCATGCAGCGGGGCCAAACAAAGTAAGAGACCTATTGCACGGCGTGCGTGCTTGATCATTTCTTCAACCCTCCGTACTGAGGACAGTGGCCAGTGATTAATAGCCAGCCAGTGATTAATAGCCGGCAGCACCTAGCTCAGCAGCCGCCGCTCTCGATCTATCACTCCCATCACAACTGCGGGTTGCTCACTCCCCGATTGACCCCTGACGCTTCCTCACCTTGCACCTCGACTGCTGACCGCTGACCGCTGACCGCTGACCACTGACCGCTGACCACTGCCTTCTAGTATTCGAACTTGCCGTTGTAGACCATGTCCTTTGTCTTGTAACGCATGTTGATCGTTGGGCCGCCCTTCAACTCCGAGTGGAACAGAAGTTCGCCGCTTTCAACATTGACGAAGGGTTCGCCTTTAACAAGCCGCGGAAAGATGAACCTCGCTCCGAGCCCGTCTTTCTTGGGTGTCTGATACTCCTCGAGAAAAACGCGCTCGCCCCCCCTTGGCAGCAGGTAGGTGTTGTTCTTCAATTCCGCCGTTGTTAGCGTCTGCAACAAAGAAACAGCCGTTTGAACCTGGTCTCTTGCTTCCGTTCCTCTGGTGTCGACGGTCAAAGTGACAACAACATAATCCGGGAAGTCGCCCGCGGCAAATGCTTTGAGTTGCGCCGTGAGTTGCTCGGGCAGGGGGCCCTTTTGCTGGAGTTCGATGACTCGGCATGTCGCCTGTCGTATCGGCCTTGCGGATAGAAACCTGATTCGGAAGTTCACGTGATCCGCCGAAGAATCCCGAGTCTGACTCGCATTCGCCGTCCGGCCCGGCCCAGTCTGAAACATGCGCGAGGTGTCGCTCCACACCTGGGTCTGTCCCCAAGGCGAGTCGTCGAGTAACTTCTGGGCCTCCTTCTCGTTCCACTGAGTGTATGGCTTGCTTAACTGACCACCACCTCTCGAAAAGCCCGCGAGAAGAAAGACTGCTCCAATCCAAAGCCCGATTGTTCTTGTTGTCTTGATCATATGGCCTCCTCGTAATCGTGTGAGATTCCCATTATCTGATTCGGATCCTCCGAGCTCACCGCCCCTGCTCCTGTCCTGGCCTCTACTTCACGCCGAGCTGCCAAAACAAGAAGCTCAACTCGCCGGTTTCGTCTTCGATCTGCTTACTAACCGGAGCGCCCCCCGCGTGTCCCGACTTCGTGTCGTAGTGCAATAGAACCGGCCGATCCGAGCCCGTGGAGGCTTGAACCAACGCCGCCATCTTCCGGGCGTGCAGCGGAGCCACCCGAGTGTCCGAATCGCCGGTGACGAAGAGAACGGCGGGATACTTCACGCCCTTCTTCACGTTGTGATATGGGGAGTACTTGTATATGTACGGAAACTGATTGGGATCCTCCGAAGACCCGTACTCCGGGACCCAGAATCGCGCCACGAGAAAGTTCTGATAACGCACCATGTCGAGCAGAGGGTACAAACATAATACCGCCCGAAAAAGCTCCGGCCGCTGGGTCATGGCCGCGCCGGCAAGCAGACCTCCGTTCGAGCTGCCGCTGATCGCCAGCTTCGATGGGTTTGTGTACCCGTTCTCGATCAACCACTCGGCGGCTCCTATGAAGTCATCGAACACCTTTTGTTTGTTCTCCAACATCCCCGCCTTGTGCCATTTTTCGCCGAGTTCGCCTCCGCCGCGCAGGTTCGCGACCGCGTAAACACCCCCCACCTCAGCCCAGTAAGCCGCAGTAGCCGAGAAGCCCGGCATGAGGCTGATGTTGAATCCGCCATAACCGGTTAGCAGCGCCGGGCGCTTGCCATCGAGTTTGATTCCTTTCCTGTGCACCAGGAACATCGGTATCCTGGTTGAGTCTTTCGACTGGAACCAGACTTGTTTCACGCCTATCTCATCGGCCTTGACCGGAACGTTATTGCGCGCCCACACCTCTTGCTTTCCCGATGACACATGGTAATGGTAGATCGTCGGCGGCTGCGCGAACGAACTAAAGGTGTAGAAGGCGTCATCGCGCTCCCAGTTCCCCGAAAGGCCGCTGGCCCTGCCCAGCGTTGGAAAAGCGATATCGCGCACGTGCTTTCCGGAAGGATCGAACACCTTGACGCGAGAACGCACGTTTTCCAGATAGCTCACGAAAATCTTCCCGCCGGCAAGCGAGAAGCCGTCAATGACGGACGTTGTTTCGGGCGTTACCTCCCGCCAGAGTTCGCGGGCCGGGTGCTTCAAGTCGACCGCTAGAATTCGCCTGTTCGGCGCTTGCCAGTTGGTCGAGAGAAAAAGCTGATCGCCCGCGATCTGACCTGAAAAGGCGGCGTCTATGTCTTTGACGATCGGCGCGATCGGCCCCTTGTTAGCCAGGTCTTGAACGTAAATATCGGTTTTGTCCCGCGACAAACTCACGCTCAATTGTAAGTATCGTCCGTCATCGGTGACGCTCTCCGTGATGAAATTCTGCGGCCCGAATCCTTTGCCGAAAATCTCCTGATCACCGGCCGTATTCGTTCCGATCGCGTGATAGTAGACCCGAGGGCCGACGCTGTTCGTGAACCGCGAATAGAAAAAACCGCTCATATCGGGTTTCAGCGAGACGCCCAGCCGCCCTCTTGGAAGATGATCTGGGAGTTCTTTCCCGGTTTCGACGTCGAGGATGGATACGGTGATCTCGTCCTCTCCGCCCTGTTGAACGCCGTATGCGAGGCGCTTTCCATCCGGCGTGACGTCGAGCAGGCGGATCGAAGTCGTTTGGTCGGGGCTCATTGTATTCGGATCGAGCAGCACTTCTTCCTTGCCTGACAGGCCCCTTCGCAGGTAGTACACCGGCTGATTCTGATCGGCGCGCCGTTTTGTGTAGAAGTAGCGTCCGCCTCTCTCGAACGGAGCGGTAACGGCGTCAACCTTCAGCAACTGTGTCAGCCGCTCTCGTATGCGGCCTCGGCCCGGCAACGCCCCGATAATCGATTGGGTATGTTCATTCTGGGCGGTGATCCATGCGCGAGTCTCGGCGCTATTTTGATCCTCGAGCCATCGGTACGGGTCCGTTACCGTGACTCCGTGTATGGTTTCAGTGACGTTGTCCGTGCGCGTTTTTGGCGGAGATTTGTATTCCTGGGCAAGCGCAGCTAAGGAGCTTGCCGAGATTATGCATGCAATGATTGCCGAACGTCTCCTGCTCATTTGTGTTTCTTTCCTCCGGCGCGCCTCTGCGCCCTCCGCGGTCAGCCTGTCCGGAATGGGTCAACCTCGGAGGACGCGCGGGCTCGTAGGGCCTCGTCTCAGTCGATTTACTATCCGCTTGATTCCGTCTCGCGGGTGACGCACGTTGAAGTTGATAAGCAGGCCGACTCGCCTGTCGCTGAGCTTCAGGTAACACGGAAGTTGAGGGGCGCGGACCTTTTGTTGGGGCCTGCGCCGCTACGCCACCCTCCGGGAGTTATTTACTCTGCAACATTTTCGTGGCCGCGTCGACCTGATCTCGAAGCGCCTCCAATGCCGACACTACATTCCTCATCTGGGGCTCGACTTCATCCCAGTGCTTCTCTTCTATCGCTTCCCTGACCCCGGGAATCGTCTTCACTCCATAACCAGTGTAGAAGCCGGGCGCGTAAAGCTGATGCACGAACCACGAGCGGCGCGGCAGCCCCTTCTCGTTGGTCAGCTTTCGTTCCGACTTATACAAAAGCTCATTCAATTCTTTCGCGCGGCGGACGCGGTCCAGCGGCGCCGCCGCCAACGCCGCTTCGTAACGGCTTGCGCTTTCGCTCAGCGATTTCTCCGCGGCCTTGAGCGCCGTGAAGTCTACTTCGCGTCCGCTTTTCTTGGCGAGTTTCTTCAGATCCTCGATGTATCTCTGCACAGTGTCCGCAAGATCGGTGAACTCGAAGGGCAGCACGTCGGAGTCCGCCATTCGCATAACCACAGTCCCGTTAACCTGGGCCAGCGCTCGTCCGTACTCGAACGTCGAGTCGCTGAACTTCGTGTACCAGGCGAAGGAATCATAGATGGAATGATAGACGCCCCCTCCCCCGTCGCCGCCGAAGGCCGTATTCATCGAGGCGATTCCGAGGTGCTGCAGAAACGGGGTGAAGTCGGATCCCGAGCCTAGAGCGTCGATGCGTTGATCCGCCCGTTCCGATATGTCTTTCCTGTCTTCATCCACCCGAGCCTGCTCGATCCGGTGAGCCTTCAGCGCCTCGAGAACGGACTTGTTTCGCGATGGGTCGTCGACGTCGCGCGCGACTTCGTTACAAAATCGTTCAAGCGAATGCGAGCCTCCAATTCCAAGATAGCCTTTGCCGTTACTGTCCGAGTTGAGATACAAGACCGCCTTGTCTTTCAACTCATCCGCGTGCGTTTCCGCCCACTCGGTCGAGCCTAACAAGGCCGGCTCTTCTCCGTCCCAGGCGCAAATGACGATGCTCCGTTTTGGCCGCCAACCCTGACGGATCAATTCCCCGAAAGAGCGAGCTACCTCCATCACCGTCGCCATTCCGCTCACCGGATCGTCCGCGCCGTTAACCCACGCGTCGTGATGGTTCCCGTAGATGATCCATTGATCGGGAGAATCGGAGCCTTCGATTCGAGCGATCACGTCGTAGAGCGTGTGGATTCCCCAATCGAACGTAGCCTTCAAATGAACGCGGGCCGGGCCGGGTCCTACGTGATAGGTGATCGGCAGCGCCCCGCGCCACGGTTCCGGCGCAACAGGCCCTCGCAGCGCCTTGAGCAGCGGCAGCGCGTCCGCGTACGAGACAGGCAGCACCGGAATCTTCATGATGACTTCCGCGTCCTCGCGCTTGATCCGCTTCGCATCCTTTGTAGCGCCCCAGCCTGGGGTCAACGGGTCTCCCGGGTGAATCGGCATGTCCATGACCGAGCCGCGTTGCACGCCCTGAGCCGGACGATACGGACCCTGAGGATAGACGTCGCCTTGAAAGTACCCGTCATCGCGAGGATCCGAGTAGATCAAGCAGCCTATTGCGCCGTGTTCATAAGCAACCTTCGGCTTGATTCCTCGCCAGCTTCCGCCGTATCGGGCTATTGCGATCTTGCCTCGCACGTCAACCCCGAGCTTCTCCAACGCTTCATAGTCGGCGGGTACGCCGTAGTTCACGTAAACAAGCTGGCCGGTCACATCGCCTTCTCCCGAGTACGCGTTGTATGTAGGCAACTGATTCGCATCGCTGGAATCCGGGTCTTCCGGAATCGAAGGTTCCTTGAGCGTTGCGTGAAATCGCTCGGGCTCGATCATTTCAACGATCCGCTCTTTCGGAGTAGGGAAGAGCACGTCGAATTCTTCGATCTCCGCCTTGAGCCCCCAAGACCGAAATTTGTTCAAGATGTACTCGGCGTTCTGCTTGTCGTAACTCGAGCCGACGTGATGAGGCTCGGCGGACATATGTTTCATATACTCGCGGAGCAACTCGGGCTTTGGCGCCGCCCGCATTTTCCGCTCCCAGTCAACCTCGATTCTTGACTGCGCGTGGGAGTAGCCCCGCAAGGATTCTGATCTCGACTGGGCGCGAACGACGGGAGTGAAGACTGGAGTAAAGAGACTGACCGCGGCGGCAAAAGACACTGCCACTCTCGTGAACCAGCGAAAACGCATTAAGAATTCCTCCTTGAGACGGAGCCGAAGTATATATACCAAGAGGCGCACAACGGAAGGCCATGAGACGCGCCGCCGTGATTTCGGTGACGACTCGCGGACTTCCTTACCTCTCAGCTTGTCGAAGGCCGGACTCTATTGCAGTTTTACAGTCTCGGCGCCTCCGTAGTAGATGCCGTTAAACAAAAACTTGAAGCTGCCATGCGGCTGGCCGCGAAACGTAATCTCAGGCCCGAAGAGAAACAACTTGCCTTTCCCAACGTTCGCATTCACGGCCGCCACGCCGTCTTGAAGATACTTCTGGCCCCAAGCCCAGCCGCTACGCAGCGGTTTGTCGCCGTCGAACCACGCGACGGCCTTGACGGATTTCAGCGCGGCGTCGGGCTTTAGCCTGAAAACCGGACTGTTGTCGAAGAACACGTCGACCCTGTCCGTCACGCCATAAGCAAGGGGATCGTTAGCGTCTACCTTTAATTGAAGTATGGACCCCGGGATGTACAGCTTCTCACGAGGCAGCGTTCTTTCGCTGGCGTCCGCGAGTCTTTCGACAAGAGCATTGGCGATTGGAAGACCCACGTGATAACCCAGGCTGGTGGAGCTTCCAATGGAAAGAACGGCGCCGCCTGACTCCATAAAGCGGCGAAGCTGAGGAACCGTCTTGCCGAGCGTCACGCTTCCGAGCCGATCGCGAAACTCAGCCGGAATCGCTTCGGGATCGGGCATTCTGTTTTGCGGATTCTCGCCGCCGCCGCGCGCCTCCCGCATAGGCACGCCTCCATCAACGAATATAAGCACGTCGAACTTCGCGGCGAGATCGCCTTGATCGAGCGTAGGCGGATAGACAACCGTGAATGGAAACTCGAACTTCTCGAGCAGCCATCTCACCCATCCCGAAGGCATCGATCCTCCGTAGCGATCCCACAATCCCACTCGAAGTGGACGCAGCTTCAGCGCTTCCCCGGAAGGCTTCGCGTTGATTCCTTCGAATGAGAGCCCAATCTCGTCGGCGAGCTTCTGAAGCTTAGGCAAAGTGGAAGGCTTCGCCGGGATGTAGATTGATCCGGCTTCGTACGAACGCCCGGCCGCCGCGAGAGGCTGCTTCAACCAATAGACCTCTTCGTTGCTTGCGAGCAATCGATTGATCGCGATGAAAGCATCGTTCATGCGATGGCTCAACAGGAATCCGGCGGCGCCCGAGGAATTGCTCACGTTGCCTGCCGGCGGCTTTGCGAAACCAGTCAGCTTTTCAAACGGGCCCTCGAAGCCATCCATCACTCGGTCGAATGCGACCCCCATTTGATAGGCGAGCGTCCATCCGGCGCTGTCGTAAGGCGGTGTCGGCGGGCCACCTGGATAAGGAATGTCGTCCGGGTGATCCTGAGGCTCGAACATATCCATTACGTGAGGCCGAAACGCCTGAGCAGTCTTGATAACGTATGAGCCCGCCGGGTATGTCTTCCCCGCGGCTTGAAACGAACCGGTCGCTCTATGAATCGTGACGCCGTTCTTCACCAGCGTGTTTATGAATTTTATCGCGGTCAGGAAGTCGGGCTGATCCGGCGGAATGACGTACCCTCGAGGATCGCGCAGCGCCGGATTGCGCAGCATCTCGTAATATTTCAGCGGCGCGCCGCGCGCAAACGCTTGCGCCCCCGCCGTATCGCCCCCGGGAGCCGCGTCGCCTCCGCCTCGCCGGCCGCCCTGCTGATTTCCGCCCGCCTGCGCATTGTCCTTTGCGATCGCGTCGTTCACTTCCGCGATCAGCCGCGGGTGAACGGTCCAGTTATCGCGGCTGCCGCGTTCGATCGAGTTCTTGCCCATTCGGTAGATATTGAATAAGAAGTCCTCGCGATACTTCGAAGCGACGTCGAGTACGGCGCGGTTGGCGGTGATCGAGTACTCGATCGACTGGCGAAAATGCCACTTCTGCGGCGGTATTGGATAAGGCAAATCGCCTTTCGGCAATTGCCGGCTGGGCAGGAACGGTATTTCCATCGGCGTTGGATTGCCGATGCTTTCGGTCAACAGACCGATCATGTTGTGAAAATAAGTAGTCGTCCTCAATCCACCGTTCCACCATGTAGAATAAGGCGAGCCGGACCGCATAGTCGCGCCGGGTTTGCCTTCAGCCACGAACCTGTTGTGCATGGCCGCGCCAACCAAATCGATCCCCATCGGTATCAGCGGATCGCAGTAGTAGTTGAATGGATCGCGGAACGGCGGCGCGAACAGCACGGTGCCGGCCGGGCCGGTCTGATGATGGTTGTACACAATTTGAGGAAACCACTCTTGATAGAAAACCCTGTTGATGGCCTCGGTCTCCGGCTGATTCACCATGTAAAAATCGCGGTTGTTATCGTGTCCGATATACTTTTGATAGAGCCGCGGCAAGCCAGAGGTGGAGCGCTTGGTGGGATCCGCCTCCCGCATATACCAGTTCGACACCAGATCCATGCCGTCAGGGTTTACGCACACGGCCAGCATTATGTCGTCCCTTAGCAGCCGGAGCGTTTCCGGGTCGTTGCGGCTGACCATCTGATAAACCATTTCCATCAACTGCTGCGCGCCGAGCACCTCGGTTGCGTGGAGACCTCCGTCTATCCAAACCACGGCTTTGCCCTCGGCGGCAAGCGCCCGTGCTTGTTCGTCATTCAAGCCCTCGGCCAGCGCAAGACGGCGGGAAATCTCTTTATAATGATCGAGCTTCTTCTGATTCTCGGCCGAGGTTATGATCGCCATGAGCATCGTGCGTCCCTCGGCGGTCTTGCCGATCTCGACCAGTTTCATCCGGTCGGACTGCTGGGCGAGCTTCTTCCAGTACTCGGTCAGTTGGGCATAGGTCGCCAGTTGATAGTCGTCTCCGAGGTTGAACCCGAGCTGTTCTTTTGGGCTAGTGATCCTGGACTGGGCAGTTGCCGCAACCGCCGCGGCCGTCAGTATAATCAGCGAGTAAAACAAGAGACGCAGCTTGTTTGTCAGCATAGTGTCCTCCAATTTGTTCTTCAGCGTTTAGATCCGCCAAGTGGTTCAGGCGGTCACGGGCGCGCGCTACCTAAGACGGGCTTTTAGGAATCAGTTTCAACATTCATCGCGCGCGTCATCGCGATGAGACTCAGAGATCTCAGACGGACAAGTCTGGAACAGAAGCCGTAGTATATGACAAATTCAGATTGGAATCGAGATGGATGGGACGACAAGGACGAGATAGCGACGCTCTGGGTTGATATAGGGGCATTCGCGATTATTTGGCCAATAGACCGTCTCGACGACCGCAAATGGAGAAGGTTTGGCGCGACCGATGGGCCAGTGGCGCTCGTATCTCAGGAGCAAGGTTGAGTCTTAGCGTCTTTTGGTTCCCCCCGCCTGATTACTAACGGGCCCGAAGCCCTGGTGACTGTCCGGTGAACACGTAGAGGCGGCAGGCCGCTGGGGGGCTACGCAATGCCGAGCGGAGGAGTTTGACCGAGACGGTCAAACTCCTCCGCATCGTGGTCATCTGACGGGTTCACTCCGAAAGAAAGTGAGGACTAGCAGAATAGGAAAACCGTCAGGCGCATATACTCGTTGCCGTGCTTTTGAATCGTGTGCCCGAAGGCGGCTCGCGCTGTGGCTGGGGCGGGCACAACGCCGAGACTCGTTGTTTTCACTTTCTGGGCAAGCAATGCCTTAGACTGCTCGCCGATACAGAGCACCCCTCGGTTGGAGAGCATTCTATTGGTGATCTGCTCTCGCAAATCTCCAGCCGAAGCGCCGTTCCATTGCGACACTTTGAAGTTGTTGTCATCAGCCCTTTCGAACAACGACAACTCGGCAGAACCGGCAGTTTCCAGAAGGAACATGTAAACTCTGAGCCGGGATATTGGAAGCTGCTCTTTGAGCTCTTCCAAACGACTCAGCACAGTGGCGCTGTCGCCATGAAAGGAAAGAACTTCGGGCTGATAGGACGCTACGCGGCATACGACAGGATTTTGACACTCCGCCCTAACAGCCGTGAGAGCCAAGAGAGTGACTGCGCAAAGAAGTGACGCGATTTTTTTCATTTGGTGG
>JAHFUG010000095.1:18072-19748 GCA_023265195.1 Blastocatellia bacterium | reverse complement strand
GCTTCGGCAGACTGGGTTCATCTTGGCGGAGGATGAACCAGATGAGCAGCGCCGTTCCCCGCAGCTTGTGCGTGCCGAGGAATACGTACCGGGAGGTTACCGTGACCCCGGAGGGGCTGGCCGGCAAGAAAAAATCATCTTGCCGCCGGCAAGGGGGTAGTTTGTTCTTGACATCCCCTTTCATAGGACATGGCCCTCCTAACGGAGGGCCACGTCCCACAAGCTGCGGCTTGTCGGACATCGGGCGTTTCGCGACAGAAACTAGCTAGTTTGTGTTCGGCGGAAATAAAGCCTAGTGTTGGTGTTTCGCCATTTCGCAGGCGCCAAGATGAAAGCTTCACGAGCGATTTCAGAAGATCACAGGTGCGGAAGAGGGATTTATCGCCGCCCCTGTTGGTGCGCCAGTTTGAGTGAATCGTAAGCAGAAGAGCGGGGATACATCCCTCTTCCCGATCTGTCATCTTTTGATGTTTGAGGATACTGGTTGATCTCGGCTCCCGCCAAAGAGGAACCAGGAATGTCCAAACTTCAGCGTTACTCTTACCATCGCGGAGACTGAGATGAAGAAGTTCCTCGAGGCAAGGCTCGAAAAATGGAAGCGGCTTGAACACCTGACGGCTCGCGCGTCGCGCGCCAGGCTGACCAGCCTCAGCGGCGACGAGGTCAGGGAGTTCGGAAGATTGTACCGCAGGACGGCCGCCGACCTGGCCATCGCGCGCGAAGAAGTACGAGACGCCCGCCTCGTGAATTATCTCAATCATCTGGTCGGGCGCGCGCACGGGGCCATCTACCGAAGCGAGGCTTCGGGGTTTGGAGCGATCGTGAACTTCTATCGCTACGACTTCCCCGCCGTGTTCAGGAGAACTTTCGGGTACATCCTCGCCGCCTTCATCGTCTTCCTCGCGGCTGGAGCCTTTGCGTTTGCCGTATGCATGATTGACGAAAATTTCGCCGATCACATAGCGCCGGGACTGCGGCGCGACATCGCGGGACATCACAACTGGACCGATTCCGCCAACGAGTCCAATGCGCTGGCCGCAACCAGCATACAGTCAAACAACATTCAGGTGATCTTTTACAGTTTTGGCGGCGGGGTTCTTGCGGGAGTAGGAACCCTGTTCATCATGATTCAAAACGGCCTGCTGCTTGGAATGGTGATGAGCTTGTGTATCAAGCACAGCTTCTGGGACATACCGATTTTTGTATGCGGGCATGGCGTCATCGAGCTAATGGCCGTCTTCATAGCGGGAGGGGGCGGCTTTCTGATCGGCAAAGCGCTGCTAATGCCGGGGGACCTGAGACGAATCGATGCGTTGGTGAAGAACGGCAAGCTGGCTATTCAACTGATCCTCGGCTGTATTCCGATGCTCTTGATCGCGGGCTCGATAGAAGGGTTCATCTCACCCGCTCACATTGCGCCGTGGTACAAGTTCTCGATCTCGGGGTTGAGCGCAATCACGTTGATTTTCTATTTCCTCAAACCGGACAGGAGAGGGAAGGGGGAATTGATGATTGATGATTGATGATTGATGATTGGGGAAGAAGGGGGAAGGGGGAATTGATGATTGATGATTGATGAACAGGGGAATTCCCCAATCTGCAATCATCAATCATCATTCATCAATTCCCCCTTCTCCCTTCCCCTGTTCATCAATCATCATTCATCATTCATCAAT
>JAHFUG010000095.1:0-17972 GCA_023265195.1 Blastocatellia bacterium | reverse complement strand
CCCCTTCCCCCTTCACAACAGTCCCCGCTCTTTCACCTCGAGGTACTTGTTCACAAGCTCCAATGAGAGCCGCCTCGCCGGCACGTCGATCGCAAGCCCTCCAAGCTGGCGTATCCCTGAAAGCGCCTGCTCGCGTTGACGCAAGATTCCTTCCGCCACGCTTTGCCGGTATACATCCGAGGAAGTAGCCGGAGCGGTCCGAACCAGAGCCGAGAGATCCGTGTCGCCGATCGTCACTATCAACGGCAGATGTCTTGGAACCAGACTCGAAGCATGCGCCAATAACTCGGCTGAGGCGTCGCGATCAACCAGATCCGTCAACACGATCACCAGCGACCGCCGGTGACAATTCACCCCGAGAAAGCTGAACGCCCTCGCGTAACTGGGCTCGATCATCTGTGGCTCGACGTTGTACAACGCCTCCATGATCCGGTTCACCTGATCGCGTCCTCGCCTTGGCGCCAGGAAGCTTCGCACGCGTCTGTTGAAGATCAGCAAGCCCACGTTGTCGCCACCGGAGACGGCTACGTACGCGATCGAAAGCGCGGCGTTGATCGCATGATCCAGCTTTGACAGCCGGCCGATTTTCGCCGTCATCAGGCGGCCCGCGTCGATCATCACAACGATGTTCTGACTACGTTCTATCGTGTACTGCCGGGTGATCAGCTTTCCGCGCCTTGCGCTTGCGGCCCACGATATGTGCCTTATCTCGTCGCCGATGACGAAGTCTCTCAACGACTCGAATTCCCGTCCCTGGCCGCGCGGCCGCGCTCTTCTCATCCCTTGTTGCAGCGCGCGATTCCGATGCGCGTAAAGCTCGTTTTCTTTGGCCGCCATAATGTCGGGATAGACCTTGACCGTGCACGCGGTCAGGCAATTGATCTGCTTCCACACTAAACCCATTTTCGACAAGAATCGTAAAGGCGTGTTGCCGAAAGAGTAGTCCCCTCGCGCCGTCGGCATTAGATCGTAGCCCCACTTCCTGTTTCGATTCGCGGGAATCGTCAGCCGGGCCTCGCGCGGCGTGATCAACTCCATTTCCGGAGGATACTCATCTTTTACTATCAGCGTTATGGGCCTTGCCGCCTTATTCGCGGCGCGAATCTTCACGTGATTGATCGCGCCCATGGAAAAGCGGTCTTCCATCTCGCGTTCGATCGAGAATTCGGCTGGGCCCTCCGAAACGAAGTAGTCCGTGACCGCGAGCGCGATCAAAAAGACGTCGTAAACCAGCGTAAGGTACAAGGCGCCTTTGCTCGACCATCCAACGGATAGCAGCGCAAACCCGCCCGAAAGAAGTATGAAGAACCGCGAAGAGAAGACGAATCTCACGGCTAGTCTTCCCTTTCCGTCGCGCCCGTTTCCAGCGACCGGAACAAATCTTCGATTGTAGAGAAGCGGGCGAGCGTCCTTACCGCGGCTTCAGTCTGATACGGCAGGTCGTACCTCGTGAGAGCTTCGTCTACGCACACCCAGACCTCTTCGTCCACCTCGTCCCTGTTCAACGAAGTGTGCAGATGTCCGGCGACCGGATAGGCGAATATGAACATGTGATAAACAGGTCCGGCGTGCGCGCTCGTGAAGGTCTCCCTTAGCAAAACCAGCCGCGCGGGGTCGATCTCGACGCCGATCTCTTCATTGACCTCGCGGCACGCGGTAGCGGCGATGCTCGAATCCTCGTCGTCCTCGCGTCCGCCGGGAAAGACAAACGAGCCGGGATAGTAGCGAAAGTGCCGAGGCCGCCGGTTGAGGTAGACCTCGATGCCACAGTCAGCGTCCCTGACCAGCGCGACCGCCGCTGCTTTGCCCGCGTAGGAACCCATCATCGAGGAACTTCGACGCCCGCTATCACTTCATCCAGCGCCTCGTCCGGAGTTGCGCCTTCGATCTGAGCCTCCGGCCGCAGAACGATTCGGTGGCGCAGAACCGGTTTGGCGATTTCCTTGACGTCGTCCGGCGTCACGAAGCTCCTGCCTCTCAACGCCGCCAGCGCCTTCGAGCATAACAGGAGCGCAACGGCCGCACGCGGACTCGCGCCCCATGAAATATTGATCGCTTCGCGAGTCGCTCGGATCACCGACACTATGTATCGCTGTATTCCGTCTTCAACCGTCACCTGACGGACGATTGAACGGCACTGGGAAACGGAGGCCGGGTCGGAAAGCGGCCGGAGATCGACCGCGTCAAGGCGTCTCGCGTTGAAGCCCGCGTTCCAATTCGCGATTACCTGGAGTTCCTCGGGTTCGGTTGGGTAATTGACGATGATCTTCAGCATGAAGCGGTCAAGCTCGGCTTCAGGGAGCGGATAGGTCCCTTCATACTCGATGGGATTCTGCGTCGCGAGGACCGTGAATAAGGGTGAGAGTTTGTGAAGCTCCCCGTCTATGGTCACCTGGCGTTCTTCCATCGCTTCGAGGAGCGCCGCTTGAGTCTTAGGGGGCGTGCGGTTTATCTCATCAGCCAGGAGCAGATCGGTGAAGATGGGACCCTGTCTTAGCGTGAAAGTGGAAGTCGCCATGTTGAATATGTTGGTTCCGGTGACATCGGCCGGCATGAGATCGGGCGTGAATTGAATGCGGCCGAAGTCGGCTCCGACAACTCGCGCGAGCACTTTGACGAGCAGAGTCTTGGCCGTACCCGGCACGCCTTCGATGAGAGCGTGTCCTTCGGTGAGCAACGTGATGAGCACCTGCTCGACGAACGCGTCCTGGCCAACGATGACCTTCTTGACCTCGCTTCTGATGTGCTCGGCCACTGCCGCTATGTAGTCGCTCAAACTCAACCTCCCGTTTTGCGATGCCGTGCTGTCTGGCTCTTGGAGCTTTAGAGACGAGCAAGAATAACGGCTGGCGTTGAGCATCCGCAATGAGGAAAAAGGCTCTTGAGTTGGCTGGTCGAGTCTCGACCGGAATCCAATTCTCAACTCCGTAGGAGTGACCTGTCTGTAGCAGCGAGCCCGCCTGATTGCGATCGCGGCTCCGTAAGAGCGCTGGGGTTTGGCCATTTGGGGTTGCGCTTTTGTCAGGAAGAAATTGGTTAGTTTCGCCAAAAATGAAAAAATCACAGGTCGGGAAGAGGGATTTATCCCCGCTCTTCTTCTTGCTGCAAGTTTGAATGAACCCTGAACGAGGAGCGGGGATAAATCTCTCTTCCCGACCTGTGAGTTTTTGAGATTGAACATAGAATTTGATTTCGCTCTTTCCGGCGCCCGCCTATCGTGAAGAGCGCCTTCGTTGAGTTGACATCGAAATGTGAGCTTGTCGCCATTCGTGATACACTCGTGGCTTAATCCTATCGCTATTGGGAGCGCAAAGAATGGCGGACATTCTCAAAGGGATTTACAACGCTTGCGATCCTTACACACCCGCGACCGCTGAGTATTACTGCGACTGCTCCGAGGCGCGTGGCAGCAGCGCCCTAATGCAGGAATTCCAGAGACATCTCGCGTTAGCCGGCCGGTATATTTCCTTCCTCCTATCGGGCCACATCGGCTGTGGCAAATCATCCGAGTTAGCCGCTCTGGCGCGAAGTCTCACAAACGCGCCGCCGCCGCATGCCTGTTACTTTCCAATCCTGCTGAACGTCAGCGAGTACCTGGACGATTACGACGCCACTCCAACGGATATCCTGCTGGCGATCGTTGCCGAATTGGCGGATTCACTGCGGCGGAATGCGGGCATCGAACTCAAAGACAATTATTTTGTAAAGAGGCTCAACGAAATCAAGGGGTTCTTCCTGAGCGACGTGGAAATCGAACAAGGCGAGTTGACGCTCGGTTTCGCGAAGGCAAAGATTCAGAGGCTGAAGAAAGACCCAACCGCCCGCGAAAAGGTTCGAGAGGCGCTCGAGCCCAAGATGTCGTCGATGCTCGATGAGATAAATACAGTGTTTGACGAAGCGCGGCTCGGCGTCAAAAAGATCACGGTCGGAACCTGCAAGCAGCCTTGCGCTGATATAGTGTTTATTTTGGATAACCTTGAAAAGATCCGCAGGATAAAAGGACTTCAGGAGGGTTTGGAATCGCAACGAGAATTATTCCTCGAGCGATACACTCAATTGACGGGAATGAGAGCCCACTTCATATACACCGTGCCTTTGCGGCTTTTACGTTCTTCCGCCGGGCCTCAGTTGGAGCAGCGTTACGGTCCGAAGTTCGTGCTCCCGATGATCAAGGTCATCGAGCGTTCGAGCCGCCACGGGTATCAACACGGACTGGATTCGCTTCACGAGGTTCTGCAAAAGCGCTTCGGTGATGTTCCACTTGAGAAAGCTTTCGACCCTGATGCGCTGGAGTTCCTGCTTACTTACAGCGGCGGCCACGTGCGGAATTTGATGATCTTCATTCAGAGCGCTTGCACCTATGCGGCTAACATACCAATTCCGTTAGCCGCGGCCCACCGGGCCATTCAGCAGACCGTTCGCACATATAGCACCGCGATTCCCGAGAGTCATTGGGAAAAGCTCGCGCGTCTGGACGCCTCAACCGATCAGAAAATACCGAACGGCGACAATGACTATCTGGTCATGCTTGAAAATCTCAGCGTGCTCGAATACGTGAATGGCGGAGGCGGCGATCCGTTTTCGTCGGCGGAGCCGTGGTATTCAGTCAATCCAATCGTGCGCGAACTCCAGGAATTCAAGGCTGCGCGTCAGGCGCTCTTAACCGAATCGCCAAAATGAGCACCCAGGCATTCACAGCGGATCCCTTCGCGCTGAACGCGCTCGACGAAGAGACCGAGTTGCGCGCGTTGGCGAGAACACTCGAGCTGAGCGAGGGCTTTTCTCTGATCTTCGCTCGTTGCAATCAGCCCGATCAGCGAAGGCGGTTAATCGAGTCTTTGCGCAAGAGCCTCCCGCAACCCACGTTTCAAGAGATGCACTTCGGGCAGCGGATCACCAACCTTCTTCATGAACTGCGCGGGTCGATCGCGGACCCACCGCCCAACGCGGTCTTCGTTTCAGGAATCGAGTATTCCCTTCCGTCGGCGGCTGACGCGCACTTGACTCCGCTTGTCGCCAATCTGAACGCCGCGCGCGATTTGTTTTCTCAGACGATTCGATGTCCGCTGGTGTTGTGGGTCGCTGATTATGTGCTTACCGCTATCGGCCGCGGCGCCCCGGACTTCTTCTCGATTCGTTCCGGCGTCTATTGTTTTGGGGCCACACCCGTGGAAACTATAAACACTGCCGCCCGGTTAACGGCTGGTGACGGTCAAGCAGCAGGCAACCTGTCGCTGAAGGAGAAGCGGGAACGAATTTCGGCGATCGAGAGCCTGCTGGAAGACTACGGAACGTTGCCCGCAAACAAGCGCGATTACGATACCGAATCCAGACTCCACACTCGGTTAGGCAGTCTCTTCTTGTCGCTCGGTGACACAGCCACCGCCCTGAAGCATTTCAAGACTGTCACCATTTTGGCTAAGCAGCTATCCCAACCAGCCGTAGAGGCAACGGCTGTGAAAGGCATCGGGTTAGCCTACTTCGATCAAGGGCGGACAACCGAAGCCGAGGCGGTGTTCAAACAAGCTCTGGAACTGTTTCGCGAGTCCGGTAACCGAGACGGGGAGGCAGACACGCTCAACGATCTCGGTACTGTTTACAGTGAGCAAGGAAAATACAGCGAGGCGGAGCAACTATTTCAAGAGAGCTTAGCCATCTCTCGCGAGGCTGGGGAGCGCTCTCGCGGCGCAGTCCAAATCGGCAATCTAGGTAGAATCTATGCTCACCAAAGGCGCTGGCAGGAAGCGGAAAGCGCGCTCCAAGAAGCTGTGGCTGTGCTGAGGCAGGTTGGTGACCGTCGCAACGAAGCAAATGCTCTTGTTGCTCTTGGCAGCGTGTACGATTCTCAAGGACGTTTTCTGGAAGCCGAGGCAGCATTTGAGCGGGCAAGTCAACTTGCGCATGAACTCGGAGATCGCGTGACTGAGGGAATCGCACTTGCCAATCTTGCGGCACAACAAGCGGAAAGAGGCAATCTGGAAGCTGCCAGCGAACTAGCGCACCGCGCACTCAGCATTTTGGAGACCGCGGGAGATCAACAAGCCAAGGCGTGGGCAGTCGAGGTTCTGGCTGACATCGAAAAGGCGCTTGAAGTACAAAAGGAATTGAACCGGCCACGGAAATGAGCGTCAAGGCGCGCGGTATGAGTCCAGGGCATTGGGAGACTGACCGCGATGGCGGCTTCTAAGTGTGTCGATGAGTGAACTTGAGGTCGTAGGCAATCACAGCCAACCTCGGTAACGCTGATCTGCGCAGATCAGCGTTACGTAGTCTACGCAAATCAGCGGCTCTCCCGTATCACTACTTCGGCTCCGCGAAGACAGCCATCTCCGAGATCGCCGGACACGCCGCGGCCTTTGTGATTCGCAGCCTAATCTTTGAAGTCTTAACCCGATCTCCTCGCGCCAGGCGGCAGTTTCCGATGCTCGCGCCTTTAGCGAATTCCTTCCACTCGCCCTCTTGCCATCGATCGATCGCGAATCCTTCCACGCGCTGACCGAGCGGAAGATACTCGCGAAGGCGGACGACGTTGAAATCTAGTTCGCGGCCGAGATCGATGATCAACTCGGTGGTCTTCACGCCATCATCAGTAGCCCAGTAAGTGTCTCGCTTGCCATCGAGCACGTTCTTCGCCGCAAATCGCGCGGCCCCGCCGCGTACGTTGCTTGCCGAAGCCTTCGCGCGTTGAGCAAGGTCGCCCCCAAACGTCGCGTCGAGAATTCGGCGAAACTCGCGAAGAGATTTCACGTCAGGCTCTGGAATTCGGCCGCGGCGGTCAGGCGCTAGATTCAACAACAGCGAAGCGCCTCGTCCGACGGAAGAGTAGTAGAGATCGACCAGGTTCCGCGCGGCTCTGACCTTGTCGTCTTCTCGCGAATGATAAAACCAGCCCGGCCTTATCGAGACGTCGCACTCCGCCGGAACCCAATGACTGCCCGGACGGTCGCCTCGATTCAAGCGGGCTTCGTCGGCCCGGCCCGGAACGAAGTCTTCGCTATTGAGAGTCGCCCAACACGGATCACCCGCAACGCCGCGCTCGTTGCCAACCCAGCGAACATCGGGGCCTGCATCGCTGAATATGCAGGCGCCGGGTTGAAGCTCCCGAACCATTCGAATCGTCTCCGGCCAGTCGTAATAGGTCTCGCGGTCGATCTTCCGAGTCTCTCTCGCGCCGCCGTAATAACCGTCTCCACCGTTAGCCCCGTCGAAAAAGACTTCGAAGATCGGACCGTAGCCCGTCAGCAACTCGCGAAGCTGATTGCGGAAGCAGGTTATGTACTCGGCGCGGCCATAGTCTTTATGATTGCGATCCCACGGCGAAAGATAGACGCCGAACTTCAGTCCGTGTTTTCGGCACGCATCGGAGATTTCCTTCACAACGTCGCCTCGGCCGTTCCTCCACGGACTGTTCTTGACCGAGTGCCCGGTGTATTTCGAAGGCCACAGGCAGAAGCCGTCGTGATGCTTACACGTAAGAATCAATCCCTTCATCCCGGCTTCCTGAGCCGTGCTTACGATTTGCTCGGCGTCGAAGTCCGTTGGATTGAAGAGAGAAGGAGGTTCGTCGCCGTAGCCCCACTCTTTGCCGGTGAAGGTATTGATCGTGAAATGAATGAAGCCGTAGAACTCCAACTCGTGCCAGCGAAGCTGGCGCTCCGATGGCGCGGGCTGGCAGGGCGTCAGGCCGTCTGAGATGACTGCCGAGCTGACGATTGTGAAAGCGGGTGGAGAAAAAGCCGCCGCTATGACGCAGGCGAAGACGCTTCGTAGCAGTAGCATTGCGCCTCCCGCGGTTGACGTGTTTGTTTGCGCGTGGCTTTTCATCTCGAGGTTCAGAGTTCCGGGAGCGTTAAGAAATACGTTACCCTTTTCGACGGGCATTCACCATAGATCGCTCTCAGTTCCATCTGGCGTCCTAATCTCATGTTGACGCATCACTCAAGAAACGGGAAGCAATGTCTTTTACAGTCCCGTCGATCCTTCCGCCTTCCTCGCCGCAGGCGGGAACTGAAGTTTGAACATTGGGCGCACTCAAATATGGTCAAACGGCCCATTCACCGCGTAGGGGCGCGAAGCTTGGAGTGCGGCGACTTGTCGCCGCTTTGGAAGTGTAAAAGAATAACTTCGCGGTTTGACCGTGTGGTGGAGAATGAATGTACGGGCGGCGCTCCGTGGCCACCCTTACGCGGCGTTTCAACGCGGCTTGGCCAGTCCCCTTTTTCGTGTTGGTCGCGTCGGCGCCGATTGAGCATTTCAATTCAAACGTCATGTTCAAAGAACAGGTTGGCGTGGCTGCTCGAGTTCAACCGTCGCTAACGCGACGGGACACGAGGCGCGAGGCTATCGCTGAGCGTGAACAATTCCCGCACCGGCGTGTGGGGCATTTGAGTAGTTCGCAGCCTCGCGTTATCGATGGGTTCGTGTCTCGGACTTCTTACACGGCAAACCTGTACTATTTACATCTCTCCTAATAAGAAATTGATTCTCGCCTGACGTTTCTTCTTGATTAGTGTGCGATGACCGCGCTCTATCATGTCGGCACGCTGATTGCTGCCCAGAGTGCGCCCTTACCTCACATCAGTAAATTCGTGAACTCAATTTCCAGCCCTACTTTGAGGCGACGTATTCGTGTGTCTGCTCAGCAGGAAGCAGCCTCCGTTTCTCAAGAATTCTTTGATTTGAGGAGAGGGAATGGATCAAATCCGGCGGTCTCTTTTGCGCGAGCCCTTATCCAGAACGAATATAAAAATTCTCATTCTGATTCTTTTTGTTGCATCCGCTCTTATATCCGTCACGCGCGGATCCGCGGCGGTATCCCAGCCACCGATAATGTTCGTCACTCAGCCTCCTCACGGCGACGACTTCGCAACCACCAATTCCGTATTTGGCAATCACAACGCGAGGGCCGACGCCGCCACTCGAGGTGGAGACCTCTACATAAGGTACGGTGACGGCTCATTGCGCAATCTGACCGCCGAGGCCGGCTTTGGACTGACGGTGCGGCAGGAGATAGCCGTCCGCGAGCCCAGCGTTCATTGGTCAGGCGCGAAAGCCCTGTTTTCGATGGTGATCGGCGGAACGACTCTGAACGATCTCACGCCGGTCTACTGGCAGATATACGAAGTGGCGGGTTTCGGCCAGGGACAGACGGCGAGGATAACGAAGATTCCTCAGCCCACCGATTTCAACAACGTCTCGCCGATATACGGCACGGACGATCGAATCATCTTTACGTCGGACCGGCCTCGAAACGGCAACCGCGCAATCTATCCTCAACTGGACGAGTACGAATCAACCGCGACTAACACCGGCGTCTGGTCCATGAACCCCGACGGATCCGATTTGAAGCTGCTGGATCACGCGGTGTCTGGCGACTTCACTCCAATCATCGCTTCCGACGGCCGTCTGTTGTTTACTCGATGGGATCACTTGCAGCGGGACCAACAGAACAACGAGGGGGCCTCGAGCTTCGGGGCGTTCAACTATGCTTCGGAGTCCGGCACGCAACAGCTATCGACCAGCGCCGAGGTGTATCCCGAGCTTCGAGTTCAGCCGGCCGGCAGCTTCACTCATGGCCACACGATGAATCAGTTCTTTCCGTGGCAGATGAATGAAGACGGTTCGGGACTCGAAACGCTGAACCATATCGGCAGACACGAATTCCTCAACTATTTTGATTCGGCTCACAACGGGCTTCCGGAGTTTATAGCGCCGTCAGGCAGGCGGTCGGCGATGAACGTCTTGCAGATGAAAGAGGATCCCACGCGGCCGGGTTACTTCTTCGCCACCAGCGCGGCGGAGTTCAGATCGCATGCATCAGGTCAGATAATCGGCCTGAATAGTCCGGAGAGCATGAATCCCGACAATTTTCAGGTTGATTACATTCAAGACCCCATCGCGGGCGCAATCGTCGAAGACGGCCAGGCGGCGCCGTCAAATCACCCGGGTCACTTTCGAAACCCAACGCCGTTGACCGACGGCAGTTTGATAGCCGTGCGCACGACTTCTCCGTTCGGCGACCGAGCAGTGTCTGGGCAGCTCAGCTCGCGTTACGATTTCCATCTCGTGAGACTGGCTCGGGGAACGCCATATTGGACCGTCGCGGAGCGGCTGATCCCGGGCGGCATAAACAAGTCGGTTTCATACTGGGACAATCAGACTTACGCTCAAGTCAGCTACAGCGGGCCGATGTGGGAGCTCGACCCGGTTGAAGTCGCGGCGCGGACTCGTCCGGCTCGGCACTCGAATCCGCTGCCCAACATCGAGGCGCAGATTCTGCGCGACGAGCTTGGAGGTCAAGCAGGCGTCGATCAGCTTGCGGCGTTCCTGTCCACGCGGAATCTCGCGCTGGTTGTCAGCCGGAACGTGACGCGAAGGGCGGATCGCCAACAGGACTTCAATCTCAGGATCGCGGGCAGCTCGACCGTCACCGCCGATCCCGCGGCCATTCCGATTGACATCGCGTTTCTACAGTTCTATCAAGGCGACTTGATACGAGGCTACAGCGGTTTTCACGGAGGACGCAGGCCGATAGCTCAAGTGATGCACGACGGCTTGAACCCGGACGTTGTTGGCTCGCCGCCTGGCAGCGTGAAGCTCGGGCTTGATGGAAGTATGGCGGCGTTCGTTCCCGCCCGGCGGGCGCTGAGTTGGCAATTGGCCAGGCAAGACGGCGCGCCCGTGGTGCGAGAGCGGTATTGGGTTACGTTTGCTCCCGGTGAAATGAGAAGCTGCGCGAATTGTCATGGGATCAACACCACCGACACGGTATTGCATTTGCCGCCGCCCACGAATCCGCCCGAGGCGTTGCGCGATCTGGCTCGTTGGTACAAGGCGAACTTCGCCTCGTCCATCTGCGCTCCTACGATCTCGCCATTGAGTCAGCAGTTCATCGCGGGCGGCGGTTCCGGAAGCGTAACAGTGAACGCAGGCAGCGGCTGCGCGTGGACGGCAAGCAGCAGCGCGGGGTTTATCACGATAACTGGCGGCGGCAGCGGCAGCGGTCAGGGATCGGTAGCTTACTCAGTTGCGCCGAATACTTCGACCAGTTCTCGCACCGGATCGTTCATCGTGGCGGGTCAAACGTTCACGGTTACTCAGAGCGGAGCGGCTCCGATTTGTACGTACTCGATCTCTCCGGCCAGCCGGTCAGTGGACGCAAGCGGAGCTTCGGGCAGCATCACGGTAAACGCGGACGGAGGATGCGCCTGGACCGCTACGAGCAACGCTTCGTTCATAATCATCACTTCGGGGACCACCGGCAGCGGCCCGGGATCGGTCGGCTATACGGTCGTGGCCAACACGTCGACGATCTCTCGGACGGGCACGCTTACAATCGCGGAGCATACATTCACGCTGAGCCAAGGCGGTGTTGCTCCAATCTGTTCGTACTCGATCTCGCCCACGAGCAAATCGGCTACAGCGGCCGGCGGTTCCGGCAACATAACCGTCAATGCGGACGCCGGCTGCGGTTGGACGGCGGTTAGCAACGCATCTTTCATCTCGATTCTATCGGGCTCGAGCGGCAGCGGCGGCGGGATCGTGAGTTACTCGATTGCGCCGAATCCCGACGCCATGTCGAGGTCGGGGCGGTTGACGATAGCAGGGCAGACGTTCACGGTTAGCCAGGATGCCGCGCCCGCCGGTTGCTCGGTGGTGCTGACGCCTAAATCACAAGAAGTAGGGTTTGGCGTTGGTTCGGGCTCCATAACGGTGACTATTGGAAACGGGTGCGCCTGGTCGGCTTCGGTTGATGCTGGATGGCTCACGCTTACGTCGAGCAGCGGAGTAGGAAACGGCTCGATTTCTTTCACGGCGAACAAGAACAAGAAGTTCAAGTCGAGAACGGCGACGATCACAGTAGGGGGAGAATCAGTCACCGTGACTCAACGGGGAAGGTAGGGGGGAGGGGGGAAAGGGAGTGAGGAGTTCGGGGTTCGGAGTTCGGAGTTCGGAGTTCGGAGTTCGGAGTTCGGAGTTCGGAGTTCGGGGTTCGGAGTTCGGGGTTCGGAGTGTAAAGTTCGGAGCTCGGCGTTCGGAGCTCGGGGTTCGGAGTGAGGAGTTCGGCATGCGGAGTTCTGACTGACGAGTTCGGAGTCTTTGCTATCAATCGGGACTTCTCAATCCGCGGTGCGACTACACAATCCACACTCCAAACTCAGAACACCTCACTCCGAACTCCGAACTCCCTACTCAGAACTCCTCACTCCGCACTTCCTCACTCCGCACTTCCTCACTCCCGTGGGGCATATCGAATTGGATCGGCAAGCCCTGCTTCTCGGAACCCTCTGAGCCTCAACTGACAACTATCGCATCGGCCGCAGGCGAGTCCGCCTGGCGCGGGGTCATAACAACTATGGGTCAGCGAATAATCAACGCCTAACAGGAGGCCGGTCCTTATTATGTCAGCCTTAGTCATCGCTATCAGAGGCGCGTGAATCTCGAGCCGGAGACGGCCCTCAACGCCGGCTTTTGTGGCAAGGTTCGCCATCCGCTCGAATGCTTCGACGTATTCGGGCCGGCAATCCGGATAGCCCGAGTAGTCCAGGGCATTAATGCCTATGAAGATATCCTGGCTTCCGAGCACCTCGGCCCATCCAAGCGCGTATGAAAGAAAGATCGTGTTCCGCGCGGGCACGTAGGTCACCGGTATTCCCGACTCGATCTCGCTTTGCAGTCTGTCTTTTGGAACGTCGATTTCATCGGTGAGCGCGGACCCGCCGGTTCCGCGAAGGTCTATATCAACAATGCGGTGAAGCGTAACTCCGGCGGCGATCGCAATGCGCGCCGCGCATTCGAGTTCGATCGAATGCCGCTGACCATATCGAAAAGACATCGCATAGACGACGTAGTCCTGGGATGCGATCGCGAGAGTAGTAGCGGAGTCGAGTCCGCCGCTCAAGAGTACAACCGCGGGCTTCCTTGTCTCAACGGAAATATGCATCGAGCCGAGTTATCGCATGAATACAGGCTCGCGTTCAACCGAAAGTGCCGAGTGCGGAATGCGGAGTTCGGAGTGCCGGATCACGCGGTGGTCCTCGGGGGAAACGCGAACAGAATTCTCGTAACGACGACTAGTGGTGCTCGGCGGAAATAAGTCATCAGCCTCAAAGATGCGCAAAGATCACAAGGGAGAAAACCGCGAGAATTGGCCGCAAGCAATAAACGTGCGGGCCAATCGGGCCTACGTTCTGTTTTCTCGCTGCTGTGCCGTCTGCGCCTTTTTGTGGCTATGAAACTTCCGCCAAGCACAACTTGGCTTTTTCGCGGACTGCGCCGCAAACAAATGGCCCTTCTGGCAACCGATTCCCGCGCGCAGTCTGCGAAAAGCGCGATCAGCTTTCAGCGGTCAGCTATCAGCTAACGGTCAGCTTTTGGGTTTTGCGTTGGCCGCTTGAAACATCGCAAATGTTTTTGCGATGTTGTTTCGCTAAGTGGCCTAACCCTGATCGTCGATTACAATTAATCCTCTATTCATACTGAGCCTGATAGAGTCACGAGCCCTGACGCCGCGCCTAAAAATATGTCTCTCGCGAGCCAGCCGGCCAGGTTTACAATGAGCGAAAGTGTTCATTTTCGTCGGCAGGAAATATCATCGTAATGTGCGGCCGACGGCCGCGATCTTTTCTGAAAGGCGTTCGTTCGGAGCGATTCATAATGAGCGGAATCAGGCGAAGAAAAAATCCCACTCCGCGCTTTGTGCAATGTCTGGTGATGATGTTGATCGCGGCAATCACCGGTCTCGGACAGACTTCAACCAACTCATTCGAGGTGTTTGGAGTTGTGCTGGATCCCAGCGGCGCGGTGATTGCCGAAGCCACGGTCACTCTTCGCCGGCCGGGACGTCCACAACAGACAAAGACAACCAGTCAGGAAGGCCGGTTTCGGTTTACCCGGCTGACCACCGGCGATTATGAGATTGAGGCGCGGAAGGAAGGATTCAAGCCCATTATCGCTAATCTCACGCTAGGCGCGAAACCGCCCGCCCCACTCGAAATCGTTTTGCCGATTGCCGAGTTGCGTGAAGAGATATCCGTGGGCGACCGCCCTAATCAAGTGAGCACCAATCCGGATGAGAACCTGAATGTCATCAAGCTGGATCACGAGGCGCTCAAGGATCTGCCGGTCCTGGGAAACGATGTTATCGGCGCCGTGGCGAACTTATTGGACGCGGGATCCGTCGGGTCGGGCGGGCCGGCGATAATCGTCGATGGCCTGGAAACGTCAAAGAGGAAAGTCCCGGCGTCGATCATTCAAGACGTGCGAATCAATCAGAATCCTTACTCGGCCGAATTCGCAAGGTTGGGGCGCGCGCGAATCGAGGTCTTTACCAAACCGGGCTCGTCGAAGTTTCATGGCGAGTTCAACTTCATCTTTCGCGATCATCTGCTTGATGCGCGAAACGCTTTCGCTTTCGAACGGCCCCCGGAGCAGCGGCGAATTTTTGAAGGCAACTTGACCGGGCCCTTCGGCAACGGCAAGACGACCTCTTTTCTATGCTCGGTCAATCGCGAGGAAGAGGATCTACAATCGGTGGTCTTCGCCAGCACGCCCGCCGGAGTGGTTTCCGAAAATGTGGCGACTCCCAACCGCGATACCGAGGTTTCTTGTCGGATCAATCACCAGATCAGTAAGAAAACGACCTTCTCGATTCGCTTCGCATACACGTTCGACTCAACGAGGAATGAGGGGGTAGGCGGGTTCAATCTCAAGGACGTGGCCGCCAACTCGAACGGCCACGAGCGCCAGGTTTTCTTCAACCTTCGTGGGATAATATCGACAAGCCTGGTTAATGAATTCACGATGCGAGCCGGCAACGAAGAATCGTTGACCCGCGGCGTGAGGCCCGGCGTTCCCCGGATCGTCGTCCTGGACGCCTTTACCGGAGGCGGCGCTCAAGCCGATAGGCGCACAACGGAAAATCACATCCAACTAAATGAAATCCTCGCATGGAATCATGGCAAACACTTTGTCAGGGCAGGACTGAACATACCGGATATCAGCCGGCGTGGGTTCAGCGACCGAAGCAACTTTGGCGGAACGTTCTCCTTCTCCACGCTGGCTGATTATGTGAGCAACCGGCCCTTCTTGTTCTCCATCAACCGGGGCGATGGCCACCTGGCGTTCTTGCAAAAAGACTTCGGCTTGTTTGTTCAGGACAACATCCTGGTGCGGCCGAATCTGTCAATCGGAGCCGGCTTGCGTTATGACAGGCAAAGTTATCTGGGCGACAATAACAATCTCGCGCCGCGTTTTTCTTTTGCGTTCGCGCCGGATAAGAAACGCAAGACGGTTCTGCGTGGCGGCGCGGGGATCTTCTATGACCGGACCGGCATCGGCCCAATCAGCGACAAGCTCCGGTTTGACGGCCGGAGACTGCGGCAGGTGACTATCAATAATCCGGGCTACCCTGATCCGTTCTCGTCCGGTGGAACGTTCGCCACCCAGCCAAGCAGCATCGTGCGGTTCGCGTCTGATATTCGCGAGCCTTATGTGTTTCAGTTTGGTTTAGGCATTGAACGGCAGTTGACCAAATCGCTGACTGCCGCAGTCAATTACATTAACACGCGAGGCGTCAAGCTATTTCGCTCGCGCAATATCAACGCTCCGCCGCCGCCGTCTTATCTCGATCGGCCGGATCCGTCTATCGCCGTGTTGCGCCAGATAGAATCATCGGCTCATTCACAGGCGCACGCGCTCGAGTTGATGTTGCGCGGCAAGCTCAGCCGCTTCTTCAACGGAACGATTCAATATACTCTTGGACGAGCCTACAACAATGCCTCGGGCGTCAATTCGCTTCCCGCCAATAACTATGATTTGACGGGAGAGTGGTCGCGGGCGGAGTTTGACGAACGGCATCGCTTCAACTTATTGGGCGCGATCAAGGCAGGCGAATGGTTCAACCTTGGACTCTCGCTCGCGCTGGTTTCAGGCCGTCCCTACAGTCTCACGACCGGACGCGACGACAATCGCGATAGCATTGCCAACGACCGGCCGCCCGGCGTGTCCCGCAACAGTCTGCAAGGCCCCGGAGCGGCCACCTTTGATGTGCGTTGGTCGAAGGAGTTCTCGCTGAAGGAATCCAAGAAAGAAGAAGCGCCAGCCATTAGTATCGGCCTGGATGCGTTCAACGTGCTGAACAGGACTAACTTTGCCGGCTTGGTTGGCAATCTCAGCTCGCCCTTCTTCGGTCTGCCGGTAGCGTCACGGCCTGCACGCCGCGTGCAGCTCACAGTGGGCTTGAAGTTCTAAGAGAGCCTGAATGGCTGATTATTCCATCACTGATGCACAACCGCCATTCCCTAACTAATCCCTCCCACGGCGGAGACTGTGTGAAAACCCGAAATACCCCACATGGCATTCGCTTAATGCTTTCCGTGAATGCGTCTCAAATGCGCGTGAATACCGAGTTCCCTTGGGCCGCCGTTCTAGTTGAGATCTTCACCTCCGGCCAGGATTTAACGGCGGACGGATCGCGCTGATGCTCGCGTTTGCGTCGATCGAGTTCCTTTCGCTGAGCAGGAGTCAAAGGAATCTGGTCTGGGCTGGTCGCGATCCTGTCCCAAATCTCTTCGACTAATCGGATGCGTTCGGAAACCGTTAGAGCAAGGATGTCATTGATGTCAACGCTCATGGTCAACATTCTCTGCATGCTGGCCCGACAATGCGAGGAAACCCAGCGGAGGAGCGGAGCGGATGTACCGTAAGTTGGCCGGACGAAGTGAGCTTGCAGATTGCTCGACTGGCTCTCGGTTTCACTTACTTCCCACCCGATCAAAGAAATCAGTGCCTGTCCCGCCTTGAGCCCCAGATGGTAGACGAATACGTTAGCGTCCACCAGACATCTGGTTCCCAGAGTTCCCAGAGGCAGGAGCTTAATATCCACTGAACTCCGCATCCTCAGCCAGTTGGATCAACGTAGCTCGATCCAGTCCGGCCATCGAGCCGCTGGTCTCGGTGACGATTGCGCGCGCGGCTTGGATCTCTTTGTCGCGGCGTTCCACCTTGTCGAAATCTTCGAGGAGCAAATCGGCAAGTTGTCGTTTTTCTTCAACCGGAAACTTCCACGTCTCCTCGATCATACTTAACAAGTCGGTCCTCATAATATATTCCTCCGCCCTCTTCAGATCTCGGCCAGCATACGCAAGACGATAATCGAAATCGAAGGCGGGCTACATTAAACCACTTGAAACCTACATCTCCTATTTATCTAATGAAAGTAATCGGACAGACGCCGAGTGCCGCGAGCGGATCGAGTTCATGATGATCCGATGTTACGAGGGTTCCACCCACGCGTTTCGTAAGCGCAATCGCGCAGCAATCGGCAAGTGAAACGCGCCGGTGAGTACCTTTGAGTGTGCCAGCCTCCCTCCAGAACGGCTCGTCTAAGTCGTTTCGCTCGACAACACCAAGCCATCTTAGGTCGTCCATCGCTTCACTGGCAGCCTTTCCCCCGGAGTCACGATAGAAGTCATAGAAGACCTCACAAAGGTTGACCGAATGCGCGAGGCAGATGGCGTCCTTTTCCAAAAGGTGACCCAAAACCACTTCATCGCCTAGCTCCCCGAACAGAAGCGCAATCATCGCACACGCATCGAGCACATAGGTCATCGTCGAGGCCGATCCTCCAATTCAATCTCCTCGGCCTTGCGCGCAGCGAAGGCATCGCTGCTGGTAGTCATTCGCTTGTACTTTCCTTGAATGCGCCTCAAATCCGCGGTGCGTTCATCTTTCTCGATAAGCGCGAGAAGTTCCCGCCGCTCATCGGCCGTGAGTGTCCTCACTTCTTCGATTATTCTATCAAGAGTCGCAGTTGACATAAGCTCGCCCTTTCGCCTCGCGGTTGATTCGCTTCGACAACGCGAAGTAGGCGGCATTATAACCCGAATCGGCGCGTCGCACACCGACTTCGGGGAACAGTGGTTGGTCTCGGAGCATTCATCGCCGCGTTAACCAAACGGGCCAGCAGCAGG
>JAHFUG010000435.1:2213-6292 GCA_023265195.1 Blastocatellia bacterium | reverse complement strand
GGAGGGCAGAAATCTGAATGGCCAAACTCCAGACCTCACTTCAGTGAGGCTTTCGGAACCTTGGTCTTGTTTCTTACGAGCAACATTGGATTGGGCGCTACTCAACTAGACACAATCTATCGACATCAACTAATGTGACGTGACCATGAGGAAATTGATCAGAGCATTCACCGTCATCCTGTTGCTGGCGCCAATGCAGTCGGAGCCGCGCGCTCAATCCCGTTACCGATTCAAGATCCGAACGATAACCGCGGGCGTGAACCTGAGGAGCACTGGCGACGCCGCGACGCTGCGCTCGGCAATCGAGTTTCTCGAACGCGCGAAGAAAAAGTTCGAAGCGGCGGGCTACGAAATTCAAACCCTCCGCATCGCCACTCAACCGTTCTCCGAATACCTCGGGTCCCGCCCGCGCAATAGCGCGATCGACGATCTGAAAGCGCTCGACCGCGAGGTGTCGGCGAGAAACGTAATCTTGAACATCGGCCCTGTTCTTACCCTGGACAGGTACGATCCGGAGCTACCGGAATGGGCTTCGCGTTTGGTCAAGGAAACGGCCAAGATAAACTTCAGCCTGGCCGTCGCATCCGCTCAAGGCGCGCATCCAAATGCCGCGCGCACCGCCGCCGAAACTATAGCCGCTCTCGCAAGAGCCGCCCCCGGGGGCGTGGCCAACTTTCGCTTTACGGCATCGGCCAATGTGCCTCCCGGCTCGCCGTTCTTCCCCGCCGGTTATCACGCGGGCCCGCCGGATTTCGGAATCGGCTGCGAGACGCCTCCGCTGTTGAAAGACGCTTTCACCGGCGCCTCGGGAATCGACGACGCCAAGACGAAGTTAAAGGCTCTGCTGGAGAATCAGCTTGGAGCGGTTGAAAAAATCGCCGTCGGAATCGCGCGAGATGAAAAGCGCGCCTACTCGGGCATCGACGTCTCGCCTGCTCCGCTTAAGGGCGCGAGCATCGGCGAAGCCATCGAAGCGCTGACGCACAAACCGTTCGGCAGCGCCGGAACGCTCGAAGCGTGCGCGGCGATCACCGACGTTTTACACAATCTGAATGTGAAGCGGTGCGGTTATTCGGGGTTGATGCTGCCGGTTCTCGAAGACCCCGTGCTGGCGCAACGCGCCGCCGAAGGACGCTATGGCGTGAGAGAGCTTCTGCTCTATTCGAGCGTGTGTGGAACGGGTCTGGACGTTGTGCCGCTGCCAGGAGACGTATCCGCCGACGAGATGGCGCGATTGATTCGCGACGTTGCGGCTCTCTCGGTCAAGCTGCACAAGCCGCTTTCGGCGCGCCTCTTTCCGATCCCGGGAAAGAAAGCCGGCGAACGGGCCGAGTTTCACGATCCGTTTCTTACTGATTCAGTCGTGATGAAGCTTGATTGAACTTGCCGGAATCCGGCGCCCGGCTGCGAGTCACATCGGACCCGGGAGACCCCACTCTCAAACAAGTAACCGGGATATGCCGAGGCGATCGGAATAAGGAATAAATGTCCAGAGAAGCTAGATGCTCCGTAGCCGCAAGCTGCGCGGCGCGTCGACGCGGAGAGCCGGGCGGCGAGTGACGTGTTTCGCTCACACGAGGAGGCAACGGAGTCAGCGAGTATCGTTGTTCACTTGTAAAACACAGATGGGCATGGCCCTCCTGACGAAGGGCGAAATGAAATCGCCAAACTCCAGGCCGTCCTGACGAATGGCGGATACAGAGCCCGATTCCTGCCATAAACATCGCCCTCCTAACGGAGGGCTGGAGTTTGGCCGTTTTTGGCTCCACTCTTGTGAGGCGCCCAGATGAAGGAAATCGCCAAACATAAGAACATCACAGGTCGAGAAGAGGGATTTATCCCCGCTCCTCCGGTTACGATCCACTCATACTGCCGTCAAGGAGAGGAGCGGGGATAAATCCCTCTTCCCGACCTGTGAGTTTTTGAGATTGAACAGGTGGAGTTTGATTTTGCCATTTCCGAGAATGGCAAAACTCCAACCCTCCTAACGGAGCGGCAATAATGAATCCCCAAACACTTGTTGGCCTCAAAGCAGCATCTCGTCGTCGATGTGTGAGCGTTGAACGGACCGGGCCGCGCAAGAAGCCAACTCTACCAGAGTGAGTTCCGTTGGGCAGCGGCTTGTCTATACGTTAGAATCGGCTCTGGATGGTGGATATTCATTCTCACATACTTGGCGGCACGGACGACGGCGCGCACGATTTCGATGAGTCGGTCGAGATGGGAATGCTATCGGCTGGAGACGGCGTCACGATCATGGTGGCGACGCCTCACTCGCACGACGGCGTTCACGAGACTCACAACCCGTCTTTATTGCGGCGGCGAGTAGACGAATTAAACGCGCGGCTAAACGGCCATCCGAGAATCGAACTCGGATGCGAGCTTCGATTTACCCACGATGTAGTAAAGCACGTCTGCTTCGACAAGAGCGCGCCAACGATTGCGGGAGGCCCTTACGCTCTGATCGAGTTTCCTCACCTGATCGCTCCCGTAGGCAGTGAACGAGTGCTTTTCGAGCTGATGAGCAATCAGATCAAACCGGTGATCGCGCACCCCGAGCGCAACCGGGTGTTGATGGCCGAGCCTGAGCGTTTCTTCGGCATGGTCGAGATGGGCGTGCTAGGCCAGATGGACTCGGGCTCGATACTGGGTCAGTTCGGCAAGAAGGTTCAGAAGACCGCGCGAATCATGCTCGAGCACGGCTTGATCCACATAATGGCGAGCGATTGCCATAATACACGCAATCGGCTGCCCGGCCTGTCCACGGCGGTCGCGGCCACGGCTCGCATTGTAGGCGACGAAGTTGCCCAGGCATTGGTGCGAGATAATCCCCGCGCGGTCGTCGAGGGCGAACCCATTCCGTACCGGTTCGATCCGGTCATGCCGAACCAGAAACGAAAGTGGCGCTTTTTTGGTGGATGAAGCTCAGAAGGCGGCCGAGTTCGTGAATTGAATAAGCTGGCGGAGCTTCTCGATGCCGCGGCGATCGTCGATAACGGCGCGCGCCATGCTGATACCCTCACGGATGTCCTTGGCTCTACTGCTGGCCATCAAGGCCGCCGCCGCGTTCAAGACGACGATGTCGCGGCGCGGACCCGGCGCACCTCCCAACACTTCGCGAATTATCTCCGCGTTCTGGGTTGCGTCCCCGCCTTTTATGTCCGCCAGGGTAGCGCGCCTCATACCGAAGTCTTCCGGCCTGACGGCGTAGCTGCTGATCTCACCGTTGCGCAGCTCAGTCACCAGAGTCTCCGCGGTGATCGTGATCTCGTCCATTCCATCGGCGCCGTGTACTATGACCGCCCTGGTGGTTCCCAACTCGCGAAGCACCTCGGCGAACAGCAACGTAAGATGAGCGGCATACACGCCAATCAACTGAGCGCCGGCTCCCGCCGGATTAGTCAGCGGACCCAGCATATTGAATATCGTTCGTATCCCCATTTCCTTGCGGGCGCGCGCGACGTGTTTCATGGACTCGTGCAGGTAAGGCGCGTGAAGAAACCCGATTCCCACTCGGTCGATGCAGTCCGCGATCTGTCTGGGCGAGAGGTCGAGCTTGACGCCGAGCGCCTCCATTACGTCGGCGCTCCCGCACTGACTCGAAGCGGATCTGTTGCCGTGCTTGGCGACGCGGACGCCCGCGCCGGCTACAACTAGAGCGGTGGCGGTTGACACATTGAAGCTCCCGCTGACGTCGCCTCCGGTGCCGCACGTGTCGATCAGAGCATCACGTCCCGTTCCGGTCAGATCAGCCCGGACGGCCGCCTGCGGAGCCACAACGGTCGCCCGGTTTCTCATCACGCGGGCGAAGCCGGTAACCTCATCGACGGTTTCGCCCTTCATTCGAAGGGCCGTCAGGAACGAAGCGATCTGCGTGTCAGTGCACTGGCCCATCATTATCTGGTCCAGCACCGACTCGGCTTCCGGCAGGGTCAGGCTCTCGCGGTCGATCATTCGTTTGATGGCGTCAGTGATGAGCATTCGAGACATCCGTCCCGGGATTCCTGGGGGACTTCTACACTAGCACGCGACTAATGGAATGTTAAGCATGACGAGACGGAGGAATTGATGATTGCTGA
>JAHFUG010000435.1:0-2113 GCA_023265195.1 Blastocatellia bacterium | reverse complement strand
AGTTCGTCGATCTCCGCTTGAAACCTCAGGTCGGTCGAGCGAAATCCATCATCGGACGGCGGCGAGGAAAGAGGCAGCCTCACCAGGAGATCATATGTCGTCATCCAATAAGCGCAGAAGCAGCTAAGAGCCTCGTATTGCGCGCCGGTTTTCCCGTATCGCCGCAGGTAGTAAGCAAAATTGTCGAGAACCGACCGGTCGCAGATCACTACGTCGGCTCGGGCTGACTTTTCAATCTCCAATTGCACCTGGCGGGCGATTATCCACTGGTACGCTTCCGGCGTAGCTTGATCGTTCAGCGGAAACGGGCATTCTCTGGCGATCTCGGTGATCAACTCAACGGTCTTTCCCGTTCGCTTGAGCGCTCCGGCAAGCTCATAGGCAATCGTAGTCTTTCCGATTCCATGAGTGCCGACAAGCGCGATCTTCTTCATTCGTTCATCTCCTGTGTCGCGGATCTCCCGAGCCGTAAGGAAAGAAGGTTATAGCAGCGGGCGTAAATGGGAAACTCAAGGCGAGCGTTATGAGAAATGGCGCCACGTTTGGACGAAAGTCAGAGCCGGCCTTTTGAATGCGCGAAAGAATGGAAACCACGAAGTTCACGAAGGCCACGAAGCAAAGAGCGCCCTCCCTTATTATCTTTGTACTCAATGGCGGGACGACCGCGCTGCATCTTTTTCCTAAACATAGGCCGCAACGCTGATTCTCTACGCGCGCCGCGGCGTACTCTCCGATCAAATCAACTGCGAGCGCAGTATGTGGGCCGCTTCGGAGATCGCGCGCAGTTTGCTCGCGGCCATTTCCATCGTATTAACGGGCCGGTCCGCGAACGTGCCGAAGCCGCAATCGGGATTCAAGTATATCTGGCCGGGGCGCCGATATCTCAGAAGCGTTCGAGCGGACTCAACCAATGCGTCCACCTTCTCCAGTTCAGCGGAACGAGGGTCGACGACGCCAAGTCCGATTTCCTTGTCATCGGGCAGCGCCGCCAGCGCATCCATGCTTCCGGCTCTCGACGTCGCATATTCGAGAACGAGCTGATTCACTCGCATTCGGGCGAAGTAGGGAATCAACGGATCGTAAGCTCCCTTCAGTAGCACTTCATCGCGCTGGCTCCAGTTTCCTCGGCAGACGTGCAGCGCGGTCTTGATTCGGCCTTCGGAGCCTTCGATGACGCGGTTGATCAGATCGACCGCGAACTCGAGTTCTTCTTCCGGGCTGCTTTTCTCCGACAGAGCCGCGCACATGAAAGTGTGGCTTTGATGAGGCCCGGCGAACGCGACTTCGGTGAGCACCGGTTCATCGAATTGGACCATTTCGCAACCGGCGCCGATCAAAGCGGCCAGTTCTTCGCGAAGGATTCGCACGACGTCAGCGGCCAGCGGCTCTTTGCCGGGATAAGCATCCGCAGACAGCGTTTTGACCCACATCGACCGGGTCAGCAAATAGGGTCCGGGCAGCGTCATCTTGACTGGTCTGGCGGTGTGCTTCTTCAAGAACAAATAGTCATCCAACACCAGGCTCTCCTTGCGGCCGAGGGCGCCAATGACGACCGGGTTCTTCAGCGCGAAAGCCGGCACGTCGAGCGCGTTGAGCAATCTTTCAAACGCCGCTTTGTCCTCGACGAACTCCAGCATCTCGGCGAGCGTCATCAGCCGGACGCCTGAAATTTTCTCCGCGATGAAGGAATAGAAGTTGTCCCGGCGCTGCTCGCCGTCGCTGACGATGTCGACTCCGGATTGCTCTTGCAGCCGAAGCGCGTCGATGACGGCTGCGTCGGCAAGCACCGTAAACTCCTCGGGAGACATACGCCCTCGTTGCTTTTTGCGCAAAGCGGCGAGGACGGACGGTGAGCGTGGCAGGCTGCCCACAACGGTAACCGGAAAGAGCGGAATGTCGTTCATCATTAGAGTCCCTCCGAGCCGGCGCCGCTGGTGGTGATCGGCGGAAATAACGCGACAGTCCCTGTTGCTCAAGGTTTCACCCTTAAGCGTATAGCAGCCGCCCTCCGTAGGAGGGCAATGTTTATAGCAGGAATCGGCAGTAGCATTCGCCCTCCGTTAGGAGGGCCATGTCCATCTGGTGTTTCAAGCGAACAATAATGGCTGCCTCA
>JAHFUG010000094.1:6240-19788 GCA_023265195.1 Blastocatellia bacterium | reverse complement strand
GTGCGCCCTCGCCTGCAAGGCTAGTATGCAGTCTCGAAGCCGGTCACGACGTGCAATCGGCTCGCTAGGCCCTTGAGTCATCGTTCAGCCGCCATTTTAACACTGGCTTTCGAGCCGCCGCGACCTCGTCGAGGCGGCCTACCTTTGTTGAATGCGGCGCGCGCCTGAGAGTCTCGGGTTCTTCGACAGCTTCGGCGTCAATTGACTTCATAGCGTCGATGAACAGATCCAGTTCAGCTCTGCTTTCGCCTTCGGTGGGTTCGACCATCATGGCGCCATGCACGATCAGGGGGAAGGACATCGTCGGCGGATAAAAGCCGTAGTCGATGAGGCGCTTGGAAATATCGGAGTTTTTCACGCCGTGCCGTGTTTGCCACTTGTCCGAAAAAACGACTTCGTGCATAACGCGGCCTGGGTAAGGAACCTCGTAAGTCGTCTTGAGCTTTTCGGCGATGTAGTTAGCGTTTAGCACCGCGGTCTCGGTCATCTCACGCAGCCCTTCGTCTCCGAACG
This sequence comes from Blastocatellia bacterium, assembly GCA_023265195.1. Classification (GTDB taxonomy): domain Bacteria; phylum Acidobacteriota; class Blastocatellia; order UBA7656; family UBA7656; genus QHVH01. Next base: position 19,275 of record JAHFUG010000094.1, on the reverse strand, counting down.
TCAGAATATAAGAGAGCGCGCGGGTCAACATGCCATAGTTGCCAAAATTAGCTCGCACCCGCCCCACGGATTTCGGCCTGTCGAAGTCAACTGTGCACCGGCCGCCGGCGACGACGATCCGAGGGTAAGGCAGATAGGGTTCAAGCGCGCTCGTGACCGCTACGGGACCCGCGCCTGGCCCGCCGCCGCCGTGCGGAGTCGAAAACGTCTTGTGCAAGTTCATGTGCATGACATCGATACCGCTCGCGGCTGGTTTCATCACGCCAACAAGCGCGTTCATGTTGGCGCCGTCCATATAAACGAAGCCGCCCGCGTCGTGAACGATCCGGCATATCTCTTCTATGTTGCGCTCAAATTTTCCCAACGTGTTGGGATTGGTAAGCATCAGCGCCGCCACGTCGTCTCGCATCTCCCTCTTCAGCGCCTCCAAATCGGTCAGCCCGTCGGAATTGGAGGGAACGGTTTCGACCGTATAGCCGCAAATAACCGCCGAGGCCGGATTCGTGCCGTGCGCGGAATCGGGTATGAGCACTTTCTTGCGCGGGTTGCCTCGGTCGGTGAGCGCGGCGCGAATCATCATCATGCCAGTCATCTCGCCGTGCGCCCCCGCGGCCGGCTGTAGCGTGACCGCGTGCAGCCCGGTGATCTTCGCGAGGCATTCTTCCAGACGGGCAATGACTTCCAGGGCGCCCTGAGCTAGCTCTACCGGAGTAAGCGGATGGAGATTCGCGAAGCCCTCGATCCTTGCGACGCGCTCGTTGATGCGAGGATTGTGCTTCATCGTGCATGAGCCAAGCGGGTACATTCCCGTGTCCACGCTGTAATTCCAAGTGGAAAGCCTAGTGAAGTGGCGAATGACATCTACCTCGGACAGTTCCGGCATCCCCTTCAGATCGTCCGTACGGAGCAGTTTGCCGTCGATAAATGTTTCGGTTGGCCGCTCTGGCACATCAAGCGCGGGCAGTGAATAGCCAGTACGGCCGGGCCGCGACACTTCGAAGAGGAGCCCTTCATTCTGAGTAACATGCGTCGTTGCTTTTGTTATTCTGCTTTTCTTATCGCTCATTGATTTGTGGCGGGTTCTGTTTGGATCTCGATTCAAGCTTCAGACAAAGCGGACACTAAATCATCAAGCGCCGCCCTCCTGGCCGTCTCCGTCACACAGACAAGTATTGAATCCGCGAGGTCGTCGTAGTACCCCTTGAGCGCCAACCCCCCGATGATCTTCCGGTCGAGGAGCGAACTAAGCACCCTGTCTGCGTCGCGAGTACTCTTGATGACAAACTCGTTGAAGAAAGGCCCGCTGAAACGCAGATCGAAGTTTGGGAGTTCGGCAATTCTGGCTGCGGCGTAATGAGCCTTCTGCGTGTTTTGCGAGGCGACCTCTTGGACGCCTCGCCGTCCCATCGTAGCCAGATAGATAGTCGCCATGAGCGCGCACAGGCCCTGGTTGGTGCAGATGTTCGAGGTCGCTTTCTCACGGCGAATGTGCTGCTCGCGCGTTGACAGCGTCAAGACGTAACCGCGTCTGCCATCCGTGTCGTAAGCCTCCCCTACAAGGCGGCCCGGCATCTGCCTGAGATATTTTTCCACGGTCGCGAACAATCCAAGGTAAGGTCCACCGAATCCGAGCGGTATGCCGAACGATTGTCCTTCGGCGACGAAGATGTCCGCGCCGCATTCGCCCGGAGACTTGAGCAGGCCCAGGCTCATGGGCTCGCTTGCCGCGACTATAAGCAAGGCCCCCGATTGGTGCGCGGCGTCAGCGATCGGCGCTAGGTCCTCAATGCAGCCAAAGAAGTTGGGCGATTGAACCACGATTGCGGCTGTCTCTTTGTCCACGTTAAGTGAATTGATATTGAGGGTTCCCGCTTCGGTGTGCGCGGCGTACTCGATGTCGACGCCCAGATTCCTGGTGTAGGTGGTAACGACCTCCCGATATTGCGGATGAACCGTAGCAGCAATGATGAACTTTCGTCTGTGAGTTATCCGGTCCGCCATCAATACAGCCTCGGCTAGGGCAGTCGATCCGTCGTACAAAGAAGCGTTCGCGACGTCCATCCCGGTTAACTGACAAATCAGCGTCTGGAACTCGAAGATGTACTGAAGGGTGCCCTGGCTCACCTCAGGCTGATAAGGCGTGTAGGCCGTAAAGAACTCGGAGCGGGAAATCAACGAATCCGTGATGACCGGGATGAAATGCGAATAAGCTCCAGCGCCAAGATATGACTGATAATCGGAGGCGTTCCTGCCGCCAAGCTCTTGGAAAAAGCGAAGCAAGTCGGGTTCGCTCACCGGATGGCCGATGCCGATAGGCTCGGTGAGCCGCAGATTGGCCGGTATCTGCTCGAAGAGATCTTCTATGCGAGCGCAGCCGATTTCCTCCAACATTGAGCGTCGCTCGTCGAGCGAGTTTGGAATGTATCTCATTCTGCGGTCACTCCGAGGCTTCCTCTTTTAAATAATCTTCATACTCGGCCGCTGACAGAAGAGCGTCAACCTGCGCTGGATTTTCCATCTCAATCACGATCATCCAGCCGTCGGTGTATGGATCCTCGTTAACCTGCTCGGGCGAGTCGTTCAGACTCTCGTTGACCTCGACGACCGTACCGGTGACAGGCATGTATATCTCACTCACCGCCTTGACGCTCTCGACCGAGCCGAACGGTTCCGATGCTTCAAACCTGTCGCCAGTCTTCGGCAACTCGACGTAAACGACGTCACCCAGTTGCTTTTGCGCGTGGTCGGTGATCCCCACTGTCGCCAGGTTTGTCTTGACCCGTAACCACTCATGATCCTTGGTGTAGCTGAGGTCCTCAGGAGTGTTTGCCATTTGTTTTCTCTCCGTAGCTCAAAAGTAGAAAAGCAACGTGACGATGATTGCGCCACACATCAGTTTGCAACGGTCGTCAATTGCGAATTTCGCAAGACGCCTGTCAATCGAGTTTCTTGTTTCGTTTTTAATTCGGCCGGTTCAACTTCGTATTCATCTGAACCGGCATTACCCATTCCGGCGAAATCTACGAGCCTCGCACCCAGGGAAGCGTGCGGCTCGTATAGGGGCGTGCGTTTCAGCATTTTACCTGTCCAGTATTTGAGACGTTGCGTTATCAAGACGGAAGTCGCAGGCTAGCACGCGGCAATTTTCCTCGTCAAGTTTTGATATCGCTTCCATCGCGCGCAGGGCGTGCTTAACGGCGTGCTTAACAGTTCTTAGGTTCCCTACTCGGGATTATGTTGTGGACTTCGGAAGGATTCAGAACCTGTCGAAGAGATCGTGCGAGCTTGAGCAGAACTAAGCGGGCGCGTCTAGGGAGACGGTCCGAAAACGAGATATAGCGTCTGCGATCTCCTCGGGCGCAGGCAAGGCGTCACTCAGCATTGCGCGAAGATAATGGTCATCTCTGATTTACAATAGCCTAGATGAATGTGAACGCTTCAACGCCCTCACACGCTTGGGGTGAGGGCGCGCAAGCGCTGGGAGTCGACTGATCACATCTTGCGCTTCGCCTATGCGATATTCGTTGATCTGTTGGATCACATCGTAAGCCATACTATGTGCGCCAGGTGTCCAACGGCTTATTCAATCCTCACGTCGTAGCTTGTCGTGCTTCACGCTAGGGAAGCCTAGGCCGCCAAGAAGGTCACAAAATGAGTCAAGTTTTTTCGGGCGGGAACTCGGCGGCATGAGGTCGCTCGCTACCGCTAACAGAACTCCTCGAATGCCGTTGGAGGACGCTTCGATCACGGTTGGCTCAATCTATATGATGCCATCCAAGGATGCTTGTGCGATTGGCCAGCAGCGAAGGCAAGGGCTGAGGGCCGAAACCCAGCACCCAACTCGCCAAAGACTTTCGCAATGGCGCCGGACGCCAGCCCTAAACCTTCCCATGCCGGCCTTCGCTACTTCTTGCTGCCCAGCACTGAATCCTTGGCGGCCTTGGCCACTCGGAACTTCACAACGGTCTTGGCCGGAATCTTGATTGTTTCACCGGTCGCGGGATTGCGGCCCATGCGAGCCTTGCGATTGCTCTTAACGAGTTTTCCGATTCCGGGAACTGTAAACTCGCCGTTCTTTTTCGCCTCGGCGTAGGCGATCGAGCATAGACTCTCCAGGAACTGGCCCGCCGTCTTCTTGTTCGTCCCCGTCGCTTCCGCCAGCTCCGTTGCAAGCTGAGTCTTCGTCATCTTCTTGCCTTTTGCCATAACACTCTTATGTCTCCTTTAGATTTGAACTAGCGACCGCCCGATCAATCACCGCGCAGCCGCCTCCAATAAGAAACCCCTGCTCATACTGTCCCCGTTAGAGGGCAGCTAATCACAGGGGTTTCTGCGATGCGAAGAGTACTACACTAGCGTGCGGCCTTGCAACAAAAAAATCCTGAAAATATTGAGATTTTCGCATCAATTCCCATGTGTCTTCCCACCGCTGCGGTGTAGATCACTCACTTCAAGAAACTCGAGACTCGTTCAATCCCTCGATGAATCCCTCGCCGTCTCTTGCCGAAGGATTGCATTCTAAGCAAGACACCCGCGCCGCCGACTGTGAAGACAAGAACCCCGCCACGATAATCTGGGCCCAGTTTCCGCTTGACGCGGATCACCGACCTTGTAGGCGAGAATGGAGTCGCCCTCGCGCTGTGTCAGATCGCCGTGCAAATCGCGGTTGAACTTGAATTAGGTTAAATCTCCATACGCGGTTATTGCACACTTACCCGCGGAGCCAACCGAGCCAATACCTTCTTTGACAAGCGAGAAACAGGGCGAGTAAGATTGCTGTTCACTTATTCGGGGCGTGGCTCAGCCCGGTAGAGCGCTCGGTTCGGGACCGAGAGGTCGTTGGTTCAAATCCAATCGCCCCGACCAACTGTTTCAAGACCCAAGACTCTGGCAACAGCGAGAATCGCGATGGCCGATGAGTCTTGGGTCTCATCACGTTATCGCGGGCGAGATTCGGTTGGGGCTCATTTTTTCGACCAAGGTTTGGCAATGATCGTAGCGCGCCGCTTCATCGTAAAAGGAAGGGTTCAGGGAGTGGGCTATCGCTACTTTGCGATTCGCGCAGCCGCGGAATGCGACGTGACCGGGTATGTGCGTAATCTTCCAGACGGGTCGGTTGAAGCGGTTGCGGAGGGCCACGCGAAAGCCATCGAGAGATTCAAGCATGAACTCGCTCGAGGTCCTTCGTTTGCGCGCATCCTTAATATCGTCGAAGCCGACATTCCGCTAACCGGTGGCTACACTAGATTTGACGTAACGTATTAATCAGTTTGCAACAAACGGGAGAGAGCCGTGGACAACTTAAAGAAGATGATTCGGACCGTGCCCGACTTTCCGAAGGCAGGCATTCAGTTTTACGACATAACGACGCTGCTAAAGGATGCATACGGCCTCCGCACCACCATTGATCGTCTCACCGAACTCATCGAGAGACCCATAGACACCGTCATCGGCATCGAAGCTCGCGGATTCATCTTTGCTCCGGCGCTGGCGTATAGGCTGGGCGCTGGTTTCGTTCCGGTTCGGAAGCCTCGCAAGCTGCCCGCTGAAACTGAGTCGGTTAGTTACGAGCTCGAGTACGGCACGGACACGCTAGAGATTCATAAGGACGCGGTAGGCAACGGGCATCGAGTGCTGATAGCCGACGACCTGCTTGCTACAGGCGGCACGGCCCGCGCAGTGGTTAGTCTTGTCGAACGCCTAGGTGGACAAGTTGCGGGTTTGGCTTTCGTGGTCGAGTTGAACTTTCTGAATGGCAGGGAGCGGCTGGCTGATTACAACGTCTCTTCTCTTCTTAGATATGACAGCTAGGATTCAGGATACGGGATTCAGGATTCAGGATTTAGGATTTAGGATTTAGGATTTAGGATTTGGGATTTAGGATTTGGGATTTAGGATTTAGGATTTGGGATTTAGGATTTAGGATTTAGGATTTAGGATTCAGGATTCAGGATTCAGGATTCAGGATTCAGGATACGGGATTCAGGATACGGGATTCAGGATACGGGATTCAGGATACGGGATTCAGGATACGGGATTCAGGATACGGGATTCAGGATTCAGGCAGTCCCAACGTCCTCAGGCTGCGTAGCTGCTGGGCTGTGAATCCTGCGCCTGAATCCTGAATCCTGAATCCTACTTCCTGAATCCTGAATCCTGAATCCTGAATCCTACTTCCTGAATCCTGCTTCCTGCATTCCGTGGAGATTGATGATGAAACTAAGACTCATTGTGGCATTACTAATTACGCTCTGGAGCGCAGGCGCTGCTTCGGCTCAGAAAAATGAGATTGGACTTTTGATAGGCGGCCTGTCTCCGATCGACCGAGACTCCAAGACGCCTAACCTCGGCAAGGTTGCAATCGGAACTGGCCTTGCCTATCAAGTGAGCTTCGCGCATCGACTGGTCAACGGAAAGGTGGCGGCCCTCTACTTCGAGATCCCGGTCATCGGGACGCCTGGCACGGACGTCAAGTCGTCGAACGTATTCTCCCCCCGCAGCTATTCGTCGCTTTTCATCGCGCCAGGATTAAAGCTAAAGACCCTCCCCTTGGCAGGGGTCTCGCCCTATCTCGCCGCGGGAGTCGGGTTCGCTCGACTGTCGTCGAGCATCTCTCGTCAGGACGGCCAGCCCAACACGGGAGACAGGGGAACCACCACCGGTGTTTTCGATTTTGGTGGAGGTTTGGACGTTAAGCTTGCGCCGTTCATCAGCCTGCGAGGCGAGATTCGCGATCTCATCAGTGGGAATCCGGAGCTAAACTTCACTGTGCCGGGAAAACAAAACAGCGTCATGTTCGCAGCCGGAGTTGTCCTGCGCTTCTAGGTCTGTGTTCGACGATCAAAATGTTTGAGTTACATCTCTCACCCGGATTTATGCTGAAGCTGTAAGTCGAAACTAGAAAATCTTCGGCAAAGTGGAATCGGGATTAGGCCAGCCGTCGTTTTTTAATCGGCCTTCTTCTCATCAATCCAACCAGAGTCCAGGGCGGAACTCGCCTTCTCGGGCGTGGCACAAGACTCCTGCTCTTGAAGAGTCTCGTAACGGTAGTCCCCATTTTCAGATGAACTGTATACACTTCGGTTTGAATTTATGATAAAATCCCGCCCTTCTGTTGGTCTTGCTTGCGCCGGAGAGCGATGATGATCGATGAAGTGTCCACAGTTGAGAATAGCAGGCTCGGTCGAACCGTCACTCGGCTTCACGAGGAAATTCGGCGGATGATTCTCGGCGGTTCGCTCAAACCGGGAACCGTCCTTTCACAAGTCCAACTGGCGAGGCAATTGGGAGTGAGCCGGACCCCGTTGAGAGAAGCCCTGCGGATGCTTCAGGAAGAGGGGCTAATCGAGCACGAGCGCAACCAGCGGCCCAGAGTGGCCGGCTTCGATCCCGACGATCTCGAAGCGCTTTACGCCAACCGAATTTTGCTCTCGTCCCTTGGCGTTGCGATGAGCATTCCGCAACTCACTGAAGACGACTTTTCGCGGCTCGATTTGGCGCTGGATCAAATGCGTGAAGCGGGCGAAAGGGATGACATTAACGCGTGGGAGGAGGCGCATCGCGTTTTCCATCGCGGTTTGATCGCGCACGCGAATCGGTCGCTGCAGGAAACCATTAACCGGCTGGCTGACCACAGCAAGCTCTACCGCCGGCTGTGGATTAAAGCGGAGCCGCAGCATTGGTCGCTATTGGACGAGGGGCATCGGGCTATCTTCAATGCATGCCGCCGCCGAGACGTGGGCGTGGGAGTTGAGTTGTTAGCGAGGCACTTGGCGCGATCGTCGCTAACAGTTCTGGCGCACGCTTCACCCGAACGAGAGCCCAAGCTAGTGCGTTGCGCGCTGCAACTCATCCTGGCGCGAAAGGCTGGCGTTGCGCCGCAAAAAAGCAGTCGAGTAGCAGGCGCGGCTTAGGATATTGGGACGTGAAACTATGAGGGACGCCGCCTCACGATGACATTGATGGGCGCGCCCGCCGACCGGTTTTTTGACAGCATCGCGATCGGCGGGCGATTCCGAAGCGCCAGGGCTCGACGGTGAGCGGCCGCTCGAGCCCCGGCGCAATATAAACACAAGAGCACGATGATTGTTAAACAGTTTTTTACGCCGGTGATACGATTCGCCCGATTAGTCTGCCGATTCCGATTTCTGGCGGGTAACTTTCCGTCAACAGCATGCGCATAGCGAATGCGAATAATACAAATGTCAACTCGCCTCTCCTGGCCGGCAAGCCGATCGTCGACCTCTGCATTCACAAACCGAACGAATTTTAGAAGCTCAAACGGAAGCTGAACTCGAACTGCCGGGCCGTGCTCGCGCCATTCGAGCGGCCGAAAAACGGCGAGCTAAGCACTCCGCTGTACTGGCTTGGATTCACGGTGTTCAAGAGATTAGTGATCTGAGCCGTGATTTGAGCGGTGAATCGCGAAGCCTCGGTGTTCGCGCCACTCGATGCGCCGCCTCGCGCTCCTCCGCCACCGCCGCGTCCACCACCACCCCCGCGAGCGCCGCCACCGCCGCCAAACCCACCTCGGCCCGCGCCCCCGCGCCCGCCTCCGGGACCTCCGCGTCCAGCGCCTGACCCTGCAGCGCCGGGGCCTCCGCCATCAGATCCTCCCGAGCCAGTGCCCCCCCCGCCCACAGCATCCCCACTCGGTTGGTCACCGCCCTCGGAGGCGCCTCCCTGACCGTTTCGAGCGACTGCGCCGCCACGGCGCCCGCCAAAACCGATCGTCTTGCTGAGGCTGAGATTCACATTGAAGAACCCCGGACCAACGGCGTGAACTCCGTTCGGAAAGTTAGCCTGCAAGTAATCGCGCAGGAGAACCGGGGTCGCGGCGGTTCCGCAGTTAGCGATGCAACGATTGGCGATCAATGGATAAAGCGTGGCGGGAAGATCCGAGTTTCGACTGATTCCGGCCGGCCGATCGTTGATCACCGTGTCTCGGTTTTCGTCGAGACCCGTGGTGATATTAAACGGCCCGCCAGACGACGCTGTGATAAAGGGCGTTAGGCGCAGACCCAAAGGCAAATTGGAAGATCCGCCTATGAACAAAGAGTGCCTCCGGTCGGTGAACGCCGGCCCCCATTCGGATTGGAGATCGTAGTTATTAGCCGGCAGCGAATTAGGCGAATCGGCGTCGCTTCTCGTCCAGGACAGCGTATAGTTGGTGAAGACCGTGAACAGTCGGCCGAAGCGCCGGTCCACTCGAAACATGAAGCCGTTGTAAACCGACTTGGCGGAAGATTCATTCTGATAAATGTTGCTTTCGCGCGGGTCCGGCCGCACTCCCGTGTCCGGCGACGGCGCATTGATATTGCGAGCGCGAAAATTGTGGACTCCTTTTGTGTAGATATACATCATCGAGCCGATCAACCCGCCACGGAATTGATGTTCGATGCTTCCGTTGAAGTGAATCGAATAAGGCGCTTTCAGTGTGGGATCCAGCACCCGTTTGATCGTGTTCCTCACGTCAATGGTTGGATCGCCCGCGAATGGGTCGGGATACAGTGGATTTCTTATGACGATGCTCTCTTGCCTGATCCCATCAAAGCGCAAGCTGCTCGCGTACATACCCGCGCTCAGCCTGTTGTAGAAGACGCCGCCGCCTGCTCTTATAGTCGTCTTTCGATCCTTGAACGGCGACCACGCGACTCCAATGCGAGGCGCCAAATTCACTTTGTCGCCGAGGTGGGATTGAAACTCGTAACGGAGACCCAGCGATAACGTGAAATCAGGCTTCAGGCGAATGTCGTCCTGAACGAACATAGACGCTTCGTACTGGCCATAGCTCAGATCAGGGTTCCCTTTGTTGATCGTGAACTGGGTCGGACGGACCAGCGGGCTCGTTGGGTCGTTTGGATCGACGTGTTCGCCGTTCACCACGCGCCGGTATTGGTCGAGACTCGAGAACGTGTAAGAGCCGTTGAAATTGCCGGCGCTGAGGTCGTCGACGTTTTCATATGCGAGTTGGAATCCTCCCCGGATCGTGTGTTTCTTGCGCGTGTAAGTTAGATAGTCCTGAAAATCCAGGTTGTTCTGAACGTTGGCGGAAGGGCAGCAGGTCGAGCCACCTCCATTGAACGCATCCAGAACGTTGATCGCAACACCCTGCGTGTTGGCTTTGCTGGAGCGTTGCTCATGTTGAAGCCGCAGCCTTGTCTCGTGAACCAATCGAGAGTTAAACAGGACGGTCTCCGAGAATTGAATAGTTTGATTTGTGTTCTCCAAACTCGACCCACGCTCGGGCAACAAGAAGCTGTTTCCGCCACCCCCGCCGCCTCCCCCTCCCCCTCCAAATGCGCCGCCAAACCGCCCTCCGAATTCACGGTTCATCGAATGCGAGTTGCTGAAGCTGTAGCCAAGGTTGATGGTGTTGTTCTTACTGACGAGGTATCCGGTGCGCAAGAACAGAGAGACGCCGCGATTAGCCGAGGGCACATTCGCGATGAAAGGCCCATCGAGCGTTTGAGCCCGCACGGTGCTGCTGCCGTCGGTCTGCCGTCGGTCGGCATTGGCGAAGAAAGACATCTTCTTGTGGATGATTGGCCCGCTCAAGTTGAAAGAGTAAACATCCTGATTCAGATCCGGCTTCAAGACGGCGAAGGCGTTACGAGCATCGAGCGCCGAGTTGCGCAGGCTAAACCTGAGCGCGCCGCGGAATTGGTCGTTGCCGGGCTTAGTGATGATCTCGATGCGGCCGATGCCGGGCCGCGAATACTCGGCGGAGAATGGATTCTGATTTATCCTGATTTGCAGTATTGCGTCGCGCGGAGGAAGCCTGCCGCCCGGAAAGCCGTCTACGTAAATCTGCGCGCCGTCTTGTCCACCGTTGGCTCCACCCGCGGCGGGGCCCGCCATTGCCTGAAGCAACGCCAGCAACTCGTCTTCGTCGTCCGGCAGAGTCTGGATGAACGCCTCATCCAGAACCGTCGCGGTCATGTTTTGCTCGGGCTCGACCGATAAACCCTCGCGTTCCGCCTTGACGTCGATCTCCGCGTTCACGGGAGCGATTTTGAGGATGATCTTCAAGGGCAGGGCCGCGGCTGGAGCCTTCACGTCCTTGTCGACGTACGTCAAGAATCCTTTGAACTCAACCGTCAGCGTGTAGACGCCGGGCGCTACGTTGGCGATCGAGAATTCGCCCGCGGAGTTGGCTGTCGCAGTGCGCTTCTTCCCATCCGAGGCGGCGATAGTTACGCGAGCTCCCGCGATGACGGCCCCGGTTTCATCGACCACGTCGCCTCGTAAAGCTGTGGGGTTCTGGGCGTAAGCGCCGGCGAAGAGAATGAATGTCAGTGTCAGAGAATGCAGTCTACGCACGAGCGTCACTCTGTCCTTTCGAGTTGAAGAGTAATACGTTGAAGAGTAATACATGGAAGCCTTGACGTAATCCGTCATCACTCCGTTACGATCATTGTTTGGTGAATATCAACGCCGACTGCCGTGACCCCCGCGGGCTTTCCGTCGTTCGCCGGATTTTCAGCACGTTGGCGTCTGACATCTCCCACGCTCTGTTGCCGTTAAGATCAAGTCATTACCCTGAAAGATCATCTTGCGAGTCGAGGTTCCAGCCCTTTCAGCTAATGACAAAGGCACTGTTCATTGTTGTCGTCCTTCCGAAAATATCACTGTCCAAACTAGGGAGAGCAGGCGCTCAGTCGTTCCCTGGCTCCATACCCGTTGAAGGCGTTTTGTCTAATTGTCTTGAGTATCCCTTCATCCACTGGTGGGTCGAGGTTCAGAGCGGAGTGCGCTCGAATCAGCCGATAAGACGCTACCTGCCGTAGTGGTTCTCGCGGGACGGCCAATTAGTTCCAAAACTTGGTAGTGGGGTCATAGTGTGTTGTTTTTCGGACAAGCTCCGTCCGCGAACCCATGGAACTTTCCGTCCCTCCGCGGTTAATGTTCTTGGAACCAGAACCAGCAAAAAAGAGTTTCTCGCAAAGACGCAAAGATCGGCGCAAAGGCCGCAAAGCAGTCTTGCAAAAAAATGAGTTCTTCGGCTTTGCTTCGCGGCGAATCGCTGAAGTCTCGTTGCGGCCGCGCCACGCTACGTTTAATGCGGCCTTTAGGCAGTCATCGCATCCGACTATTCTTTTGTGTTGCAAGACTGCTTTGCGCCTTTGCGCCGATCTTTGCGTCTTTGCGAGAAACTCTTTTCTCCCGTTCTCAACAACACACAATTACCCCACTACCCAAAACCTGGCTCGCTGGCTGAAGATTTTTGAGTTCAGACTCTAGCGTTCGAATCGAGGCTGGTCAGCACATCCTACTCATCAGGAAGCGGCGAAAGCAGAGCGCCGCCTTTATCGACGCGGGCAACTGCTTTCGAGCCGTGCGAAGGTCCGAGTTGCGGCGCCTCGCGCGGGATACTTCCTTCAGGCGGCGCCTTCCCGAAGCCCCGGTCTCACAAGTCATCCATGAAAACAACGTGAGCGCTGCGCCAGACGTTCGCCGGTATGCTCCCTTTTGGGGCTGGAGTGATTAGAACCTTGAACCGTCGTTCATCAGCCAGCGATGGGACTTCATCGATCAACCGGGATAGGCCGTCGCGGCTAGGAGTTGGGGCGCTCTCGTTCTCAAGCGTCGCCCGTTTTTTCAGGCGCCGCCCCCAGAGCCGGAACAACAGTCCGCCGCGTTTTGTCTCTACGGCTTCAGCCTGCTCAGGCTCGAGTTCCGCAAGTGAGCGGAGTATCCGGTATAAATGATCGAACCCGGTTCCAGATTCAACGTTGCGGGCCGGATCGGATGCAATTAACTCGACGTCGGCTTGCTCCAGTATGAAGTGATTGGCGAGCGAAGCCGCCATGACGACCGCGCGCTCGAACCTTTCTTGAAACGCGTCGCTTGTCTCTTCATCAAAGTTTGAGTTCGACCCGCGTTTTTCAGGCCGCGATGTATCGAACACTATAGTCAATCTGCGCTCGTCCTCGCGCGTGTGCTCGCGCACCATCATCTTCATCGACTTTGCCGTCGCCTTCCAGTCGATATGTTTCATGTGATCGGAAGGATGATAGCGGCGGATTGCGAACA
>JAHFUG010000094.1:0-6140 GCA_023265195.1 Blastocatellia bacterium | reverse complement strand
ACAATGAAGAATACTCCTTCGGCGGTGATGCTGGTCCTGACGGCGAAGCGCAGGAACTCGAGTTGAACCTTACGCGCCAGCCTGGGAATTATGTAGAGCGCGCCGATCAGCGCAAGCAGCAGAGAGACCGCCGCCGCAACCCAGGCTACCTGGCCCTGGTGCTGTTCGGCGGCCGCCGAGCTGAGCAAGGCGATGATGAACGACGCGCCGAGCAGGGCCAGGGTGATGAAGAAGTCGCGCCAGGCTTGCCGGTCCATAAAGACCCTACCTCACAGGGGCACGCTTACCGTCTTGAGTATCTCTTGAAGCGCGGCTTCGGCTTCTTCCGATCGGCGGAGCCCCGTTGAGAAGCGCGAATTGACGACGACCCGATGGGCGAATACGGGAACGACCAGCCGCTTTATGTCGTCAGGTATGACAAAGTCGCGGCCGCTGACGTAAGCCAGGGACTGCGCGCCGTGATAGAGCGCGAGACTGCCTCTGGGGCTCACGCCGAGATCCAGTATTTCACTTTCGCGAGTGGCCCGCACGATGCGAATCAAATAATCGATCAACGAATCCTCGACCGCGACCCGGCGCACCTCCTGCTGCAGATCCATCACTTCATCGCTGTGCATCACCGGCTTGATTTGGTCGACGGCGGAGTTCAGGGACTGGCGCCGAAGTATGTCCTTTTCATCCTCGGCTTCCGGGTAGCCCATTCGAAGCCTCATCAGGAATCTGTCGAGTTGCGATTCAGGCAGGGGGTAGGTGCCGTGGTGCTCCACGGGATTCTGCGTAGCGAGCACGATAAACGGCCGAGGCAGTTGATAGGTCTCCTGCTCGACGGTGATGTGGCCCTCGGCCATCGCTTCCAGCAAGGCCGACTGGGTCTTGGGCGTGGTGCGATTGATTTCGTCGGCGAGAATTACGTTGGCGAAGATCGGTCCAGGCTTGAATTGAAACGACCCCAGTTGCTGGTTGAACACTTCGAGCCCGACTATGTCGGACGGAAGGAGGTCTGACGTAAATTGAATCCGCTGAAAGGTGCAGTCGACGCTGCGCGCAAGCGCCTGGGCCAGAGTGGTTTTCCCCACGCCCGGCACGTCTTCGATGAGCAGATGGCCTCCGGCGAGAACACCCACCAAAGCCAACTCAACTACTTCGGGTTTACCTCTTATGACGCTTTCGATTGTTGACTGGAGCTGTTCAAGCTTGGGCGCGGTGGATATCACTAATCAGATCCTCGCTGGTCGGCAATAAAGGGCGCAGATAAATCTAGCACAGTTGCCGAAGCCCCGCGAAGAAAAGTTCGGTAGTAGAGTCATGGAGTGTTGTTCTTCGGACAAGCTCGGTCCGCGGCCAAATCGGGAAGAAAGAGTTTCTCGCAAAGACGCGAAGATCGGGCGCAAAGGCCGCGAAGAAGCCGTCCGAGAAAAAAAGAGATTCGTCGGGTTTGCTTCCGCCGGCTGGCTTCTTGTTGCGGCTCCGCCTCGCCGCGGTCTATGTGGCCTCTAGGCGGTTCATCGAATCCGACTATTCCTTTTTCCTTCAAGGCTCTTCGCGGGCTTTGCGCCCGATCTTTGCGTCTTTGCGAGAGACTCTTCTTTCCTGTCTCGGGAAGTAATTTCTTTACATCCTCTAATGAGCCTGCACGTAATACGACATACCGTGTTATGTTGGATTTGACACGGTGAAATTTTGCAATAATATTACACAGCCCCCAACGAGCGTGGCTTTACGTAAATACCAGTCTGGATCGGGTAGCGGGTTCGGGCCGTACATGGAGGCCCTATTTTGATTCTCACGAGACGGACTGTGAGTGCGTGAAGCCCTTTGAAGGCGCGCGGCGTCCTGCTCCTCGCCAGTCCAATTATTCGCGGCTCCTCCGCGCGAGCAGGCTCAGCCATGCCCTAATTCCGTACTTGCCCCCCTCATCAGATGAACGAGGCAAAAAAGGAGAGATTGATGAAGCATTCAACCATTTGGGTTATAACGCTTGTGCTAGCCGTGTTTCTATGCGGTTCCAGCGCAATGATGCAAGGTGAGAACAAAAAGCAACTCGCCGAAACCTCGCCGGAAGCCATTCAATCCCCAATCGAGGATGCGCTTCCGCGTACCTTTATGAACTCCGGCAATCGCCACAAGCTCATTCTGGCGCAGGATGATCAAGCCACTATGGACGCGCTAGCCGACCGAGGAGCCATCGTTGAGACCGTTGATTACGGGGGCTTCAAGATGGTGATCGTCGACGAAGCCGCTGTCGGCGGACGTGATGCGATGATGGCCTTGCCCGTGCCGGTTCGAGACGACCAAAACATGATCGGCCTCAACGGGTACGTTCTGGATACAACCGACGCCGGAGCCATCTACAATCAGTTGCCCGCCAATCTACGGCAGACCAGGATGGCCGAGGCGCTTGCGAACCAGACCGCCCCCAGCGCGGGTCTGTACATAGTCCAGTTCATTGGCCCGATTCAAGACGAGTGGCTGGCCGCGCTTCGAGGAACGGGCGCCGAAATCGTCACATACATTCCAGTCAACGCTTACGTAGTAAGGGCCAACGCTAGCGCCGCGAGACGCTTGCCACGGCTGCTTACCCGGAATTCGTTTGTCCAGTTCCTTGGTGATTACGAGCCGGCGTTCAGGCTCTCTCCCAGGCTTCGCGCGATAGCAGCAATGCCGGACGACGCCATAAGAGCTCAGGAGATCGATGTGACCATTCAGGTGATCGATGGTCCAAGCGCCGACGCCACAATCAACACCATCATAAGCAGGTCGGCCGCGTTCGAGGGAGACCACCGAGTGTTGAACTATCGCAACCTTCGTTTGAGGGTGGCGCCGTCCCGGTTGGCCGAACTGGCTCGGATGGACGGTGTCTTCGCGATCGAGGAACGCACCCAGCGCAGAAGACTGGATGAAGCGCAAGGCCAGATTCTGGCTGGCAGTCTCTCGGGCAACGTTCCAACCGGTCCGGGTTATCTCTCGTTCCTGGCTTCCAAGGGCTTCACCAGTTCTCAGTTCGGATCATTCGCAGTCGATGTAGTGGACGATTGCTTTTCTCTGACGGGGCATCCCGATCTTCCGTCCGCACGTATCGCGTTTCAGAATAATCCGACGGCGCAAACCGGCGCTCAAGGCGGCCACGGTTTTCTGAATTCGAATATTGTCGGCGGGTTCAATAACGGCGCCGGCGCGGCGGCTGAAGACGCGAACGGCTTCAACTACGGCCTCGGTATCTCGCCGTTCGCAAGGGTGGGAGTCACCGCCATCTTCGGTAGCGGCGCTTCGACTCCGACGGCGTGGGAGAACGCCGCTTATGGTCAGAGCGCGCGAGTATCCAGCAACTCGTGGGGATTCACTAACGTCTTTACCTATGACACCAACGCCCAGGAGTATGACCGGATCGTTCGCGACGCTCAGACCGGGACTGCAGGCCTCCAGCAAATGATAGTTGTGTTCGCGGCCGGCAACGACGGTTCGGGAGCAAATACTGTTGGCAGTCCCGGCACGGCAAAGAACGTGATTACGGCAGGGGCCAGCGAAAACGTTCGCCAAACCGGCGCTGACGGCTGCGGGATTGCGAACAGCGGAGCCGATAGCGCAAACGACATAATTGGGTTCTCCAGCCGCGGCCCCGTCAACTCGGCGGGCGGTGACGGCCGCAAGAAACCGGACATAATGGCTCCCGGCACTCACGTGGAAGCCGGAGTTCCACAGTCCAATTACGATGGCAGCAGCGTCTGCGATAAATTCTTTCCCGCGGGCCAGACGCTCTACGGCTGGTCGAGCGGCACGTCACACTCTACTCCGGCGATTGCGGGTACAGCCGCGCTGGTTTATCAAGACTTCTTGAACAAGGGTCTCGCGGCGCCAAGCCCCGCGATGGTCAAGGCCGTCTTGATGAACTCAGCGGCCTACATGACCGGCGTCGGCGCTAACGACACGCTGCCGTCGAACAATCAGGGAATGGGACGGGTCGATCTCAGCCGCGCATTTGACGGAACTTCCAAAGTGATAGTCGATCAAACCACGGTGCTGGGCGCGACAGGCCAGACGAGCCAGGTAACCGGCTCCGTTTCGGCTACGAGTCAGCCCTTTCGCGTTACACTGGCATGGACGGACGCGCCTGGACCCACAACCGGCGCTCCGTTCGTCAACAATCTTGATCTGCAAGTCACGGTGGGAGGACAGACTTTCAAGGGCAATGTCTTCTCGGGAGCAAACTCGGTAACGGGAGGCGTGGCTGACACCAGGAATAACGTGGAGTCGGTGTTCATTCCGGCCGGCGTTTCAGGCGCATTCACCGTCACGGTGGTGGCGACCAACATCGCGGGCGACGGAGTGCCTGGCAATGCCGACACAACCGATCAAGACTTCGCGCTCGTCATTTACAATGGAACGGCGGGCGCCCCGCCAGGGCCGACGATCGGCGTGAGCCCAACGAGCTTTAATTTCACGGCGACCGCGGGTGGCGCTAACCCCGCGAATCAGTCGCTCAGCATCACCAATACCGGCGGCGGCTCGCTCAGTTGGACGGCTAGCGCCAATCAGCCGTGGCTTACAGTGAGCCCGGCATCCGGAACCGCGCCTTCGACCGTTACGGTTTCGGTGAACATAACCGGGCTTGCAGCCGGAACTTTCAGCGGCGCGATAACCATCAGCGCTACCGGCGCCACCAACACGCCAGTGACGGTTCCGGTCACGCTTACGGTGAACGCCGCGGGAACGGAGTTGATTGTTAACGGAGGATTCGAGGGATCCGCCGCGCCATGGACCCTGACTGGGGGCGCGCTGAGATCTACCGGTTCCTTCCCTCATTCAGGCTCCGGGTATCTGATTCTTGGCGCGGCCAACAACGCGAGCGACACCGCGTTCCAGCAGATAACAATTCCCGGTGGTTCCGCGGCCTCGCTCAACTTCTGGTTGAACATAAGCACAAATGAGACGACCACCACGACTCAGTTCGATCGGTTCTTCATTGAGGTTCGTAGCACTGGTGGAACTCTGCTGGCTACGCTGGGAACCTTCAGCAATTTGAACGGCGGTGCGGCGGGCGCCTACGTTTTGAGAGGTCCATTCAGCCTGTCGAGCTTTGCCGGACAAACTGTTCGGATACAATTCCGCGCGACGACCGACGGGTCGTTGACGAGCACTTTCCGAGTAGACGACGTGTCGGTGAAATGAGCTAGGGCAACATGGCGGCATGGCGAATCTACTCTTGGCAAGAACTTTGTTAATTCAAATAGGGCAACGGGTATCCTTTCGGGCCCGTTGCCCTCTTTTTGCACATTAACGAAATGGCTGTGTTAGATGACAACTCGTCGTTCAGAATAAGGCGGCTTTCCTAAGCGAGCGCTAAGGCGCGGCAAGCGTCCATCGCCGCCGGCCATCTCTTCACTGACCACCGGCCACTGTTTTCCATTACTGACCGACGATATCGCCTTTCATACCACCCAGTGCGCCCAGAAGCTCGTTCTTTTCGGTTGCACCGACATTGAATTTATCGAGCGCCTTCACCAGGTCTTCCACCAGCGCGGTGAAGTCGGCGTCGGAGATTCCCATGCCCTTGTGAGCGGCTTTCATATCGAGCCCTTTGTACTTGCAAGGACCTCCCGAAGCCTGACATATCTGATCGACTAGTTTGGCTTTGAAGGCGGCGAGCCGTTTCGGGTCGCCCGCGGCTCTCTTGAAGAAGCTGTTGATGCGGTTATCACCGGCGACGTTACCTACGAACTCATCCACGACGGCGGTTATCGCTTTCTTTCCTCCAAGTCTCTCATACAAGGACTTGGCCTCGGCGTTGTTTTTAGCCGCGGTGGACGCCATTGCGAAAGAGGCGGCGGCCAGCGAGACAGCCAGCCCTATCACGGTAAATATTCTCTTCATCACTCGAAATCCTCCAGTTTATTGTTTGCGTCGATGATGCAGCATCAGACTTTGTCTTTAGCTTCAGTTCGGGTTATCATCGGCTGCTCTCTTACTACGCGTGGCGAGCGAGCGCCGGATTCACCGGAGCGACGAGAGGGAAAGAAATCCAATTCCGTCAGCCGCTGCGTACAGACGAACAACGGAGAGGGAAAAATAAGGGTGGTGTCACCTCAAGGCTCGATGGAGTTCTCAGCGAGGGATAGCGATTGGGCCGCCTTGATCGGCAGGGT
>JAHFUG010000434.1 GCA_023265195.1 Blastocatellia bacterium | reverse complement strand
TGGCGTCGGAAGCGACCACGTTTCGGTTCTCTTCCTTCAACAAGGCGGCGTCTTCGGAATTCGCGCAAATCAGCCAGCCTACTCGAAGCTCCGCCGTCGCATGCGATTTCGAAGTGGAGCCGGCGAGAAAGAGATTTCGCCTTCCGTTGAACTTCTCATACAGGCGCGACGCGAGCTTCTTTGTATCCAGACCGCGGGCGGGCAGGGTCATATCGAAGACGATCGCGGTTTCGTGGGGCGCGCCTTCGATTATCGAGCCGGGATCAAAGACCGCGCCCGTGGGATTGTTGGGCAGACTCAGGTATATGAGATCGGCGGGCGCCTGCCGAGCTTCGTCTACAATAGAGGGCTCGTCGATGGAGAATCCGAGGGGCTTGGTGTGAACGGCTCTCACGGAAAAACCGAATCCGGCGAACGACTCTCTCGCCCTCCAGTAGCCGGGGCAAACGGTCAAGACGGTGGGTGTGGTCTTGCCGCTAATGCGAAAGACATGGTTTCTTACGGCCTCGATAGCGCCCGTCGTTCCCGGCATGGGAATGGCGCTACGCGGGTCTATCCCGAAAACCTCTCCGACTGTAGCCGCGAACAGCGCCTGTTTCGCGATCAGGTTGGCGTATGGCAGGCCGGTTCTCAGTTCCACCGGCGGGGGTGGTTTCGAAGCGGCCGGAGTTGGATTGTGACTCATACTCTTCACCGGTTTGGCGCAACTTGATAATCGTTCACCCAGCGGTCCCTGGCGCACTTGCCAAACGGGGAAGCCGCGGATTTACGCTGACTGCGTAACGCTGATCAGTCCGGATCAGCGGCCGAAGGCCGCGACGACCGCAGCCTAAAGGCTGAACTCTGAACGTCTCCCGCCGGACTAGGCAAGAAATTTCCGCCGAACATTATTAGACGGCGCCCGAGGACTTGGCGTGCAGCCCGCCGATCGCCTGACCAATCCCTTCCCAAAATCCGGCGATGAGGTTCAAGTGGCGATCGTAGCCCTCGATCATGTCGTTGACGCTCTCGTCGCTGACGGCGTAGCGTCCGGCCGCGCTCAAAGACTCTTGCTTGTGATCCTTTTCAGCCGCGCCGATATGCGCGTAAAAGTACTCGCACGCTTCGTGAAAGCCGTCGGCGTCCGTCCAAAGCCCGATGTAGTTCCTGGCGCCTTCATAAAGTTTGCGAAGCATCGTATACGCCTGCCACTCTAACGCGAGTTGCGCGCCCATCGACCGCCGCGGGTCACCGTAGAGTTCCTGTTCGCCGTCTATCAGCGCCTTTGTGGAACTCAACAGTTCGATCTCTTTCTCCAGGCGGCTTCTATCCAACTCGGTTTCGCGACCAAGCCGGCCGGCTAGTTCTTCGAAGAACCCATCGAGCAAAACCGAGTGCGATTTCTCCGGGTTGCCGTAGCCCATCTCGGAGTAAAGAGTCTTCACGTACTCGGTCTTTGCATGAATGTCTTCACTTCCGGCGACGAGGATCGCCAGGGCGTCCGGGAACGAGCGTACCCACGCGCCGTAATTTCTCGCGACCACGGCCAATTCCTCGATGCCCAGACTTCTCGACATCCATTCGCGGTAAAACGAATTGTTCAAGGCCGGATGGTCTTTGATCTTCGCAAGCAATTGTTCGAATCTCTCTATCACAATAGCTCCTCCTTTGCGTCGAATTCGCGGAATGAGTATTAAAGAACGCCGGCGTTAAGCTCCCGATTCTTCAATGACGTCAGCGAGGTCTTTCTTCTTCTGTTCCAGCATCTCTTCAAGCTGATTGGCCGAGAGTCCTTCGATTCTCTTTAGAACCGCGGCTATCTTCTCGGCTTGTTCCCGCTTTCCTTCACCCGCGGTCACGATATTCGACAGCGCCGCCACCGTGGGCGCCTCGAAGAACGCGCGCAGAGGTAATTCCACATGAAACGTCTTGCGCACTCGGGTTACGAGTTGAGTCGCCAGCAGGGAATGTCCTCCGAGCTCGAAGAAGTTGTCCCGCATGCCCACTGCTTCAACGCCGAGCAACTCGCCCACGATGCCGGCGAGAACCTCTTCAACCGCATTGCCGGGTGGAACGAAAGCTCCGGTCTTCGCCGCCCGTTCGCGTGGAGGATCGGGAAGCGCGGCTCGATCTATTTTGCCGCGCGTGGTGAGCGGCAGCGCTTCCATCAGCACGAATCTGGCCGGGATCATGTAGGCCGGCAGTCTCTGCTCGAGGAAACTCCTTAACTCGGCCGAGGAGAGCTCGACGTTCGAAACCGGCGCAACATAGGCCGCCAAGCCACGCTCTCGCGCGTGGTCCTCTTTGACGGCGACGGCGCACTGGCGTACCTGAGAATGCCCGGCCAGCGCCGCTTCGATTTCCTCAAACTCTATGCGGTAGCCCCTCAACTTGATCTGGTTGTCCGTCCGGCCTATGAACTCGACATTCCCATCGGCCCGATACCTGACCAAATCGCCCGTCCGGTATAACCTGCTCCCAGGCTCTTCCGCATATGGGTCGGGCAGGAAGACCTCCGCGGTCAAGTCCGGTTGATCCAGATAACCGCGAGCCAGTCCGTCTCCGGCGGCGTACAACTCGCCGGTTACACCAATCGGCGCGGGATTCATCTCCTTGTCCAATACATAAACGCGAGTGTTGGCGATCGGCCTGCCAATTGGCACGCCTCCATGATAATCATCCGCCTCGCCGTTCAGCCTGTAACAGCATGTGAACGTTGTGTTCTCCGTCGGGCCGTAGCCGTTGATTATCCGGGTCCCGCGCAGCCGCCCTCGAGCCTCGTTCACATGTTTTACCGACAGCCTTTCGCCTCCGATCAATAACTGTTCCAGTCCTGCCAATGCGCCGGCGTCTTCGTCAACGATCGCGTTGAACAAGGATGACGTTAGCCATGCGGTTGTGACGTTGTGTTTTGCAATCGCGTGCTTGACGTCGTCCGCGGCCGCCACATGCTCGTCCAGCAATACACACGATCCGCCGTGCAGGAGTGCGCCCCAAATTTCAAACGTCGAGGCGTCAAACCCCGAGGGGGCCATCCGCAGAAACGTCTCGCCGCTCCCGAATCGTGCGTAGTCGTTCCCGAACAGCAGGCGTACGATTCCTCGATGCGGTATCGCTATGCCTTTTGGGAGTCCGGTCGAACCGGACGTGTACATCACGTAAGCCAGGTTGTCCGGGCCGCATAACCGAGCGAGGTTCTCCGGTGAATATCTTTCGATTGCTTTCCACTCTTCGTCGAGATACACGGTTGTGGCGGAGATTGCGGGCGGCCCTTCAATCAACCGCTTCCGCATCAAGACGACTCGAGCCCGCGCCGCGCCGATCATCAGTTCCAGTCGTTGCACGGGGAAGCCGGCTTCAAGGGGCAGATAGGTTCCGCCGGCCTTGAGTATGCCGATCATGCCGGTTATCAACTCGATGCTTCGTTCCGACCAAAGCCCAACGGCCGTCTCCTGTCCCACATTCAAGTCTCGGAGGTAGCCAGCAAGCTGGTTTGCACGGCTATTCAACTCGCCATAGGTAAGAACCGCGTCGTTAAAGCGAACCGCAATGCTATCGGGGCTCCGCCCGGCGTGTTCCTGGAATAACTCGACGATCGTCTTTGTTCGAGGATACTCCGCGCGGGTCGCATTCCATTCACGGATGAGCTTCTCTCGCTCGCCCGACGGCAGCAGCGGGAGCCTCGAGATTCTTTCTTCGGGGTTGGCGGCGACGCTTTCAATCAGCGTCCGAAAATGCGCGATCATCCTTTCGATCGTCGCGGGCTCGAACAGATCGGCGTTGTAATTGAAGTTTCCCCTAAGACGGTCTTCGGCTTCGGTCATGGTTATCGACAGATCGAATTTCGCCGTATCGTCGGCTATTTCAACGGCGCCGAGGTCGAGCCCCGAGAGCTTCAGCCTCTCGGTCAGGGCGTTCTGCAAATGAAACAGCGTTTGAAAAAGCGGCGTGTGGCTTAAGCTGCGCTCCGGCTGCAGTTCTTCGACGAGTTTTTCAAATGGCAGATCCTGGTGCGCATATGCTTCGATCGCGACGTCCTTGATCCGTCGCAGAAGCTCGCGAAAAGTCGGATCACCCGACAAATCGGCGCGCATCACGAGCGTGTTCACAAAGAAGCCCATCAAGCTCTCAAGCTCAGCCCGATTCCTGTTGGCGATCGGCGACCCAACGAGTATGTCTTCCCGCCCAGTATAGCGATAAAGCAGGACGGCGAACGCGGCCAGCAACGTCATGAAGAGCGTTGCGCCTTCGCGGCGGCTCAACTCGGCGAGGTCCGCGCCGACGCTCAACGCTAGAGCAAAAGGCAGAATGTTCCCGTTGAATGTCTTCACCGGCGGCCGCGGGCTATCGGTGGGAAGTTCAATCGTATTCGGCGCATCGGCAAGTTGCTTTTTCCAATACTCCAGATGTTGTTCGAGTATGTCGCCGCGAAGCTGCTCGCGCTGCCAGACCGCGAAGTCGGCGTATTGGATTTCCGGCTCGGGCAGCGGCGATTCACGCCCGGAGCAGTAGGCGTCGTAAAGCGCTCCCGCCTCATTGATGAACACCCTGATCGACCATCCGTCCGAGATGATGTGATGCATCGTTATGACGAGCAAGTGATCCTCGTCATCCAGTCGCAATAGCTCGAGGACCACGAGCGGCCCGGTAGACAAGTCAAATAACCGGCGAGCCTGTTCGGAGGCTATTCGTTGCGCGCCGGCATAGCGCGTCTCGGCGGGTGTTTGTCGAAGATCGACGACTTTCAATTCGCGGCGCTCCGCCTTGTGGATGATCTGCACGGGCGATTCATCGAGCAGTCCGAAGGTCGTGCGGAGGGCTTCGTGGCGTCTGACTATTTCGTTGAACGCCCGCTCGAGCGCCGGCACGTTCAGTGGACCGCGGAGCCGCAGCGCGGCTGGAAGATTGTAGACGATGCTTCCGGGCTCCCATTGGTCGAAGAACCATAAGCGCTGCTGGGCGAACGACAGCGGCACGGGTCCATCGTTCGCCCTCCTTGGGATTCTGTCTTTCTGTGGCTCGAGGCCCTCCTCCTGTAGCAGCGCCTCCAGAAGCTCGCGCTTCCTCTCACTCAACTCGAACTTTTCGCGGTGTCTTTGAGCGCTCATCGTGTTTTCCATCCATGGGGACGTAGAAGACATAACTTGCCATCTTCTAGTCGTCCTTGGCGAAAGTTGCCAGCCGGGAAAGCCGCTGATTTGCGCTGACCGCGTAAACGCCGATCCGCGCGGATCAGCGTTACGCAGTCAGCGCAAATCAGCGGCTTTCCCCGTTCCGTCCGCGCTTCTTTTCCTCGAGCATCCTCTCCGCCTCGTCTTCGCTCAGGCGACTAAGCCTAAGCAGTATCTCAGCCGCTTTCTCGATACCGGCTCGGGTTTCTTCAGGAGCTAATATTGCTCGGGCGAATCCCCTTACCGTCGGTTCCTCGAACAGCTTTCTCAATCCCACCTCGACTCTTAACGCCTCTCTCACCCTCGACATCACCTGCGTCGCAACGAGCGAGTGTCCTCCTATCTCGAAGAAGTTGTCGCCGGCCCCTACTTTCTTTCTCCCCAACACCTCTTCCCATATGCCCGCTATTACAGTCTCGACCGCGCCTTCCGGCTCTTCGCACTCGCCTTCCCCGCCTAGATCGGCGTCACCTGGCGGGGGCAACGCCATTCGGTTCACCTTTCCACTCTGAGTCATTGGCAGTTGATCGAGAGCGACATAAATCGCCGGGACCATGTAGTCAGGCAGCGTCTCCCTTAAGTATGCCTTCAACTCCCTTGTTGAAACCGCGGCTTGCGCGACTAGATACGCCACGAGCCGCTTGTCGCCCGGTTGAGCGCCCTCCCGCAATATCACGACGGCTTCACTTACTTTTTCGTGCCGCCTCAATACGGATTCGATCTCACCCAGCTCGATGCGCATGCCTCGGAGCTTGACCTGAAAGTCGTTTCGCCCGAGAAACTCGATGTCGCCGTTTGCGAGGAATCTGCCGAGGTCGCCTGTCTTGTAGAGCCGGGAAGCGCTCTCACGTCCGAACGGATCCGGTATGAACCGTTCGGCCGTCAACTCGGGGCGGCCAATGTAACCGTGCGCAAGACAATCCCCGCCGATGTAAATCTCGCCGGGCACGCCGATCGGCGCGGGCCGCAGACGGCGATCCAGAACATAGATTGTTGCGTTGGATATCGGACGGCCGAGCGGTGGAAGAGAAGGCCAGTCCTCGGGGTTGCCCGGCAGTAGATGAGAAGTGACCACGTGGCTTTCGGAAGGGCCGTAATGATTGTAGAGAGCGCAACTCCTCAGCTCGGCGAACAAGCCGGCAATCTCGGCGGTGATCTGAAGCTGTTCGCCGCCAACCATCATTTC
>JAHFUG010000433.1 GCA_023265195.1 Blastocatellia bacterium | reverse complement strand
AAACGTTCCCTGCACCGCCGGTTTCACTTTGGTCAGGTATCCTTGAACGCGGCCTGGAATCGCAAGGCTGGTCTTCAGCGCATCCGCAGCAGCACCGTAACGAGAAGCGCGAGGACCAGCGCAGCCAGTCCAGACTGGGAATCTGGCGCAAGTGGTTGACGGTTTGATTCGCTATTTGAGACTGCGCTGTTGCTTTGACGTGATGTTGCGGTGACGTTTACCGGCATTTCACCTGGACTACAGATGCAACTGTTATCTCCGCATTGACATGACCGGCCGTCCGGTATTGAATGGCCGGCAAAAGCCTGAGCAGGGAACGGAACAGGGCCCGTTATGGCTGTATTCGGCGAGACACAAAAAAACGGAAGGAGAAGCAATACCGCGGCGCAACGTACGACATTTAGTGATCTCTTCATGACTCTATCCTCCGGTGAAATTTGGACGTCGGGGTCGAATGCCTCATCGGGGCAAACTCGCTGCCAACAAGCGATCTACACGCTGCTTGCCCGTGCCCGATACGCGCGGGAAGAAATCGAATCTTTGTACGGGTCCTTGGCCGGCATTGCCGCTCAAGCTCATGCCATGAGAGATATGGACGCTCTTGAGCTTGCAAGCGAAATAATGCTCGGCCTGCCCGTTTCGCCTGGCACAAAGCACTTGGCCCGCCACTACCAGGCGGTATGTACAAATAGAAAGGGCGAGTTCGAGGCCGCGCGAGAAATCGCTGATCGCTTATTGGAAGAGGAACTGGACCCACAATTACGCTCCCGTGTTCTTCAGACAAAAGCCGCGACGCACCTTCAAGTCGGCGACATCGACCAGTCGCTGCTCTTCTTTATCGAAGCAGCCAGCTTCGCTCGAGACTGCGACGCGACATCTCTCGTAGAGTCGTTGCGCGCGGTCGCAGTCATAAAGAGCTTCCACGGCGATCACCATCAGGCGCTCGCCGACCTTGAATGTCTGCTGCCGATCGGCTGTCAGATATCGAGGTATGACCCAAAAGCCCATTCCGCGTTACTGAACAGTTATGCCGTCGAGCTTGGCGAAACAGGCCAGGTGGAGCAAGCGCTGAAGGTAGTATCGAGAGTTGCATCATTTGCATCGCTAGTTCCTGAGATCAGCGACACCATCCCTGATCTTCAAAGCAAACTGCCAACCCGGAAGCGATCAGTCGTAGTCATCCATCGCCCAGCCGAAGCTCTCGCGGCGCCGCAGTCAAACCCTCGTCAGGATCGTAAGCACGCCACGCCGTTAGGGTGCTTAATACGAAAGACTCAACGCCGCTCCAGATCATACCAGGCGCTGCCGGCGTCAAGTGTTCGATTTGCCACAACCATCACGGCGCGCAATCCATCTCGCGAGCCAACCAAACCCAGGGCGCCGTAAGCCTGCCTACTAGTTTCAAGCCAATATCCCGAGTTTGATCATTAACCATTGGGTCGTGAGGTGGGCCACCATTTTGCGACGACGACCCACCCCGCCCAAAAACCGCACCGGTTAGTGTGAAGAACACCCTCAGTCGCTAAGCGGTGAAGGTATGTCTTCACGCCGGCGCAGAAAGGCAGAGCCTATGATACCTATAAGGGAGCTTATTGACCAAGAAAAAGAAGAAGAGGCGAGGGAGAAGGAAGCCTGCCTCAACCTGCTGCTTCCCATGTATGACGAATCTCTCGGACCCGACAGATTCGCATTGCCACCCACGCAGGTACGGACATTTATCAACCGCCTCTCGATTCAAGAGGCGCGCGAGGTCGGTCCAAAGATCAATGTGGCCATACTTGCCGCGAATTATTTGCGGATACATGGCTTCGAAGATCAACTGGCGAACAAGAATCTCCGATTGATTGCGTCGGTGTCACACGAACACGCCAACAAGCGGTATCGATACGTCATGGCCGCCGTGCGAAACATCTGTGAATCAAAAGACCCGGACCTTCACGCGGTTATCTGGACGCTTATGGACGCGCGAAAGGTTCTGCGCGAGACGACGCCGGACTGGCAGAGGGCGGTTGACCTCTATGCCCGCCGGCTTCGCTTACCTCTGGTGTAGATCAATTAGTGATTGGCCCGGCCGCATTGCATCGCAGCCGGGCCTATCTTCCTAAAATTCCTAATATAATTAATCGTTTATGCCGATCGTTACGAGAATTCTGTTCGCGTTTTCCCCGAGGACCACCGCGTGATCCGGCATTCCGCACTCCGAACTCCGCACTCGGGATATCAAGGGCGGAGCCCTTGGCTAGTTTAGTTAGGTATAACGGGGTGAAGTATCGAGTTCCCCGTTACTGCGTGAAAGTAGTCAAGGGGACGCCGTCCTTTGCGCGAATATTCCGTCCTCAAATGAGCCGGCGTTTTCCGTCCCAGTATCGAGATCAACAATCTTCCATTCGACGCCGGTTGAATTGAGACCCAACAAACCGGCCGTGCGAGGCAACGAGAACCGCCGGGGCCCCGCGCTGCCGGGATTGAAGAGCAGAACGTCGCCTAAGACCTCGCAATAGGGACGGTGAGAATGGCCGAAGACAACTATACTCGGCTCTATCCGCGCGATAATGTCCCGCTCGGTACGCCTGATTTGATGAAGCTCGCCGAAGATGTGTCTTACGAGAATGCGCCGGCCCGCCAGGTCCTGAACCTGTTCGACTGGATAGCGAGAGAAGCTGTCGTTGTTGCCTTCGACGGCGATAACCGGCGCGATCTCTTCCAGCCGTTCAATGACGTCAAGGCTGCCGATGTCACCGGCATGAATAATTGTGACGACGCCTTCGAATAGAGGCTTGAGAGCCGAGTCGAACCTGCCGTGTGTGTCTGACACAACTCCAAGTAACATAAAGGAACGCTCTTTGGTGAACTCTTTTGTTCGAAGACATGCATCATAACACGAAGGTATTTGTTCAGGTGTGATGGACAAAGAATGCAAGCGGGTCGCGGCAGGGACTTCGCTTGGGCGGCGCAGTAGCGAAAGCTTGTGAACCGCGTTGCTAAAGGATAGCTGACGCGACCCACTTGCATAAAGACGACGCCATACTTTGCGGCGCCGTCATTTGCGACAGACTACTCGATATCTATTGATCCGGCGGAGGAGACGTTCACGTTGCGCGAGTCTCGATTATTGCTGACTACTATGCGAGGGGGTTTTGATTTGGGCGGCAGAGCCCCGCTGGGAAGAAAGCATATCGCCGAAGCATCCGATATCGTAATACCGTCCGGTAAGTCTTCGGCTTCGTTGCGGTCCAGCTTGCCATTGCCATTGCGGTCAATGCCGAACTTATTCTGGTCGGCGTCGAAGATCACGCTTATCTTCTTCTCATCTTTCATCGCGCTATCGCGCGCTTTGTTGAGCATCTCCGCCACAACGCTGGTCGCCGAATTGAGCCGGTACATATTCCAGCCAAGGCGGATTACGTGCAGGAAGACCGAGCCCACGATCAGTACAATCAGCGCGCCCACAATCACTTCCATAAGCCCGCGGCCGACTTGGCCATCCGGGTTGAGCTGCTCTGGAGACATTGACCCTTTTGGGTTATTGCCCCGGCTAAATTCTGGGTTAAGTGACGGGTCCACTCTGCCCTCCAACTAAGCATTACTAGAGAAATCCCGCCACAACGGTGCAAGTCGGCTGCCAGAGCCCGAACGGGGTAGGGCAAATCTCAAATTAGTTCCTGATGGCTGGAATTTCGGCGCCGATAACATTTCAGGTTGAGTCGTGGTGTAACCATTATGCACGGCCTAGGGGATTCATTTCATAGTGGCTGCGAGCCGTAGCGGAAGTCGGCAATGGAACTGAGTGCCTGTGGCGTCACTGCTCTCCACCGACACATCGCCCCCATGAGCGACGAGAATCTTCTGCACAATCGCCAGTCCAATTCCGTAGCCACGCGCCTTTGTAGTGAAGAAGGGAATGAAAACCTTGTTAAGATCACTTTCAGAGATGCCGCCGCCCGTGTCTCGAACGCGAATGTGGGCGTACCTGCCATTCTCCTCCGAGTCCACGGCCGCGCTGACCTCGATCAACTTCCGCGCCGCGTTTGGATCTATCGCTTCAGCGGCGTTGCGCAGCAAATTGACGAACACGCGTCTAAGCAGCGACTCATCACCAAGCACGGTTGTGTAGCGGCCGGAAATCCTCAGTTCGATTCCGGACTGCTCTATCAGCGCGTTCACTTCGTCGGCGCTCTCGCGCATCAGCGATTCCAGATCGACCGGCGCCAGGCTCAATTGCTGTGGCCGGGCGAAGTTCAAGAAATCCGTTACAAGTCTTGCAAGGAGCCGGACTTCATTGAGCATCCCTTCAACGGTTTGATGGTGTCCATCCTGGCCGCTCGCAGCCGCCATTTGAGCCTCGAGGAGTTGGGCGTATCCGTGAATCGTGGCCAGCGAGTTCTTGAATTCGTGCGCGAGTCCGGCGGCCATTTCGCCGAGATTGGCGAGATTCTCCTGGAGCTTCATTCGCTCGCGCAGTTCTATGACCTCGGTGATGTCGGTCATCAGGCACAAGGCCCCTTCGATGTTGTGAGCGTCGTCAAACATTGGAGAGAGACTGAGACCTAAATGGCGCATCCTTCCGTGCGGCTGAAATACATCGACTTCCTCGCGCCTCGAAGTCGTGCCGTTCTTAATGCAATCCGCGACCAGTTCCATCAGCCGCGGCGCCGTTTCAAAGAAAGTTCTGTAGCAGGCCGAGATCGGATGCATTCCGGATTCGCGCCGTATTCCGGTCTCCTCATTCGGCGCCGCCTCCCGAAATGTGAAGACGTCGAGAGCCTGTGTGTTAGCGGACGTAACGATTCCATCAGCGTCTATGGTAACCAGTCCGCTCGGAATGTTGACGATCAACCTTTCACTGAAGCGCTCCGACCGCTCGGCGCGGATGCGCTCGAGAGCGTGAAGACCCGCAAGCTCTTTTTCCTTGGACTGGAGTTTTTCGACCAGCGCTTGAAACGTCTCGACGACGAACTCGCTTTCGCTCTTATACGAAGAGGCTTTCACGGGGCTGCCCCTGGCCGCCTCGACCATTCGCCGGTACGGCCGGAACATCCATCTCATCAACAGCAGAATGAACGCAAGGCCGGCGACTATCGAGACGATCTGAGAGCTGAAGACGTAAAAGACCACCGGCGCCGGCGCCAGTTCGCTTGGACGAGCTATCACCACCAGTCGGCCTCCGGACAGTGGAGCCTCCGAGAAATCGAATCCGCCATCCCTTCTGGTTGAAGTTTCTGAAAGGCCTTGCGCGTGGCGTGCGTCCGAATCGAGACGAGACGAGTATCGTTGCCGGGGAGCCATCAATCGATCTTCAGGCGCGCGCGATCCGGCGGACGCGCGAGCTATTACCTGGCCATTGGATTCGAACGCCGCCGCGGAGCCCGGAAATCCGCGCTGATCGAGTATGGCCCTCAATGACGAATCCGTTATAGGTGAGTGTTGTGATGATAGCGTTGAGGCGATAGTCAGAGCCTCGAGCCCTAACCGGCGGAGACTCTGTTCGGTCATCTCGCGCCGGTCTTTGGCATAAAGCGCGAGAGTCACGGCTATAGTGAGCACTAGCGTGATTACGAAGAGGAAGAGCGCGAGCCGCGCTTTTTTTTCGATGGCGTCGAGCCTCATGCGCTTATGTTACTTCTCCCCGTGCAAAATCAATCCAAGGATTTGCTATCTCCAGGGCTAAAGTAGATGGGGCGGCCGCTGCTACTGTCTATGGAATAGCCAGACCGCCGATTATAGCACCTATTGCTTTGCGGCTAAGTGGATTCTGATGTCGGTAGGTCCGGGAGGTGATCTGCCGGTTCCAATGCGAACGAAGCGATCATTGATGAATAGCGAAAGCGAGGAGAAGCGAAACTACGAGCGCTTCGAGATGTGGTGGTGACCCGTGCTGAAACTACTGTGTGTTCCTAAGGGGCGTAAAAGAAATAAGTTCCCTTTTTCGAGGGACTCACCGCGGAGGCCGTGAAGTCCTTCGAAAAAGGGAACTCATTTCTTTTATGCCCCCTAACGCAGACCCGCCCATTTTCTCAAACAGATTGAATCCGCTGACGAGAGCGTGCGGGGATTACGTTCTCAAAAGCATGGAAGAGGTTGTTCAGGGATGAAGTCACATGATACCTCCTCGCTTGTGAAATACGCCGTGACGC
Source organism: Blastocatellia bacterium (assembly GCA_023265195.1). Taxonomy (GTDB): domain Bacteria; phylum Acidobacteriota; class Blastocatellia; order UBA7656; family UBA7656; genus QHVH01. The sequence goes on along the minus strand of JAHFUG010000433.1, from coordinate 212 downwards.
ACCCGAGATTAACAACGGAACCGTCACACTTACGCCACGAGATCCCGCACTCACACCCGAACGAGCTGTCGCTGAAGAAATGCTTAAACAGTCGCGGGTCTTTGTCCAGGTGCGGGCCCCTGTCGTTGGGCGCTTGAAAACGGGGTGAACACGGTCAGCCATACAATCAGGGCGAACCCGGCTGCGGTCGACCAGCGTAGTTTCTTGACAAT
>JAHFUG010000093.1:17629-19835 GCA_023265195.1 Blastocatellia bacterium | reverse complement strand
TCTCCTAAACAGAGGTGTTTTTCAATTCCGGCGCAGGGCTAATCAAGCGAATGATTGATTGGGGATGACGCCATGCACGCCTACAGTAACGGTATTGAATCGAATCGGCAACCCTTGGAGACCCGGGTTTCAACGGCCGCTCTCCGGCGTTTTTTCAATCAAGATAGCGCGGGTAAAGAGGAGGCGGGCGAGAAGAATCTAATCTTACATGTAGATTCATTTCAAAAAAAACGCTTCGTGAAGGTTAGCGTAAAGATCAGCACGAACCATATTACTGGCTCCAGTCTAAACAACCTAGACCATAACTTCTGTTCCGATGTGAAGTATGTGGATTTGATGTAAGAGTCTTCCCACTCACCTCCCGTATGTCTGGCCAGTATTTCCTCGAGCCCTCTAAGTTGCAGGCTTAGATTCCTCTGTTCGAAGAACCAGAATGTTGTAAAGAATAAAGCGGCATAGAGTACAAAATAATTCAATCTACTCCTCAACAGAGAATCCGCCACCACAAGAAATGCGATAGTTAACAAAGAGAACACACGATTCGAGATCTGCACGGCCACGAGCCTTACGAGAAGCGCCCGGTATCTTTCGAGCAGGAAGGCTTCGACTGAAGAGTCATCCCGAATTCTCTGCTTAGTTTTCACTTTGCTAAACTCTTTGCTAAATGGGCTATGACGCTATCAACCAGCTTTGTGCCTTGAGGATTGGTCACAAGAGCACAGGGCATGATCGCTATTTCGTCAAGCATCTGACCGCGAGCATCTCTAATTTCCGCATCAACCAATTTTCGAAATTGCTTTCTGCGCGCGTCGGCTTTCGTTTCGTCTACCTTGTCGAGTTTATTCATGATAACGATCATTGATCTAATGCGGTTAGACCTGCTTCCTTTTGCACGCCAGCGTAATTCAAGGCGTTTACACCACTCAGAAAGCCATGCCTTGGATGCTCGATCTGGCTCGCCATTCAACGGCGCTGTCAGATCTGTTATAACAATGACCGCATGTGGTCTTCTATCAAAAACCAACTCAGCATGCGCCGCCGGGCCGATCTGTCCTGGCACGTCCAAAACGGTCTTGACGCTGAGTTCAAGCGCGGACTCTCGCCCCATCTTTACGTTGAATCTCGCGCTTCGCGTTACATAATAACTCTTGATTGGCTCTCTTTCATCCTCGAACAGCCCATACCGCAAATAGTCCAAAAAGGTAGTCTTCCCGCTGCCAGCCTGTCCTACTATGACTACATCTTTACCCTTGAGCCAAGACTTAACAAGAGCGATGCCTGTAGGCGTAACTCGCTGAACAACAGCCATTCCAACTTTCACTAGAGTGGCTCCGCCAATGGGCGCTGTACCTGTCATTCATTGATCTCCGCTTGATGGTTTTGGCTGTCTGTTTATTCTCAGAGCGTACATCACATCGAGGTCTGCTGCAACATCTAACGCCCTAACCTTAGTGGAATCTATGTTCTACAAAAGCGCAGGCATAAGTTACTGGAGGCATACGGTACTGCCCGGATTCAGGGCGCTACGGTATCCCAGAGCCGCTATACAAGAATTTCGGCGCCGCCTTGGGACGGCCGAAAGGCGCGACCTAGCCGAAGCAGTAGAGCCTTCCGTCCTGAGAGCCCACGACTATCTTTCCCGACGCAATGGCCGGCGACGCGGAAATCGGCGCGCCCGCGTCGAACTCCCACACCTTTGAGCCTGTCCCGAAATCAAGGACATAAAGCCGCCCGTCATTCGAGCCCACGAACACTCTTCCATCGGCAAGCGCCGCCGAGGATTCCACTCGAGCGCGAGTGCTGAACGTCCAGAGCTTCTTCCCGTTCCTCGCGTCCAGGCAATGAACCACCTTGTCGCGTCCGCCAATGACCACTTTGCCATCGACGGTCCCGACCGACGAGTAAAATGGAAACTGCCGTTGAGGGTGTTGATACCGCCACGTGATTCGCTTCGAGGCCAGATTCACGCCAAGGACGTCGTTGTTGAAGGTGCCATAAAACGCGGTCTGTCCAACCAATGCAGGCGAAGCGCCGGTGTACGCGCCCGAGGCCACCTTGAACATCTCCTTGCCGTCGGAGATTCGTATCGCCCGGAATAGCTCGTCACAACCGGCTATGAACGCCATACCGTTCAGCACGCCGGCCGTGCAATGAACGGGCCCCCCGGTCTTGAACTTCCAAATGAGCGCGCCGGTTCTCGGGTTCA
>JAHFUG010000093.1:10509-17529 GCA_023265195.1 Blastocatellia bacterium | reverse complement strand
CTCCGTGGCCGCCCCTCCCGTAGCATCCGAAGCCTGCGGAATCCTGCGGCGCGCTCCTCCTTTTCACTCCCCACGCTCAAAGTAGAGCGGACGGTGAGGCTCGCTTGTACGTTTGATTTCCCTGACGGCTGGAGATTCAATACGCGCACTGATACACCTCCAACGCCTCCGCCGCCCCGAATGGCCGGGGATTGAACTTGCCGGTCCATTGAAGCGCGGCTTCATCGGCCAGCATCGGCAGATCGGCTCTTGGAACGCCGATGCTGCTCAATCCCCGAGCCAGTCCTCCCGCGTCGATCAACTCTTCAAGACGCGCGGCCAACTGAGCGGTGTGATCGCCGGTCTCGGCGCGATTTCCCGCGCGCAACAAGCCGCTATAGAGGCCGCCGACCAATTCGCCATTCCACCTAACCACGTGAGGCAGCAGCAACGCGATAGCGACTCCGTGCTCGGCGCCGTAATGAGCGGTCAAGGGATTCGCGCATGCGTGTGTTGCACCAAGCATCGAGCTTTCGATCGCGACCCCGGAATAGTAGGCCCCCAACAGCATCGCCCCGCGCGCCTCGACGTCGCCTGGGCTCGCGATCACCCGTTCGTAGTTCCCCTCGAGCAGCCGCCAGGCTTCACGGGAGAACATCTCGGAGAGCGGATTGCGCTTGGCCGTCACGTATGTTTCGACGGCGTGCGAAATCGCGTCAAAGCCCGCCGACGCGGTTACCACGGCAGGCGCCGTGAGGGTTAGAACCGGGTCCAGTATCGCCACGCGGAACGCGGCCTTCGGATCGCCGCAAGCCATCTTTACGTGAGTATCGGCGTCCGAGATCAACGCATAGCACTGGGCTTCGCTTCCGGTCCCCGCGGTCGTCGGAACAGCGATCATAGGGAGCATTGGCTTCGCAGCCTTTCCGTAGCCCCAGTAATCCTGCACTCGGCCGCCATTGGTCAACAGGAAATTGACCCCCTTAGCGGTGTCCATCGAGCTTCCTCCGCCAAGGCCGATGATTGAATCGACATCGAGCGGCGCGGCGAAATCGCGTCCCCGTTCTATCATTGATGCGTCAGGATTGGAGTCAAAATCATGGAAGGTGAACGACGCGACGCCGGCCTTCTCGAGAAGACTCGACGCCGCGTCCACATAACCGCATGCAACGAGCCCCTTGTCCGCGCAAAGCAGCGTGCGTCGAAACTTCATACCGGCTGCGATCTCGCCCAACCGGTTAAGCGACCCCTCGCCGAAAATCAGCTTTGTTGAGGATTGAAATTCGAAGGTCTCCATCTTAAGTTAGCACTGCGCAAGGCGGAGTTTCTCGCAAAGGCGCAAAGAAAAGACACAAGAACGTAAAGCGGATACTCTTGGCGTTCTTTGCGTTCTCCACTTTGCGCCTTTGCGAGAACGCCCTTTGCCTCTTTGCGAGAAACCGCTCTGCCTCTTGGCTGGAAACAGGTTCTTACTCCTCGAGTTGGTTCACGATTCTCACAATGCCGTTCTTGATCAACGCGGTGTTGAAATTTATCAACAGGCCCAGGCGCTTGCCGGTCAACTTCAAGTAAGTGAGTAACTGCTTCTTGTGAACCACCGCGATCTCCTCGACGGACTTGATCTCGACGACTACCTTGCCGTTCACTACGAGGTCCGCGCGAAAGCCTATCTCCAGTTTGACGGTTTCATAAACAACCGGCATCGCTTGCTGGCGAACAACTGTAAGCCCGCGCTTTTCCAACTCCGCCGCAAGCACGGCTTCATACACTGACTCTAGTAATCCCGGTCCAAGAGAGGTGTACCTTGAATGCCGAGTCTACTATCCGTGTAGCTATCTCGTTCTCCGTCATTTGATGGCGCTGGCGCTGTCGACCATCATCGGGTCGCGGCCGGCTTCACCGCGGAACTCGACGCTCCGCTGTTCGCCACAGCAAACAACTGATTTCGATTGGAAATGAACAAGGCGCCGTGCGCCGGCACCGGGCTGCTGTAAATCGAGCTTCCCATGTTCATTTCTCCGAGAACCTTTTTCTCTTTCCCCGCCTGCAAAATCGCAACGTCGCCGTCTTCATCACCCAGATAAACTCTTCCGTCCACCACCAATGGCGAACCCCACACCGCCGCGAACATATCGTGAACCCAGTAGGGCTTCCCGGTCTTCGCATCCACGCAATGCAGGAAACCACTGAAGTCCGGGTAGTAGATGAGACCATCGAAGATCGCGCCCGTCGAAATCGATCTTCGAATCTTGTCGTAATGCCAAACGACTCCACTTTGAGTGATGTCGCCGCGTTTCGTGGCGTCAATGCAATAGAGGTGTCCGACGCCCTCACCGTGTTCAGGGTCCTGGCCGTTGGCGATATAGACCTTGTTATCCCAGATCACGGGCGTGCTGATCAGTTCGTTACGGGTTTTGGGCCAGACCGAGTCCTTAGGATTGGTGTCGAACTCCCACAGTTTCTTTCCGGTCATAGCTTCGTAACCCCGCACCCATCCGTCGCCCTGGCCCATGACTACCTGGACGACTCCTCCAATGCTTCCAACCGACGGCGAACACCACTGGCCGTGCAGTATTCGCTCGCCTACCGAGTTGTCTTCCCACTTGAGCTTTCCGGTGTTCTTGTCCACCGCGATGATCGCCGGAGCTTTGGGCGAGGGGATGTGAACGTGGCTCTCGTCCTGGCCGTTTGAGGTGCTGACGAAGATCAGGTCGCCGTACGACACCGGAGATGAATTCGACATGTTGTGTGGGTGCGAACCGACCTCCTCGATCATGTCGAATTTCCAGATTATGTCCGCGTCGGTTTTGCCGGTGAACTTCTCTTCTTTGTAAGGCCCGTTGTTCTCGCCGTCGCGAAACCCTTGAGTGTCGAGGCAAACCAGCTCGCAGCGGTTGGTGACGTAATACAGGCGATTGCCTTCGACTAGCGGCGAAGAGCACACGCCTTGATAAGGCCAGTCATTGACCCGGCCGGCGGCGAGTTTGTCGCTGGTGTGTTGCCAGAGGAATTCGCCATCCGACTCGCGAAACGCCATCAACACGCCCCGGTCGCCTGCTTGCTTCGGGTCACGCAGTCCCTCGTTGTTCGTGCCGCAGTAGACCTGTCCGCCAGCTACAACGGGGTTGCCGTATGTCTGCGAGCCTAGCGCCGCAACCCACTTGATGTTCTTCTTCGAGGCGGCGTCCCAGCTTGCCGGGAGGCCTTTCATATTCGAGACCATGTTTCGGTCGGGGCTTCCGCCCCACATCGGCCAATCGCCGCTGCCTGGATCCGACGCTGAGCCGTGTTTGACGGCGCCCATCAGGGCTAGGGCTACGATTACCGCGCCCGTCAGCGATCTCACTGTGTATGTCTTCATATGAATTCCTCTGGAAAGTCTTCGGAGTAACGCCCCTGGTTCAGAGTACAAGCTCGATATTGTCTACGCGGAAGAAGAAGCAGCCTGAAGGCTGTACTCTGTACGATGCTCTGTACGATACTCGGTCGACGCGTCAGCTCGTCCGAGCCGAAGAAGCGGCCTAAAGGCTGTACTCTGTGCCTACTTGTTCGGCGTTACTTTGATGTTGTCAAAGAATATTTCATTAGGCGCGTCGGCGAAAATGCCCGGGCTGCCCTGATGATTGCCGATAGGGTCTATACGTTCGATGGCCCATTCGGCGGGCTCAGGTTCCGAAGCCGGCCAGGCTTTTCCTCGTGCGCGCACTTTGCCATCCGGCAGGTTTTCGACTTGAAGCTTCACGCGATACCAGGCGTCCGCTTTCCACTCGAACGGCTTCTTCACCGTGCGCTTCTCTTCTATCTGCCACGAGCGCAACTCGATCCTCTGGTTGTTGCCCAGTAGAACGACTTCATAGCGTTGCGCCACCACTCCAGCGTCGCCCATCTGGCGCCGTTTTTCAGTAGCGCGCACGTCGGCCTCGACTGTGTAGTTTGACCAATCGGCGGGCCCAAAAAACGAGCGAGTTCGCTTGAAGATCGGCGGGTTGGGATTCTTGACCAGAACCTTTTTGCCATCGATGTCGCGCACCGAGTACTTGCGGCCGGTGCTGATCCAGTATCTCGGGACTCCGTCCGCCGCGACGTTATCAAAGTTCTCGCTCATCGGAGGAGCCGGTATCACGCGCACCCTCGATACTCCAGTGACTCCCCCCACCGTAGCCTTTACCATTCCGCCTTGCGCGCCGCCATCAGCCGCCGCCGTGAACCGAACGCCTTGAGTTTCCCCTTTCAAACCATCGAGTGACAGAGTCGCGTTTGCTTCTTCGCGTATGAATCGTCCGCGATCGTCGAAGAGCCGAACTTTGAAGGCGATGGTCTGGCCCGGCCTCATCGCGAGGTCTGCGGGCGCCACTTGCACGTGAGCGACCGCGGCGTCCGCCGGCGCCGTTTCATCAGCCGCCTTGGCGAGTGGTGACGCCGGCGAGGCTGTTTTCTTGCCGATGCAATAGATCGCTTTAGTCGACACAATATAGACGCGGCCTCTGGAGACGGCGGCCGAAGCGAGAATCTGTTCGTTAGCCGTGATCAATTCATCGCCTTCGTCCGAACGCAACTGGACTTTCTCAACCTGTCCCAACTCCTTTTCGTCAAGAACCTGACAATCGGCCGGCCCAGGTTTCAGAATGTAGAATTTTCCGTTTTCGGTTCCTACATACAGCTTGCCGTCGGCGAGAACAAGCGAGGCTCGCTGAAGAGTGCCGAGGGTCTTCTTCCAGAGTTCCTTTCCGGTATTGACGTCGAACGCGAAAAGATTGGCGCTGTCGTCTATCTGATAGAGCCGGTCTCCATCGATGACCGGCGAAGAGTAGCCGCCTCTAAATCCCCGGACCGACCATTTCATATGGTCCTTGTTCAAGGCTCCCTTACCGGTCGCATCAATGGCGGCCAGCAGTCCCATTTCATTTGTGTCGAGGTTCTCTTCGCTATGGGAGACGAATACCGCGGCGCCTTTAACGACCGCGCAGTTGTTGATTCCTCGCTTGGTGATCGGAAGAGTCCAGACGGACTCGCCCGTGTGAGCCTTGATCGCGTACACGGCCCCGTCGGCTCCGCCGACAATGAGCAGCGTCATACCGTTGATCCTGGCGACGATTGGAGTGGGATAAACCGTGTCATATGGACGTCCGCCGGGCGCGCTTGTCCACACGCACTCTCCGGTCCGCTTATCGAAAGCAACGAAGCGATGGCGGCGTTCCGCTGTATCGCCCCAGCCGTCGATGATCGTGCCCACGATCACCAGGTCTCCTTCAATGATCGGAGAGCCCGTGCGGCCTCCGTGAGTGGTCCACGCTCCGAACTCTTCGGTTAGGGAACGGCTCCAAAGAACCTTTCCGTCATTTGATAAAGCGGTCAACTCGTTACATGCGCCGAAGACATAGATATTGCCGGTTGTTGGATCGCCGGCGGGCGACGACCATGCGATGCGCCGCGGCGGAACATCGCTCTCATAGACGTTGAGGCGGCGCTCCCACAGCACTTTTCCCGTGTCCGCGTTCAGGCACATGACGCGCTCTTGCATATGCTCGCCTTCGCCCGCGGTGTTGAATACAAAGACGCGGGCTCCCATGACAATGGGAGCGGACCGGCCGCCGTAAGGGGCCTTCCATACGAGGTTTTCTCCCGCGGGTGACCAGCGAGCCGGGAGCCCCGCCTCGCTCGATGTTCCGTCACGGGAGGGACCTCGCCACTCAGCCCAATCGCTTCCTGCTCCAGGGTTTCTTTGCGGAACCAATGCGGAGACTAAAAGGACCAGAGGCAGCAGCTTCGCAAGAATCGCGTTCATATCGAGTATCCAATAAAGTGTCTGCCGGGATATTGCTTCGAGTGCGAAGCGAAAGGAATCAGCAACTTTGCCCTTCCACTGACCAAGGATGCGCTTGACTCCATTAAGTTCAAGATATTATGTTGCAATCGGTCGAGTCAAGCAACGAATTCCGCGAACCGCGAAAGGCGCGCTAAGTCTACTCACGTCGTTGCCAGCCGTATCCGCATACCTGCTCGATCAATCTGGATTGTGGTGTTTCCAAGAGGTTACTCATGCACGCTCGTTGTATTCTCCTCTCCTTGCTCACGATGTTCCTACCGATCGCCGCGTATGCACAGGACCAAAACGCGGAGTTTCTCGCGGCCGCAAGTAGAGGCGACGCAGCGGCGGTCAAGTCGTTCCTTGATAGGGGCGTCGACGTCAACGCAAAGACGAGATACGGCGCGACCGCGCTGTCATACGCCAGCGATAAGGGTCATGCGGAGGTGGTGAAGCTCCTGCTCGAGCGTGGAGCCGATCCCAATGTGACGGATAGCTTCTACGGAGAGACCCCTCTGGGGTGGGCGCTGATGAGAAGCCACACCGATATTATCAAGCTCTTGATCGGTAACGGCGCCAACGGTAAGGAAAGAGTGCTCATCAGGGCGGTGCGTGATGGTGACGCCGAGATCGTCAAAATGGTCTTGGAAAGAGGAGGTCTAACGCAGGAGACGCTAAATGGCTCCCTCATACGGGCTAAGGGCAAAGCTGAAATAGTCGAGTTGCTGCGAGCAGCCGGAGCCGTGCATCGGGAATACAAAATCGACGCGGCCACATTGAAGAACTACGCTGGAACCTTCAGGAATGAGCAAGTAGGGTCGGTAGTTTTTGAAGTGAATGACGGCAGCCTCAGGGGAAGGGTCAACAGTCAGGACTGGTTTACTACAGTGGCTACCGATAAGAGCACATTTTATATCATCGACGTTGACGCCTTAGTCGTCTTCGATATGGAAGGCGACAAAGTCACCGGTTTCACGCTGAAGCAGAGCGGAAGCGATTTTGTCTTCAAACGTGTAGATCAGAAGCAATCGTGATGGTCAACGGATTTTCAGGGAGAGGGTTCTCCGGGGGAAGCATGAACAAGCCTGTCAGGAACGAGTCTAAACTCCGCGAGCCGCAAGGAGCCGCGATTAAACTACGGGGTCCGCGCCGCGGGATGATGCGTTCGCATCTTCTGGACGATATTCAATTCGGGAATCTCGGCGCGCCTTCCTGGTCTTCGCGATCGATCTTTT
>JAHFUG010000093.1:0-10409 GCA_023265195.1 Blastocatellia bacterium | reverse complement strand
GTGGCTCTTTTCGGTTCGGAAGGCCTGTACTGTTACGACGCGGGCGGCAAGCTTCTTTGGAAGCAGGATCTCGGGCTGCTTGACGCGGGATGGTTTTACGATCCTGATTATCAGTGGGGAACCGCCAGCTCGCCGATAATCTACAAGAATATGGTGATCGTGCAATGCGACGTTCAAAAGAACTCTTTCATCGCGGCTTATGATTTGAACGGCGGCAGGCGGCTCTGGACGACTCCGCGCGAGGAGATTCCATCGTGGGGAACGCCGACCGTTTACGAGGGTAAGACTCGAACCGAGATCATAACGAACGCGACGCGAGCGGTTCGAGGTTACGACCCTATGACAGGCAAGGAGCTGTGGAAGCTCACTGGCAACCCTGAAGTGACCGCTACGACGCCGGTCGCCGCATTGGACCTCATCTTCATCTGCAACAGCTACCGGCCCAATCAACCCATATATGCAATCCGTCCGGGCGCCTCCGGCGACATATCCCTCAAGACTGGTGAGACGTCGAACAACTTCGTCGCCTGGAGTCTGCAAAGAGGCGGGACTTACATGCCGACGCCCGTCGTTTACGGCGAGTTTCTTTATACCTGCGGCAATTCCGGCGTGTTGACGGTTTATAAACCGAAGACTGGAGAGCGGCTATACCAGCAGCGAATAGGGGACAAGGGCGGCGCTTACAGCGCATCGCCGGTCGCGGCGGACGGTAAGGTATACTTCGCGAGCGAAGACGGCGACGTATTCGTCGTGAAGGCCGGGCCTAAGTACGAGCTGCTGGCGGCCAATCCGATGGGCGAGGTGATGATGGCTACGCCGGCAATCTCGGACGGGATGATATTCGTTCGCGGCCAGAACACGCTGTTTTGCATCGCCGACCAGCGCGCGAAATCCAGCGCCGGCAAATAACTGCTCTCGTGAGTAGAGCTTCACGGTGGTAACATAAGAACCGCAAATGCTCTCGATACGGTCCGGCAGATCCAGGGTAAGGGAGAAGAAAATGCAAAGAAATATATACTCGCGGTCTGCATGGACATTAATCGTAGCTTCCGCGATTTTTTTTCAATCATCGTTGAAGGCGGCGGCCGTTAATCCGTCAAACTGGCCTCAGTGGCGGGGCCCAGCCGGCCAAGGTGTTTCCGAAGAGAAGAATTTGCCGACGGAATGGAGCGCGACCAAGAACGTACAATGGAAAACTGAAATCCCCGGCCGTGGTCATTCATCACCTATCGTTTGGGGCAACCGCGTGTTTCTAACGACGTCGATAGAAGGGCCGGCCGCGCCAGGCGCAAAAGCCGTCAAACATATGGTCGGCAAGGAAGAGTTCAAGCATCCGGATTGGGTTGGTTCGGATCACATTTACACAATGAAGGTAGTCTGCGTCGATGCGGACAAAGGAAGGATCCTCTGGGATCGAATCGTGTATGAAGGAACGGTCTTCGATCACCGCCACAAACGCAACACATATGCATCTCCGACGCCGGTGACCGATGGGAAGTTTGTGTACGCGTCATTCGGCGCCGAGGGCGTTTATTGTTACGACTTCAAGGGCAATCAGATGTGGAAGCGGTCGCTTGGCGGGATTGCGACGATGGGTATGGGCGCGGGAACGTCGCCGGTGCTGTTCGAGAACCGGCTGATTTTGCAATGCGACCAGGACACCGGCGAGAACTCGTACGTAGTCGCGCTGGACACGAGAACCGGGAAGGATATGTGGAAGACCGCGCGGCCCGTCGAAGCTAGCTGGTGTACGCCGGTGATTGTCGGAAGCGGCTCGGGCGCTCAATTGGTTACGAGCGGCAATGAGTTCGTGATTGCTTATGACGCGGCAACCGGCAAAGAAATCTGGCGTTGTAAGGGCGTCGAAAGCAACGCGATTCATACGCCTCTGGTCGGATATAACATGGTCATCGTATCAGCCGGCTTCCCCGCAAAGCACACGATTGCAATCAAGCTTGGCGGCTCGGGCGACTTGACGAACACTTCGAACATAGCCTGGAAGTACGATAAGGGCACCGCGTATGTGGCGTCACCAATCCTGTACCAGGACTATGTTTACCTGATAAGCGATAAGGGAGTCCTTACTTGCATCGACGCAAAAACGGGAGAGGTCAAGTACGAAGGCGGGCGCGTGCCGGTCCCCGCAACCTTCATGTCGTCGCCGGTGGCCTTTGACGGAAAGCTCTTGTTATCGAGCGAAGACGGTGACACGTTTGTGGTGAAGGCTGGACCGGTTCATGAAGTGATTCGCACCAATTCGTTAGGCGAGCCCATCTTCGCTTCGCCGGCTCTCGCTGGAGGCAAGATATTCATTCGAGGCGAGCGGAGTCTTTACTGCATAAGCAACGCCGAGACGAAGTCATAAGAACCGCGCGAGGCGCGCGTACCTTAGGTTCGCCCGCTTGCTTTTGGGGAGCAGACTGGAGTTTGGCGATCTTGGGTTGCGCTTTTGACAGGAAGCAATCGGTCGGTGCGCCAGACATCAAAAAATCACAGGTCGGGAAGAGGGATTTATCCCCGCTTCGACTTTACGATTCACTCAACGTCGCGCGAGAAGAGGAGCGGGGATAAATTCCTCTTTCCGACCTGTGATTTTTGATGTCTGGCGAACTAAATTTGATCTCGGCAGCTCTCGGAACCGTGCCGCGTTGCACATCGAAGTCCGCAAATACCTCAAAGCGCAATTCGAGGATAAGCCATGCAAAAGGATCCCGTTGAACACAAACCCTGGTACAACTCCGCAACCGCAATCGTGCTGTTGTCGTTGCTGATTCCTCCCGTCGGGCTGGCGTTACTGTGGTACAGCCCCGGATTCGAGACCCAACGTAAGATCCTGGGTTCGCTTCTGATTGCGGCCATCACCGGCGGCTATGTCTTTCTGGCATTTGGAGGCGTCTTGCGGAGCAGCCGCAAACCGGACACGGAGTCTCATTACGATGAAGTCGAGCGCCACAGAGCCCAGCAGCGGGTGTCCGGGGCGGACACTTCGCCGGCGAATGACGGGGGTGCATCCGCCGCGGTCGCGCCCGCGGCCAATAGCGCCGTCGCCACGGACAAGACGGAATCAGGCGCGAAATTTTCTAAATCATCGCGGAATTACTGGACCGACTTCCGAGGACCGAATCGCGACGGCCGGTATGACGAGATGCCGGTCTTGAAGCAGTGGCCCGAGACCGGTCTGTCCCCACTCTGGCGCCAGCCTATTGGCGGCGGGTATTCCTCATTCACCGTGGCGGAAGGCCGCGCTTATACGATCGAGCAGCGCCGCCGCCGGGAGATCGTAGCCGCCTATGACCTGGAAAGCGGACGAGAGCTATGGACGCATGCCTGGGACGCGGAATTCGCTGAAGAGATGGGCGACGGCCCGCGGGCGACTCCGACGTGGAACGAAGGCCGGCTCTACGCGCTTGGCGCCACCGGCGTGCTTCACTGCATTGAGTCAAAGAGCGGAAAGCTAGTCTGGTCCAGAGATGTCTTGAAAGAGAACGGCGCGTCGAATCTTCAATGGGGAACCGCGGCCTCGCCGTTGGTCGTAGACAACAAAGTCATTGTCGCGCCCGGCGGGCCATCCGGAAGATCGGTGGTTGCTTACAACAAGGTGACGGGCTCGCCGGTATGGCAATCGCTCAGTGACCGGCCGTCATACACATCGCCAATGCTCGCCACGTTAGCCGGGAAGAGGCAGGTGCTGGTGGTGACGGCGGCGAGAGTGGTGGGACTGGACGTCGACGCCGGGACCTTCCTCTGGGGCATTTCGTGGGACACCCAAATGGGAATCAACGTCTCCCAGCCGATCGTCGTCAATGAAAACCGCTTCTTCATCTCGGCCGGTTATGGTAAAGGAGCGGCGTTGGTTGAAATAACTTCCGCCGAGAGCGGCTTCGCCGCAAAGAACATCTGGCAAAACAATTCGATGAAGAACAAGTTCAACAGCTCGGTCCTTCACAACGGGCATGTCTACGGCCTTGATGAAGGCATACTCACCTGCGTCAACGTGGAAACCGGCGAGCGCAAATGGAAAGGCGGGCGTTATGGGTATGGCCAGGTGTTGCTGGCCGGCGACCGCTTGATCGTGATGAGCGACGCGGGGGAACTGGCCCTCGTGAAGGCCGCGCCTGAGCAGTACACGGAGCTGTCGAAATTCCCGGCCCTGGAGGGCAAGTGCTGGAATTATCCGGCCATCGCGAACGGGCTTCTGCTTGTCCGCAATCAAACTCAGATGGCTTGCTATAACATAGCCGCGCGATAGCGCCTGAAGGGCTGGGCAAAAGAACGCGCGGTGTCCTAATAATCGGGATATGCGAAAAAACCCGTTGAGTTGCGCGCGCTCATCTTTGCAATCCGGGCTCGATCATTCAATAATGCATTGCTTTGAGACCGGCATTGTCTCGAAGGTCTTTAGACGCATTGATGGAGTATCGATATGCGTAGCACGGCGCGGACAATCACTGTCACCGAATATCTTCAAGGCGAAAAGGGGAGCCCGGTTCGCCACGAATACGTTGACGGTCAAGTCTACGCGATGGCGGGGGCGAGCGATCGGCACAACCGCTTATCTCTCAACGTCGCATCACGGCTGAGCGACCATTTAGGCGCCGGCCCGTGTCAGGTCTTTATTTCCGATATGAAGATAATGGCGGATGATCGGGTGTACTATTATCCCGACGTCACAGTGACGTGCGGTCCGCCCGGAGCGGATCCGTATTTTCGCACTCAACCGGTGCTAATCGTCGAGGTGACGTCTCCAGGCGCCGAGCGCATCGATAGTAACGAAAAGCTGTTCGCGTACAAGCGCATTCCCAGCCTTCTAGAGTATGTCTTGATCTCGCAGGATCAGATGCTTGTCCAAATCCATCGCCGCGTGGAGCGCGATCGATGGGAGATCGAAACACTAAGCGAGCCCCTCGCGAAGCTCCGGCTAGAGTCCGTTGGTCTCACTCTCGGCCTCGATGACATTTACCGAAACTCCGCGCTTGGGTAAGCATCGGCCGTCGAATAACAACGTTCCCACAGCCTCAGCGGCGAGCGTTTTTGGCTCAGACACTATGGCGGCGATCATTGTGAACGAAAGGTCGCCGTCCAACAGTCCCCAATCAAAGCGGGCCCTTGGCTCGGCCCTCCACCAGAATGTTCCAGACTTGGTCTGAGCCTTCTGAGCTTCTTTGCGGCTACTCCCTAAAACAACAATTTCAAACCGAACTGAATATGCCGGGGACTTTGCGCCGACAATATCTTTCCAAAGGTAGGCGACCCCAGGAAGTTATCCGGCAAATCGAAGTTCGGATGATTGAAGAGATTGAACGCCTCGGCCCGGAACTGAATGTTGAACCGCTCCTTCACCGTCGTGTTCTTAACCAGTGACGCGCTGACGTTGTGGAAGCCCGGCCCGTCCAGAATGTTCCTGCCCGCGTTGCCGAAGCTCCCGAACGGTGAGAGCGAAAACGCGGAAGTGTTGAACCACTGATCCGGCCCGCGGTTGGAGACGCTCGCGTTGCCCACAACGTTAGGCCTGTCGTTCGCCCCGAAACCTAGGCTCGAGCGGCCCGTGTTGCTGTTGTCGATATCGGGAAGAAGCGCCACGGTGAACGGCCTTCCGCTTTGCAGCGTGACTACGCCGTAGGTCTGCCAGCCCGAGAGCAATCCCGTAACCAAGCCCTGGCCCCCGGCCAAGGAATGGCCCTTTCCTATTGGAATATCGTAGGAGTAGCTGACCGACAATCGCTGTCTGACGTCGAAATTCGAACGGCCTCTTTCATCCCTGACGTTCAAACTGTCCTGGGGGAAATTAGGATCGCCCGCGCTGGTGAAGAAGTTCGAAGCGTCGTCGATTGATTTCGACCACGTGTACGAAGACAGGAGCGAAAGTCCGTGATCGAGCCGCTGTTGAAACATGACTTGCAGGCTGTTGTACGACGAGTTGGCGCGCGACTCGATCTCGGTGATGTCCGCGAATTGAAGGACGGGACGCGGATTGAACGGCGCGGGACTCGGCCTCGGCTGATTGATGTCACGGGCAGTTAGCAGCTTCGCGCCCTTCGAGCCCACGTAAGACGCCTCGACCATCCGGCTCTTGCCCAGTTGCCTCTGCAGGCCGAGACTCCACTGCTGCATGTAAGGGGTGCTCAGATCGCGTTGGAAAGCTAGAGCGGAGCTTGGAACCGGAACTGGGAAGAAGCTCGGGAACGGGTTATCCAGCGTCAGCGGCAGTCCTTGAATCGGGAAGTAAATCTTCAGGTCGAAGAACGGCGCATTGAAGTAGAGGCCCTCGCTCGTCGCTAAAGCCGACTGATCGTAGTAGACGCCGTATCCGGCTCGCACTACGGTCGAGCCGCCCAGCGTCCAGGCAAGTCCGACCCTCGGAGCCCAGTTGTTTAGATCCGAGTGGTATCCGCTCCGCGGAACGCCATTCGTCCCCACCCGAACCAGAGACCGAGTTGCGGCGTCGTAAACATTCGCCCGGTCCTGGGCGTCTACTCCAGGCGAGTTGTACTCATATCGAACGCCGAAAGACAGCGTCAGCTTGTCGGCAACCCGATACTCGTCCTGCGCATAGGAATTGTAACTCCTGGTTCTGAGGTGCTGATGATTGTCGAGCTTCGCCCCGCCCGTCAATGCCGGCAGCCCCAGCAGCAGATCGGCAAGGGCGTTGCCAGTGTAGGCCCGCGACGAGAACGTAAGGAAGCCTCGCGACTCGACGTCGCGAAACGCGTTCTGTTGAACGTCTCGAAAATCGAAGCCGAACTTGACCAGATGCTTGCCTCTTGCGTAGCTGGCGTGATCGAGCGCTTGAAAAGTGTTCGTGACGCTGTGCTGCGGATTGTTGATTTCATCTCCAAGCGGGGAATAGCCGTCTATCGTGGTAAAGCTCAAACCGAAATCGCGGGGGTTCGACGATAGCTCCGGCAAACCCGCTTTGTGGTTGATGCTGTTCCCGAGGTTTTCTTGAAAGGCGCCGGCCGCGACTCGGTTATACGCGAAGCGCGCGTCGTTCACCAAACGCGGTGAAAAAATATGGGTCTCGCCGATCATCGCGTTTTGAGCGCGCCTTGGTATGTCAGTTCCAAAGCCCGGCACGGCCGCGAAACCGGCGCTCGAGAACGGCTCGAACAAACTTCGGTCGGTGAAGCTGTAGCGGAACGCCAAAGTAGAGGAGCTGCCGCGAAGGTGATCCACTCGCACGTCGAAATCGTCGTTCCGGTCTCGCAGCGCCGGCGACGAAACGAAGTTTCGCAGAGGGATCGAGCGGTTAGGAGCCGGGTACAGCGACGCGATAGCGCGGCCGATCTGGTTTTGAAACTGGTCCGGTATTACGTCGCCGGGAAACCGCTGCTGCGTGAACGGATTAATCGGAGGCGGCAAAATGCTATGAGAAAAATCGCCGCGTCTCTCTTCAAGAGTCGGCACGTTCGTTATTCGAGTAATTCCCTCGCGCACCCGCGCGCCCTCATAATCGGCGAAGAAGAATGTTCGATTCTTGACGATTGGTCCGCCAAGCGAGAACCCGAACTGGTTGCGCTGATACGTAGGGGCGGATTCGCTCGGTGGCGCAAAGAAGTTCCGCGCGTCCAGGACCGCGTTGCGGAAGAACTCATACGCGGTTCCGTGAAACGCATTCGACCCCGACTTGAGCACCGTATTGACCTGAGCGCCGGCGTTGCGTCCGAACGAAGCGTCGTAGCTGCTCGTCAGCATCTCGAACTCACGCACCGCGTCGACGGGCGGCTTGACCGCGATCGTATTGAGCTTCGGGTCGACGTTATAGACTCCGTCGAGCAAAAAGTTGTTCGAGTCCTCTCGCGCTCCGTTGACGTTGAAAGCGAAATCGCCTCGCACCGAGCCCGCCGAACCGGGAGCCGCGGGCACAGCTCCGGTGACCAACAGACTGAGACCAAGAAAATTCCTGCCGTCGAGGGGAAGCCCGATAATCTGGCGATTCTCGATTACGTTTCCCAAAGCAGCGGTGTCCTTCCGTAGCTGCGTGCGTGGCGCCACAACCGTCACTTCTTCGGTAATTGCGCCGACTTCCAGCGTAACGGATACGCGGATCTCTTGATTGACTTGGATCGTCAGCCTCTGAATGAACCTCTTGTGACCGGTATTTTCGACTTCGAGCCGGTAAGGACCCGGCGGCAACAGAGAAACCGCGAACTCGCCCTCGTTGCCGCTCGCCGTTTCGCGCACCTTGCCCGTGTCTTCGTCGATAAGCTTGATCGCCGCGCCGGATAATCTGGCGCGAGTCGAGTCGGTCACGTTGCCTCTCACCGACGCCCGATGAGTTTGCGCGTGGACAGCCGGGCTGATCAGCCCTGAAGCGCCAATCAAGACAGACGCGCTAATCAGAACGGCCAGCGCAGGCCGAGCAAAGAAAAGAAAGGTTGAATTCACTGTTGACTGATCTCCTCGATGGGATTCCACTGCCGGATGGATATTGACGGACTCACAAGTGTCTCATTAGTGGAGTCGGGTCTGTCAACGCCATTGTTCAGGAATGGGATGCTTGGAAGGATAGCTCTCCGTGTCTCAAGGAAGCTCGAGGTTAGACTTAGGGGCGTAAAAAAATGAGTTCCCGTTTTCGAGGGAGTTCACCGCGGAGCCGCGGAGATCGCAGAGAGGGAAGCAGAGGGGGCTTACTCCGCGGCTCTCTCAGCGATCTCTGCGCCTCCGCGGTGAAGTCTTCACTTCATCGGCGGTGCTCATCTCGAGCTGCCGCATAACTCAAAACGGGAAGTTATTTCTTACGCCCCTTAGGGACGAGCTTTCCAGCCCACTTCTCCAGAAGGGGAACTTGGTTTCTCGAGAATATTCCATAGCTCAAGCCGCCTTTGTAAAGGTTGAGGGAGGCGCACCTTGTGCGCGATAATCCACCCGCTGTAGCGAATCCTGAAGACGGGGTAAACTCGCGAACCGGCAAAATGAGCAGATCGGTTCGAGCGAAACCAAGTCAGCCGCGTTATCACGAAAGGCAGGCCCGATGAGCCGCATCAAATACAAGATCAGAATCGGCGGCCTGCAAACAGCGGACGGTACGATTTCCGTCAAAGCGCTAATGGAAGTCTTGGATGTTCTGGTCGAATCTTCTGAGCGAGGTTTGAGGCTCGCCGTTCAGGGAGAGAGTGTTAAGCGCGGAAAGGCGCCCTCGTGGCTCTCGAAGTCCGTTGACTTTACGATAACAGGACTCGATGTAGGCTCGACAGTCCTGGGTGTTGAAGCGCCGATGCTCGGGGACACCGCTCCAGAACAAATACTAGAACGGGATCTCTGGTACTCGAAACCTGCACCCGAAGACACTGCCCTAACATTGCTCTCCAGATCCGTTAAAGACACTACGTCGGAAAATCTCGAGAGCGACACCTATGATGTGGGTGTGTTGGAAAGCTTGCTTTCCTTCGAATCGGTAGTGAAGAGCTTCGCCCAGCAAATACAACTCGACTCCGATGAAAGGCCCGGCGAAAAATTCGACCTGGGGCGCGAGCAGATTGAAAGAATCCGGCGGCTGAAGGCTCACACTCCGGAGCCGATGGCGTTCGTCGTAGCGGGCCGGCTTGACATGATTCAACACCGTAGCAAGCGTTTTCATCTTCTAATGGCCGAGGGTCAGTCGATACCTGGAACCGTTGACACCGAGTTCCTCAGTGTTGAAGACATGAGGCAGTGGTGGGGCAAGAAGGTTACGATCAAGGGTATGGTTCACTTCAGGCCCTCTCGGAAGGTCAGGCTAATTGAAGCGCAGGTCATAAAGCCAATGGCAAAAGGTGAAGAGGTCTTCGAAAGAGAGCCGGCGCCCGGCTCACCGATGGAATTGTTCGAGCAAACGAGAAGATCGGCGTCGGCGAGAAGCTCACTCAAGGAAGTGTGGGATAAATGGCCTGGGGACGAGTCGATTGACCAAATTCTTGCCGCCCTTAGAGAGTAAACGCCGAGGAATGGCAGTCTTCTTATTAGACACGGGTATACTCGTTGGCTACATCCGTGGAGCCGGTTATGCGGATTATGTGGAGAAGATGCTTCATGTGTCTGAGCCACCAAATATCACTCTAATCTCGATAGTGACGAAAGGCGAAATCTACTCCGTTGCCATTCAATTCGGCTGGGGAGAGAAGAAAAGATGCGGCCTCGAGAGCCTGTTACGAAAGCTCCCCTTCGTAGACATCAGCAACGAACAGATAATCGCGAAATACGCCGAGATTGATTCCTACAGTCAGGGAAAGAACCTGTCGGGGCCACTTCCTGCCCCAATGACCGCTAGAAACATGGGTAAGAATGACTTGTGGATTGCGGCGACAGCATCGGTTCTTAGCGCTACTCTTGTCACGACTGACCATGATTTTAGTCACCTGAACAGAGTCTTCTTGGAAGTTATTCGGATCGACGAAAAACTGACTGCGGCCGACGCCGATGAAGGTTGATGA
>JAHFUG010000432.1 GCA_023265195.1 Blastocatellia bacterium | reverse complement strand
CCGGGAACCAGCAGGGCGGAGGTGATGACCATGTTGCCGTTGAGCGTGACGTTCTCGCCGTTGAGCTGGCGGATGGAACCTTCGACGCGCGCGCTGTTGAGCGAAGGCGCGTGACGAACGACGGCGGCTTCGATGGAGGTTTCTTGAGGAGTGACGCCCTGAGCCGTCAAATCCGCCTTGGACACCTTGGGCATCGGCGTCGCGTGGCGAGCGGCTTTGGGAGCCGGCGGCGGTGAGTCGACCGCGGAGAGAACCGGCACGACGGACTGGCAAAGCAAGATGGCCGTTATGAGACACGCCAGCGCCGGGCGCGGGAGGAGGGCGAGGGTTCGTTTCAACGCGCGTTTGCCTTTTCGGGCGAGCGCAATCGACGCAGCGAACGATCGAGCCGTCATTTGCGCGGCAGGGCTCGAAGCGTTGATGTACCGCCCTCCGGCGCTCAGCTTAACCATCAACGCCGCGATCGGCCGCACGATGATGGCGATGTCGGAACTCTCAACTCGATTGATATTCTTCATCGGTTCAAAACCTCACTGGTCCTTCTCCCGGTCGTACCTTGCCTCTCAAAAAGCTCGCCGCATCCGGCGTCGAACGGCTTCTTGCCGCTTGCTTCCTACGGACTCGTAACAGTAATCGTCAACTTGCCTGTGCTGCCGCCGTCCGGATCAATCACGATCGTGTAAGCGCCTGCAAACAAGTCCTGCGTCTCGAGGTCAAAGCTCGCGCCGCCGTCGCAACTGAATACGCCGGTAAAGCCGGAGCCGTCCGGGCCAAGCAACGCTACGGTGACGCAGTTGATGGTGTTATTAGTGACGTGGATCGTCACGCGCTGGCCGGTTGCGGTGAAAGTAAGCACCCCGTTCTGGCCGGGCGTATTAAGCTCTACGGTAACCGGAGGACCGCCCACGGCCACCGCGCCCGTTAGATCGACAACGTTGAAAACGGTGAACGTCTTGGAACCCGTGCTCATGCCCGACGGGTTTATCGAGATGGTGTAGGTTCCGCTGACGGGCAAGGTCTGCGTATCGATGAACAGCGTCTGGTCGGGATCAGTCAGCACGCCGCCTTCCATACCATCGTTGTTCGGTCTTAGAAGCACGACCTGGCCTACGAAGCCTCCCGCGCCGGTCGCTTGAATGCCGATCTTCTGGCCCGCGACGCCGTTGAATGTCAGCTTAGCGTTTTGCCCGGGAATCGTAGTGGTCACGGTGACGGGCGGGCCGCCGGGCGTTATGCCGGCGGTTGCATCAGGCGGCACGTTGAACAACGTAGCCGTGAAGGCGCCGGTTAGGACGTCGTCAGGACTCAAGGCAATCCTGAAATTGCCGGTATTCTGACCTTGCAGCCCAAAGGTGTCGATGAATCCCTCTCCAATGAACGATCGGGGAGAGATTCTAAGCTGGCCACCCGTTTCTTCGACTGAAACCGTGAACGGCTGATTCGGAGCAGCGCCCGAAAACCTGACGAGCAGGCTGAACCTCTGGCCGGCGGCGGAACTGAAGGTCAACCGGGCATTCTGGCCGGGCGCCGTTGTTGTCAGACTGACCGGGGGTCCTCCCGGTGCTATCGTACTGGTCACATCGGCGGGGACGGCATAGAGCGTGCAGAGGATGGCGCCGACTCGCTCGCGGTTCGGGTTCAAGAGAATCGTGTAAACGCCCGTCGCCGGCAAACTGAATTCATCGGTGAAATTTCGATCGAAGATGGCTCCCGTGGCGAGCAACGCCGTGGAGTCGGGCTTAACGACGACGATGTCTACGATATTGCCGGGATAGGTTGCAAAGAAGGACAAGCGTTGTCCGGCGGCGCCATTGAAGGTCAGACTGGCGTTCTGGCCGGGAACGGTAGTGGCGATCATGGCAGGCGGCCCACTCGGCGTTATGGTTCCGGTTACGTCGGGCGGCACGTCGTACACCGTGCAGGTGATGTTGCCGGCAACAACGGCTCCGGGAGCGATCACTACTTCGAAGACCCCGGTCATGGAAAGCCGCTGCGCGTCGATGAACAAGGTTGCGCCTAAGGTGGAGAAAATCTGGGCGTCCGAAGCCACGACCCTTCCCAAGGGGTCGAGGAGTTTCAATGTGCTGTTTATCGGCAACGCTGAAACCAGGATGCCGATCCGTTGGTCCGTGGTTCCGTCGAAGACGAGCAAGCCTATCTTGCCGGCGCCGTTGATCGTCAACGTCTTGGTCTCACCTGCCGCCATGCGACCGGTGAACGCGACGTCGGCGGCCGTCTTTGGCGGCGGTGGAACAAAGAAATCTCCGGCGCTTGTAGCGCTGCCGGACGGCGTCACTTCTTTGATGTGACCCGACGTGGCTCCCGCGGGGACGGCGGCTACCAGCGTTGACGCGGAAGCCGACGTCACCGTCGCCGCGAAACCATTGAAGTCGATTCGATTGTTGATGGGTGTCGTCTCAAAGTTTATTCCCGTGATCGTCACGGCCGTGCCCGGCGTGCCGACGGTTGGAGTGAAGCCGGCGATAACGGGTCCCGTCGAAGGCAAGACGACGGTAAAGGGACCGCTGCTGGTGGCCGCGCTGGTTGGCGTCACGACCGTGATGAGCCCGGACCCGGCGCCCTCCGGCACCTTCACGACGATAGCCGTTGGCGACGCTGACACAATCTCGATGGACAAGCCGTTGAGCAAGACATGATTGTCCTTGACGGCTGATCCGAATCCGTTGCCCGCAATCGACACCAGCGTGCCGGCGGTCCCACTTGTTGGGCTTATGCTCGAGATCGCGCTCGGCGTCGGCGTGCGCGAGATCGACTGGATGTTCCCGGCCGGATCGTACTGGTAGATCGCAACCTCGCCCGTCGGCTTGACCATGCTGCTCAATCTTCCATTGTCGTCATAGAAGAAAAAGACCAAGCCGCCCTGCTGCTCGGCAACCACGCATGGCTGGAAGACGGTCATCAGGAAAGCACCAACCACCAAGGCTCTCAGAGTTCGTGTCATGTCGGTATACCTCATCGAATCGCCGGGGTGTCGAACAGGAATCTCGAAAGCACCTGTTTTCACTTCAAGGGCGCGGCAAGCGCTCCAGTCGGAATCTTGCGGCCCGCGGAATTGAATCCGTGGGTGTGTGTCGATATGCGCTCATCCGACCACTCGGGATGCGCGGCGAAGAATCTGGCGCCGACTGAATCCGCGAGCGGATCGTCACGCCATTGCAGATACAGGGCTCGGGCGCGCTCCGCCTCCAGCTTTCGGCCTTCGGCTGTATAAATCGGAGTTAGAAACTGATAAGCTCCGGCGTCGGTCGGGTCGATGGCCGCGACGGCTTCGAATGCAGCGCGAGCCTCCGATAATCGTCCGACGGTGTAGAGTGTCTGACCCAACTGCCGTTGCACCTCGCGGTCGCGGGGATATTGGATTGCGAGCTTCGCGAATATCCGCGCCGCGTCGGCCGCTTTCCCTTCCGCGCGCAAGACCAGGGCTTCATAAAACAACGTGCGGAGACGATCGGGATCGAGCCTCATCGCCGCGTCGAGCAAGGCTCTCGCTTTGCGCAACTGCTCCCGGTCGAGACCGAACCGTTCGGTGCGCATCTCGGCGAGGGCAGCGCTGACCAACGGGTTCGGATCGAGGGGATCAAGCTCCGCCGCCCTTCTGAACGCCTCAGCCGCGGGGCCGTACTGCGCTTGCTCGAGCAGGGCTATGCCGTAGTCGTTCCATCGGCGCGACTCCTTGGGAGCCGCGGAAGAGAGAGAACTGTTTCTCGCAAAGCCGCTAGGGTTGCAAAGATCGCAAAGAGGCTTGCCCGGAGCCATCCCTTCAACCGAAATCGTTATGTCTGATTCGGCCATTCGAACGATCGGGATGTTCATCTGCTTATCGCGCCGTCCGAGAACGTAATTTGCGTACTCCTGATTCACTCGGCGATAGTTCACTCGCGCCCGCAGTTTGAAGGCTGAACGCTGACTGCTGATCGCTGACTGCTGATCGCTGACCGGTGATTTCTTATTTCTGACCGCTGACCGCTGATCGCTGACCGCTGATTTCTTATTTCTGACCGCTGACTGCTGATCGCTGACCGCTGATTTCTGATCGCTGACTGCCGTGCTTTCCGGAACCCGAAACCGGAACCGCACCAGATCCGATCTTCCCGCCGGAATCGTGTTGTCGTAAGCCTTGATGTTCGTCAGCCAGATCTGATGCCGAGTGATCGGGCGCCCGGTCTCGTCCAGAATGATTTGCTTATAGACGTGAGCGCTCTCGTCCAACATACCGTCCGGTTTGATGAAGCCACTGTGAAAGATCGTCTTGCCCGTGGAGTCGATCGCCTCGAACTCGACCCACGCCTCGTACAGGTCGCGCACCTCGGGCGGGAAGGAGTGAGCTACGTTGCGATTCGCTATAACCACTTCCGCAGTGACCTCTTCACCTGGGCTGAGGTTTATCGTCTCAGCTTCCGGGTTCGGGTTTCCGTCCATTCGCTGAATCCTGACTCCTGACTCCTGACTCCTGTCCCCCATTCGCTGAATCCCGACTCCTGAATCCTGAATCCTGTCCCCCATCCGCTGAATCCTGACTCCTGAATCCTGACTCCTGTCCCCCATTCGCTGAATCCCGACTCCTGACTCCTGAGTCCTGTCCCCCATTCGCTGAATCCTGACTCCTGAATCCTGAATCCTGTCTTCCCGTTCCTGAATCCTGTTTCCGAGCGGCGCGGTGAATCGGCCTGAGGCCTCGCTCCTCAGCGCGAAGATGTCGACGGCGAGTTGATTCGATTCCAGGAATGTCGCGATCAACTCGGCTTGCTTGTCCTGGCCATAGAAGAGCGGCGCCGCGGTGTTGGCCCCGAGCCACCGGTGCGATGCGATCATCCCATTCTTAGCCGCGCGGTCGTTGTTGCTTTCGATCTTGGGCATATGGCACGCTCGGCAATCGGCTCGTTGTTCTCGCTTGTAGAATGGAGTCACGGACTCGAGCGAAGCGCCGGATTGCTGCCACTCGTCGTAAGCGGAGAAGCCTCGAATGCGTTTGTAGCCGTTCAACGAGGGTGGCGCGTCCACCTTGTGACAAGTCGAGCAAAACTCCGGTTGCTTGAGAAGCGGTCTCATCACCGCCCGTTTGTGAGATGGAACGTCGGCCAGAATCTGCTCGTCGGTGAAGTCGCCACTGATCGGGCTTCCATCTTCGCGCGCAAGCAAAGCGGGCCGCCTGATGGTAAAACTGCCCGTACCATCGAGGCGCGCTTCGGTTATCGAATGGCAAACGGAGCAAGTGACGCCTTCATCGTCAAGCGAGGTAAATGGCGCCGATGTCTTGCCGCTTTCCTTGGATAGAGCTCCCGAGAAGAGAGCGATGGGCGTGTGACAAGATTCGCAGTGCCGAGTGATCTCGACGCCTCTGGCGCGCAGCAGGATATCGGCGCTCTCGCGATAGAACGGGTCGCGCGCGGCGTTGCGATGAAGTGACTGCGACCACGCCGCGTGAGTGTCGTTATGGCATCCCGCGCACCGAGAGGATGGGAAGAACTGTCCGGCCGGAATGAAATTCCCACTTTCGGTCCGGGCATTCGAGGGACTGAACATTCCAGTTGGAATCGGCGGGATTTCACTGCTCCCTCGATCATCGGCGGCGGTTGCGCCTGAACCACTGACGAAGAAGACGCCTGCGGCGAGTGCGGCGACAGTGAAGATGAGTTTGGGAATCCGCGTCATACTCATTCTGCTTCAGTGCTGACGGTAGTCTGGAGAAACAACTCTCTGATCGAGACGCAGCCTCTGCGCGCAACCGCGCGAAGCATCATAAGCCGAATACTACTCAGCCTCACCTCTGAATCCTTCGATGGTTAGCCGCCAAGCTAACGCTAGCGCCCGACTCCATCCCGCCCGGTTTTCCGCATCTCAGCTTGCGGAATGGGGCGGGGAGAAGCTTGCGCCGATTTGAAACCAGTCCTGCGATGCCTGTGCGCAAAAGGGGGGAACGCGGGCAAAAGAGCGTCGCGAAAAATTCGACTCACTTGTTCAGTCGAGCGAGGCTCGCTAGTTTCAGCCGCCAAAACGCATCGCGACGGTCCGCAACTGGCTTAGAGAAAAGCTAAA
Source organism: Blastocatellia bacterium (assembly GCA_023265195.1). Taxonomy (GTDB): domain Bacteria; phylum Acidobacteriota; class Blastocatellia; order UBA7656; family UBA7656; genus QHVH01. The sequence goes on along the minus strand of JAHFUG010000432.1, from coordinate 290 downwards.
GGCCGATCCCTTCAAGAAAACCGACAACGTGCTCTCGGTCAACACCGGCCACAAGCCGACGCCTTTCGCTGCATCGGACTTCCGCTATCGAGACTTGCTAGAATTGCTGACGGAACCTTAATTAATCAGCGACCCGTGAGGGACCAATTCCAAATCGATAAAAATTGATTACTTGCTTTGGATTGAACTTCTGCCCTATTAAGACCGCAGCAATCTACTACAAGCGCTGATTCGCGTCAACGAGTTTCTCGCATCGCACGTAGTCCTTTTAGTCCTGGAGTACGTTCTAG
>JAHFUG010000431.1 GCA_023265195.1 Blastocatellia bacterium | reverse complement strand
GAGACCGCGTACTGTATCTGATCGGCAAGCTGGCGCGCCTGAACCTCGGTCCTGCTAATGATGACTCCGGTCATGTTAGCTATGTTGGCGACGGTCGTGATTGCAACTACGATCGCGACCAGCAGAGTTATCAGCGCGATTTGCCGGGAACGAACCCCGAGGTTGGGCCATAGCGCAATCCGTCTTCTACCAGCGCTTCCGCGCGCTTCAGGTTGCGCCGCTTGCCGGCCGGCTATTGCGGTCATGTCCACTTTCGCACCTCAGCGCGGGAAACAGAGGAGCCAACACCGGCTGGCGGTCGCTCGCTACTCTCGCTCTTCTTCCGCTTCGCGATACGCCTTCAGCTTGTTGTGAAGCGTCTTCAGGCTTATGCGCAACACCTCCGCCGCACGAGTCTTATTGTAGTCCGTTCGCGCGAGCGTGCTGAGAATCACTCGGCGCTCAACTTCATCAAGTGGCAAACCGGCGGGAATCATCATCGCCTCGCTGGTTGGCGACGGCTCCTCTCCGGTTATGTGGGGCGGGAGATGACGTCTCTCTACTTGTTCCTGGCCGCATATGATCACGGCTCGCTCTATTACGTTCCGGAGTTCCCGGACGTTACCCGGCCAGTGGTAGTTCAATAGAACTTCCATCGCTTGCCGCGACACCAGCCTCGCCGGTCTTTCGTGCCGCCGGCTCAACTCTTCTACCATGTGCTGGGCAAGTAAAGGCACATCGTCGCGATGATCCCTCAACGGTGGAAGCCTGATTGTAATTACGTTCAGCCGGTACAACAAGTCCTCCCTGAGCGCGCCGTTTTTCACGGCGGTGAACGGGTCCTTGTTTGTTGCCGCGAGCACTCGGACGTTGACGGTCATTTCCTTCGCCGCTCCAAGCCTGCGCACGGATTTGTCCTCGAGAACGCGCAGTAACTTTGCTTGAAGCAGAAAGGGCATCTCGGCTATCTCATCCAGGAGCAGCGTCCCATTGTGAGCCAGCTCGAAACAGCCTTTGCGGCGGTCCGCCGCTCCGGTGAACGCGCCCTTCTCGTGGCCAAAGAGTTCCGACTCCATCAAAGTCTCCGGCACGGCCGCGCAGTTAATCGCCACGAACTCCTGATCCACGCGAGGGCTTAGCTTGTGAATGGTGCGAGCCACGATTTCCTTGCCGGTGCCCGACTCACCCGTAATCAGAACCGACGCCGAGCTTGGCGCGACCTGCTCGATCAATGTGTAGATCTCTCGCATCGCTTGCGAAGACCCCACCATATCCCCAAACGCCCCGTATCGCCGAAGCTGCCGTCTCAGCAGTTGGTTCTCGCGCCGGGCGGAGCCGTACTCCGCGGCCTTCTTAAGCACGAGTTGGAGCTTTCGCATGTCGATCGGTTTTTCGAAATAATAGAACGCGCCTTCCTCTTTGACGGAACGGATCGCCGCGTCTATCGAACCTTGCCCCGTTAGCATGATGACGGATGTTTCCGGGTGATTCTCTTTGAGGCCGGCGAGCAACTGAAACCCGTCCATCTTCGGCATCACGACGTCCGTTATGACGACCAGCGGAAGAAAATCGTCTATGCGTTCGAGCGCTTCAACGCCGTTAGCGGCGGTTTGAGTCTCATAGCCCCAGCCGGTGACGAGCTCGCTGAGTCCCTGCCTCGCGCTCTCTTCGTCATCGACTATAAGCACTCGCTGCTTCGACATAGCGGACAGAGTTTAGCACAGGATCGGAACTCCGCACCCAGGAGGGGTGAAATGTTCATGGCTCGATGTATGTGTCGTAGCGGCGACCCAAGAGGGCAGTGTCATGAATGGTTCGCGCGAATTGCGACTCGAACCAATTGCCCCCTGGAGTCGCTCGGAAGCGGCGCATTCCTCGGGACCCGTCGCGAAGGATTCGGGCAACAGTGCGTCCTTTGCTTCGTAGACTTCGTGACCTTCGTGGGTTTTAATTCCTTCGCGTGACGAACATCGCAACGGCAGGAAAGAACGCCCACGTTGTGCGCCTTGAAACACGAGTAAATACTTCTTGCCGATCCACGGCATGTGGAGTAGAAATAAGTCGCGCTCTTCACCTTGTGAGAGGCGTCTGGAGCGCGTGATCTGCTTCAGAAATCCTCAGCACCGAATCCGAGATTCTCAATAAAAGGAGACGAACATGGGAGGAGTTGATAAAGATAAATCGCGCGGCGTCAAATCCGAAGCCAAAAAGTCCGGCAAGAAAACGGTGAGAGGCGGTAGTCAAGTAGACGGCGCTCGCTCGTTCGGCGGTTCGACGGGACTCACGCGGCCTCCAAGGCCAAAACGTGGCGGCAGTGAAACGAGCAGCGCACGAAAGGCCGAGTCTCCGCCGACGGAAAGAGCCAAGGCAACCAAGAGCGTTCGAGGTAATTCGACCTCCAAGTCCAGAGACCGGAAGGCGCCCAGCAAGGGAGCCAAAAAACACACACGATAATAAAGGTCTCCGCGGGCATATCGGACGGCCCAAAGTCGATCGTTTTATGCGCGGCCTCGGCGAGAGACCTTGCTAAATGCGGAAATAATTCATCAGCCACAAAGATGCACAAGATCACAAGAGAGAACCGTGGGATATGGCGTCTGTCTTCTTATCTCCGTGACTTCTGAGCCTTTTTGTGGCTATGAAACTTCCACCACGAACAACTAGCCGGTCGTTGCATGCGCTTACCTGAGACTCGGCTGGCGCACCGCCGTCTCGACTTATGCCGCGCCGTTGGATCTAATCGCGATTCCGCTTCTTTGCGGCAGTATCTTCGAAGAGCCTGGCTGCAGGCTGGATACTCACGAGCATGAGCACGACCAAATTGCTTCAACCACGCTTCGTCACTCCAGTAGGAGCCGCGCTTCTTGCGATTGCTATTGGCTCGCCACACACCTCGTCCGCTCACGGGGTCATCGCTAGTCTCCTCGGCCAACAGTCCGTCAATGCTCTTCAAGATTCCGGCGCCGTCTCTTCACCGTCGGAACGACTCGTTCCGGGTCAGTCCGTGTCCCGATCGATCAGCGGAGGCGAGCAGCATTCATTCGAACTCAGCTTATCGGGTAGCGAATACATCCGATTCACATTGGACAAAGGAGACCTGAACCTGAGCGTGACTATAGCCGCGCCGGACGGAAAGAAGATCGTGGACGACGCCCTGTTACCCAGAGCTACGGAGACGTTCTCTATCGTGGCTGATCAATCCGGCGTCTATGCTCTTACGATACGATCGCTGGAGAAGAGCGGCTATGACGGCCGTTATGAATTGCGATCCACCGAGCCTCGAATGTCACGGCCAAGCGACGTTATGTTGTTGGCCGCGCAAGAATCGCTTCAGTCAGCCGATCGCTTGCGCTCGACATGGAAGGCCGACGGTCTGAGAAACGCGGCAGCCAAGTATCTGGAAGCCGGCAGTTGTTCGCGCCGCGCCGGCGACGCCTCGGGACAAGCTCTCGCCGTGTTGGGCGCGGCGGATGTGCTCTTCTACTCGAGTGAAAACCGCAAGGCCCTGCGCACATATTCCGAAGCGCTGAGGCTGGGCGGGAGAGCCAGAGATATCAGACTTCAGATAAGAGCTCTGACCGGCGTCAGTTTGGTTCTGATAGACCTCAGCAGGTTTGCGGAGAGCTTGCGGCATAGCACGCGGGCTCGCGACCTCAGCCGCCGGATAGGAGATCAATTGGGGTTGGCCGCCTCGCTCAACAGTATCGGATTGCAGTACTACTCGACCGGCGTCAGGTTGAAAGCGCTTCCGGTGCTCGAGGAAGCGCTGTCTCTTTTTCAACAAGAGAACGATCGGCGAGGACAAGCCGAAACGCTTGCTAATCTCGGTTATACCCGTCAGGACCTTGGCGATCCCACGCAGGCGCTTGCCTCGTTCCAGAGATCGCTCGAACTCGCAACCGAAATCCACGATCAAAGACTTCAAGCACTGGACCTCACCGCCGTTGGATTGGTCAATTCCGTTCTTGGAGAAAAACAGAAGGCGCTCGAGTTTCACAATCAAGCCAAGACAATCTTTCAGAGCATCGGCAATCGGTACGGCGAAGCCGTGGCCGGCAACGGTATCGCGAACGTCCATTCGGACATGGGAAACTATGAAGAATCGCTTCGCGTTTACAAGGACGCCCTGCGGCTCTTTACTGAAATCGGCGAGATCGATTTCAAAGGACTCACGATGGGGTCCATGGGCAATCTCTATCTTACGATGCACGATCCCAAACAGGCCCTTATCTGGTGCAACCGCCGATTAGTCTCTTCACGCCTGATCAAGGAGCGATGGGTCGAGGCCCACACCCTGAACGACGTCGGCCGCGTTTATGATGCAATGGGAGAGACCCGCAAGGCGCTTGGCTATTTCAATCTAGCGCTCACCCAGGAACAAAAGCTGGGCGACCGCCGAGGACAGGCTTACAGCTTGAACAGCATTGGCCCCGCGAATGAAAAGTTAGGCCGGACTCCAGCCGCGTTGGCCGGCTACAAAAGGGCGCTCGCATTGTTTCGTGAGGTCGAACATGGAGAGGGTGTAGTCGAGGCGCTCCACAATATCGCGGGGGCCGAGCGCAATAGCGGCAATTTGAAACAAGCCTATGAAACAGCCCGATCTCTGATTGAACTCATCGAGACGCAGCGAACCAGGGTAGCCGGACATGAGTTTCGCACGTCCTATTTCGCGTCGGTTCACACGCACTATGAACTCTACATCGACGTGCTTATGAGAATGCACTTTCAGAACCCTTCAGCCGGCTACGGCGCCGCCGCACTGGAGGCGAGCGAAACGGCGCGGGCGCGTGGTCTGCTCGACATGCTCCGTGAAGCTCGCGCCGATATTCGGGAGGGAGTGTCTCCCGAGTTGCTGCAACAAGAGCGAGAGCTTCGAAGCACGATGAACTTCAAGGCAGCGAGCTTGACGAGTTTTCTCTCCGGTAAGTCGGGAAAGGACGAAGCTGCCGCGCTGAGAAAAGAGCTTGCACTCTTGACCTCGGAGTATGAGTTCGTGGAAGCCCGTATTCGAGCGGAGAGTCCGCGTTACGCCGCGCTCACCCAGCCACGAGTGATGGGCCTGGCCGATATTCAAAAGCAACTCGATCCTGACACCCTGCTGCTGGAGTATTCCCTCGGCAAAGAACGCAGCGATCTGTTTGCGGTCACTCGAGGTTCGATCGACTATTATGAATTGCCCGCCAAGGCGAAGATCGAAGCGGTTGTAAGAGAAGTGTATGACTCGATGGCTTCACTCGCCGGCGAAACAAGCCGCGAGAGGCGTGGACGGCAACGGTTGACTAACTCCGCCACTCGAGCTACTACCACCGCCTACAACCTCAGCAAGATGATTTTGAGTCCAGTAGCCGGAAAGCTGAAGGCAAAGCGGCTCGCCATCGTCGCCGACGGCCTGCTACAGTACTTTCCTTTTTCGGCGCTGATAGATCCCGCTCAAACAGGTTCGGACGTCGGGAATGCGCAACCTCTGGCGGCCGGTCATGAAATCGTGAACCTGCCCTCGGCCTCGGTTCTGGCCGAGCTGCGCGCCGCCGCCGCCGGCCGTACTCCCGCACCAACCACAGTCGCCGTTTTCGCGGATCCGGTATTCGACTCCCAGGATCGCAGGGTATCGCCGGCGAACGGCGGTCAGCCACCTAAGCAGCAAGAAGCCACGCGCGGCGATAGCAACTCCATACTCCGTCCGGGTGAACGGGGCAATCAGGACGGACCTCTTTATTTTCCACGCCTCGCTCATAGCCGGGAGGAAGCGGACGAGATAAGCCGCCTTGTCCCTTCAAGCGATTGCCGGCTCTTTCTTGATTTCGCTGCAAACAAGACGGCGGCCTTGGATGACCTGATGAGTCAATTCCGAATATTGCATTTCGCTACGCACGCCGTGTTGAATAACGCGCACCCCGAACTCTCCGGCATCGTGCTATCGACCGTAGACCGGCAGGGACGCGCGCAGGATGGGTTTCTCAGACTCAACGAAATATATAATATGAAGCTCAGAGCCGGCCTCGCGGTCCTCAGCGCCTGCGAAACCGCGCTTGGCAAACCGATCGAGGGCGAAGGGCTATTGGGTCTTACTCGCGGCTTCATGTACGCTGGAGCTTCGAGAGTGGCCGCCAGCTTATGGGAAGTCGACGACGAGGCGACCAAAGAATTGATGAAGCATTTCTATGAAGGCATGCTGACGCGTCACCTTACCGCCGCCGCGGCTCTTCGCGAAGCGCAGATGATCATGCGAAGTCAGGAAAAATGGCGCCAGCCGCATTACTGGGCCGGGTTTGTGCTGCAAGGCGACTGGAGGTAGAAGGAAGTGCGAATTCCTGATCGCTGATTGCTGACCGCTGATTGCTGGCCGCTGATCGCTGACCGCTGATCGCTG
>JAHFUG010000430.1 GCA_023265195.1 Blastocatellia bacterium | reverse complement strand
AACGCTCCAACGAATTGCTGGCGGAGATTCACTTGCCGCCGCCGAATGGAAGGCAGGCCGTGTACCACAAGTTGCGCCGCCGAGGTTCATTCGATTTCCCGGTGTTAGGGATCGCGGCCGCGGTTGAAGTCAACGGCGCCGGCGTGATTGAAAAGGCGCGCATAGTGCTCGGCGGAGTCGCCCCTGCTCCGATCGAAGTGAAGGACGCCGAGTCGGCTCTAGTGGGCGAGCCTTTCGATCAAGAGCGCATGGCGGCAGCGGCTGAAGCGTGTTATTTAAAGGCGCGTCCGCTCGACAACACGGACTTCGTTATGGGCTGGCGAAAACAGATGGCCCGGCCGTATGCGTTGCGGGTGCTGAATGAGCTTTACCGGAAGTGCGGGGTCAAGGATTAAGGTAGTGGCGCGTATAGTTCCCTTCTTTTGGGCTAGCGTTATGACCGACACTGTACTGTGATCTTGTGAGAGCGTCCCGCTTTGAGTCTTCGTTGACAAATTGTGTTCGAGGCCACTATAAATCGCTCATCGTTTCGTTCAATTTCCTAGCTTAGCAGCTAAGCTAGGAACCTATGTGCCTGCGTTTCAGTTTCTCATCTCCAATGTTGTGGAACAAAGTCAAGTCTCAGGCAAGTGACGTTTTCCGCAGAGTCTCATAACAGAGTGAGACGCGCGGTAAGGTCTCCCAGTTTGATAAGGTTTCACAACGAGGTTTAAAGATGCCGAATCCTGTTGATCCAACACCTATTGACCCAATAACGATGAAGATACTGATCGTCGCCGATGGGCGGCTCAGTTTTGACCAAACTGACTATGGCTTGGCGCTTCTGGTTGAGGCCCTTCGAGAGCAGTCTGGGCCGGTTGCGACGTTCGACGTGAAGAAAGGGTACAGGAGGTCAGTCACCACGAATATGAATGATAGCAATGGCCCAGGATCCGATTACCCGGACTTTCGATTTGTTGGTGACGACCTCGGGGATCAGTACGATCAAGTTTGGTTCTTCGGGGACCAAGAAGATAAACTTGACGCGACGGGACAACCGACCCTTCGAACAACGCAATTGACCGGTGAGGAAGCGGGGATAATAAGCAGATTCATGCAGAAAGGCGGTGGCGTCTTTGCCACTGGCGATCACGAGAGCCTGGGATCAACCCTTGGGGCATATCTGCCTAGAGTCAGGACCATGCGCGTGTGGCGCAACGGTCCCCCAGAAAACCTGCAAGATCCTGAACGGAATGACACGATCAACAACGATGTCCCGGTGGGCTCGCCTCCTTCTGAACAGGACGCATTCCCACAAAAGATACTGCCGAGGTTTTTTCCAACGCCGTCGTCTCCACAGCCGTACCCCCATCCCCTGCTCGACGGGCCGAGAGGTGTGATCAACGTACTTCCGGATCATGTGCATGAAGGTGTTTGTCGAGAGCCGTCACCGACTGAGCTCGATGAAGACGACTACCCGACTCGGAATTCGTTCAGGGCTGTTCCTCTTATAGTGGCGTATTCACGAAGCCGCGCCTCCACTTCTCGCCCGCCGTTCGGTGCAATTGGAACTTATGACGGACACACGGTGAACCTCGGACGAATAGTCGTGGATGCGAGTTTTCATCATTTCCTGAATTCAAATCTCAAACCTCTCAAGGAGAAAGCCGGCGTCGCCTACGGCGATATCAAGCGTTACTTCCAAAACATCGCGCTATGGCTCGCGCCCCCCGAAAAGCAACAGATCATGCTAGCTCGGGCGCTATGGACAATTCGGTCTCGACCCATCGTCAGCGAAGCACTCGGGGACGGCTCGATCTCTACTGCCGCAGACGCTTCGTCACTTCGCACGGCAGGTGGTGTCGCCAGATCTGAATTGAACCGATTGGTCTCACCATCTCTGTCACGACTTTGGACAATCGAGATGTTGACACGCCTGAACCCCGCATTCTTTTCGCTCTACGGTTACGTGCGGCCGGGTTCCGCGAAGAGGAATTTCACGGTGAATCTGGAACAGATTCTCGATTACACGGTCGGCAGCGTGCTGAAGGGAATGGGCTCAGGGCCCGGTCCAATGGCGGCATTGAACTTATCCACTTCGATTGAAGAACTGCATGGTGCTGTTGACGCAGGAGCAAGGAATGCAATTGATTCGCTGAGTGAATTTGTGGGAAAGGAGACTTACGATGAACTTTTTCGAAGCTGATTGGAATCTGAAGGTAGGAACGGATCCCGTAGTGTCTATGACTATCGGGCCAACCGGGTACGAAGACCTTGTCACCGTGAACATCGACGGTGTAACTACCTATGGCGTTGCGTTCTCTAATGCCGATCCTGAGCATGATTACCTGGCCTTTACAATATACTTTCGCTTTCATCGGGGGGGAGCTGTTGTTCATCACTACTTTGGAAGAGTGATAGCTTACACCCACGACGCCGGAAGACCGATTCCACTGCGATATACGGTCGTCAAAGGTCAAAGGAAGATTACAAACCGCGATGGCGCCGTTGTATCCCAATTGGACGAAGAGTGGACAAGTAACCGTCCTTCTGAATGAGAAGGCCATCTCTCAACCAGAGAGATGGAGACAAGTTATACCATCAGTGGATTTTGGAAAAGGCTGCCAAAGGTGGCTTTCACGATGAGTGCACAAACGCACGGGATTCAACCTCTGAGCTGCAAGCTCTACTTTTTTCGAGGTCCTCGTCACTGGCGTTGCCGTCCATTACACAGGAAATCTGGTTGATCATACGCCTGCGCCTTCACCACCAATGCCGCAGGTTCAGGGCAAACGAAAGCGACTCAGCTTGAGCGGCGTGGAAGAACCCTTACCAGCAGACTGGCGATGATGACTGGACCAGCAATGGACCGATGGCGCTGTAGGACGAATCCGCCGCTTTGGAGTAGTCTCGGCAACATGAAAACTCGCGCCGGTGGATTAACTCGTAGGCATCCATATCGTAGGGCCGGAATGCTTTGTGTTCCCGATTAAAGCGTGCCGGTCCTTTTCCCCCTCGCCACAACTCGCGCCGATACCCGACGTGACGTCATTGATGATTCCGAATGGCTGCGGCCATACATAGCCACGCTAACCATTTTATAGTTGCATTAAGTTGCATTATTGACTCTTACTTTTGTCTGTGTTATCCACGAGTGACTTTTGACATGCCTCGCCCGCCGGAATAGAATCGCCGCGACGGAAGCAGTTTGCCCTATCTCCTTTGTGTCGAGTTGAGGAGTCCCGTGAGTTATCAGGAATCTCGTCGTCGGTCTCTTCCCGGGAATCGCGCGCATCGCGTAAGTGGGTCGGAGAAGTTTTGCTTTTTGGCCGTTAAGCCAGTGCTCATCCTTTTAGTCTTGACGCAATCATTATCCATCACGGTCGCCAGGTCCGGCTTTCGATCTCGGATAACGAGTCGGCTCGACACTCGAGAACAACGTGACTTACTCTCCCCCGGCAACCCCACGAATGGCTGGATTGCGGTTACGCAGGTAAGAGAATTTCGTAGCGCTCTAAGCGCCGGGCAATATCAGCGCGTCATCGTTGAACAAGACGGAGTCGAATTGTCGATTTCGGTTGTCGCCCCGGACGCAAAAGCGCTCGGGGAAATGCGAAGCACGTACGGCATGCGCGAGACGAAGTCGTTCTCAATACTGGCCGACGTCGATGGTGAGTTCCAAGTCATACTGCACGCGACCAGGGACATGCGGGCGCCGGGGCGATTCACGATAGCCGTGGAAGCGCCGCGCAAACCGACAGCGGCCGATGCCGCTAGAATCAACGCTGAGCGAGCTTTTATGGCCGGTGCGAAACTAAGCGCGGAGCCTGGCGAAGACGTACGAAGAGAAGGGATAGTCAGGTACAGAGAAGCTCGTCAGTTCTGGCATGACGCTGGGGACGCCCGCGAGGAGGCAAAAGCGTTGTATTGCGCGGCGGTTGCAATGTGGGACCTGGAAGAGAAGGCGGCCGAGGCTGAAGTTGTTCATTGTTTGACCCAGGCGATCGAATTGAGCCAAGGGCTTGGGGACAGCCGGGCGGAAGCGTTCGCCTTAAGACGATTGGGCTATATCTATATTACCTTCCAGGCTGAAAAGGCCCGGGACTACCTGACGAGGTCGTTAACGAACTGGCGCGGGGAGGGCGACAGAATCAACGAGGCGACTACTCTCAACGCACTCGGAGGCGCATACGAATATATTGGCGACCTGTTGATGGCGCTTCAACACTACGAAGAAGCTCTCGCTCTGCGAAGAGGCTTAAGCGATTCCAGCGGAGCCGCCACCATACTTAACAACATCGCCGAAGTGTACGACCGGCTTGGAGAACCTCAGGAAGCATTGGCGCGCTACCGGGAGATCATCGACCTTCAAGCAATGACACATTCTCTTACCCCAAAGACGGTAGGCGCCGCTTTCAATAACGCCGCGTACTCTCTCCTGACCCTGGGCGATCCCGAGACTGCTTTGGAATACTGTAAGAGTTCGCTCCAGTTGCAGAGGGAAGCAAACTACAAACTCGGTGAAGTCAATACCCTGCTCGATTTCGGACACGCGCAACTTCAGCTTGGCGATTCGCGTGGGGCGTTAGCTTCGTACAACACAGCTTACAACCTGGCCACGACCCTCTCGCGGGACAACGAGGCTGCATTCGCGCTTCTGTACAAGGGTGAGGTTCACGAAGCTATTGGACGATCCCAGACCGCGATGGCTGAATACAATCGCGCGCTGACTCTATTCCAAAAAAACGGCAGCAAGGAAGGCGAGCCGCTCGCTTTAACAAGACTCGGCGGCCTTTTCGCGGCTCAAGGGAACTTTCTGATGAGCTCGAGGAGCTACGGCCGGGCTTTAACAAAATGGCGGTCATTGAAAGACCCGCGAAGCGAAGGGGCCACACTCTATGGAATCGCCCGCGTTGAGCGAGCTCGGGGAAACAACGTCGAAGCCCACACTAGAGCCGAGGAGGCGATTGCGAAGATAGAAGCGATTCGATCGAGAGTCGTCAGTAGGGAACTGCGCACAACCTATCTGGCCTCGGTGCGAGATTACTATGAACTCGACGTCGATCTGCTTATGCGCCTGCACAAGGCTCAGCCGTTGAAGGGTTACGACTCGCTCGCTCTACAACTCAGCGAGCGATCGCGAGGACGAAGCTTTCTCGAGAGCCTTGGCGAAGTCGGTAAAGAAATCCGTGAAGGGGTTGACCAGAAACTCCTTGAACGAGAGAAGTCGCTGGAACGCAAGATCGAAGCGAAGATTCAGTTCCAAACTCACTCGCCTGATGATAAGGATGCTGAACGGAAGAGATCGGCGGCTGACGCGGAGCTTAAGGCCTTGATCGGTGAACGAAGGCAAGTCGAAGATCAGATTCGCGCTCAGAGTCCTCATTACGCCGCGCTGGTTCAGCCTCAGCCCGTCGGTCTCAAGGAAATCACACAATTCTTGGATGAAGACACATTGCTTCTGGAATATGCGCTCGGCGATCAGCGAAGCTATCTCTGGCTGGTTAGCCCGTCCGGAATCCAAAGCTATGAACTGCCAAGCCGGTCGGTTATCGAGGCGTCGGCAAGGCGCGTCTCCAAGCTCATCAGTTCACCGGAGGCCGCGTTTCCGGCTGGCAAAGCCGAATATTGGAAGAGCGCCGCTACTCTCAGCCGGATGATACTTGGTCCGGTTGCCGCTCAGCTTGGCGGTAAGCGGCTCGCGATAGTGCCGGAAGGGGCGTTGCAGTATGTTCCTTTCGCCGCGCTCCCGATTCCCGCAGGCCGCGCCGAACGTAGTGGATCGATCGCCCCTAGTTTCAGACCGATGATGGCGGAACACGAGATAGTCACTTCACCTTCGGCCTCGGTTCTTGTAGCGCTACGCGCCGAACTCACGTCGCGGCAACCCGCAAGCAAGACTATCGCGGTGTTGGCGGATCCTGTATTCGCAAAGGACGATGGAAGATTTCAAACGGCAAAGGCGGAACCGCCGGCCGCCGTCTCGGATAAGACACCAACCCTCACCGCCAGTCATGTGTTCAGGGAGTTCAATCGGTATGGCGTCAAGCTTGTCCGCCTGGAAAATTCAGGAAGAGAGGCCGAAGCGATCAGGTCAATGCGCCCAGACGCGAAAATAGCTTTGGGCTTCGCCGCCTCTCGGGCCAACGCTAAGGATCCGATCCTCGCGGATTATCGAATCATTCATTTCGCCACTCACGGTTTGCTTGATAGCAACAGGCCGGAGCTGTCGAGCATTGCTCTTTCATTATGGAAGGAAACAGGCGAAGAACAAGATGGATTTCTGCTTCTGAGTGATATATACAATCTCAAGCTCTCCGCCGATCTCGTCGTTCTCAGCGCGTGCAGCACCGCGCTCGGCAAGGACGTCAGGGGCGAGGGG
>JAHFUG010000092.1:16296-19910 GCA_023265195.1 Blastocatellia bacterium | reverse complement strand
AGTAGGCCGGAATTGAAAAAGTCCCCCAACTGCGTTGGGGGTATTCCGGTCGTTCTTTGGTGGGAGCCTCACGCCTCAGTCATAGTTATCCAATCAGCAACACAGTATTAGGACACTACCGAAATTACGCCATACCCGTGTCGTTTAGAGTTCACGCTTCAGCGTGCCGCAGCCTAAAGGCTGAACTCTGAACTCGCCCGCCCAGACAATGGCCCGTTGCAGGCAAGAAAACTGCCGCCGAGCGACACTACCCGCTGAAGGTGCCTCGGCGCAGGAACTCGCCGTCGCCCGGTTTGCCTGTGTACTTGCCGTCTTCGATGATTACTCGTCCACGAGATAACACCGTCTTCGCCACGCCTCGCACTTTCATTCCCTCGTATGCGCTGTAGTCGACGTTCATGTGATGCGTGGCCGAGGAAATGGTTACTTCCTCGTTTGGGTCGAAGATCACGATGTCGGCGTCCGAGCCCACCGCAACCGTTCCTTTGCGCGGGAATAATCCGAATATCTTTGCCGCCGCCGTTGACGTCAACTCGACAAACCGGTTCACGTTGATTCGCCCGCCAACCACACCGCCGTTGTAAATCAGGCTCATGCGGTGTTCGACGCCTGGGCCGCCGTTAGGGATCTTGGTGAAATCGTCGCGGCCCATTTCCTTTTGCTCTTTGAAGCAGAACGGACAGTGATCCGTCGAGATGACTTGCAGATCGTTCCCGGCAAGCCCTTGCCACAGTTTGTCCTGATTCCACTTCTCGCGGAGCGGAGGCGTCATAACCCACTTGGCTCCCTCGAAGCCTTCCCTTTCATACAGGCTGTAATCAAGAAAGAGATACTGAGGGCACGTCTCGGCGTAAGCGGGAAGCCCGAGGTCGCGAGCCTCGCGAACTTCTTCGAGCGCGTCGGCGCAGCTCAGATGAACTATGTAGACCGGAGCCTCCGCCATTTCGGCGATAGCGATCGCGCGGTGTACGCCTTCGGCTTCGGCTTTGGTGGGCCGGGTGAGCGCGTGATACTTTGGCGCGGTCTTGCCTTCGGCGAGCGCGTGCTTGATGATTTCGTTGATGACGATTCCGTTTTCGGCGTGCATGCAAATCAACCCGCCCGCGGCGCCGGCGTTCTTCATCGCTCTATAAATAGTCGCGTCATCGACTAGGAACACGCCCGGGTAAGCCATGAAGAGCTTGAAGCTCATCACGCCTTCATTGATAAGCTGGCGCATCTCCGGGACTCGCTCGTCGGGGAGATCGGTTGTGATCAGGTGGAAACCGTAATCGATGGCGGTCTTCCCTTCGGCTTTCTTATGCCAGTTGTCGACCGCTTGAATAAGCGACTCGCCGTGACTTTGGACCGCGAAGTCGATGATCGTTGTCGTTCCGCCGTGCGCCGCCGCGATGGTTCCGGTTCTGAAATCATCGGATGAGAACGTGCCTCCGAACGGCAACTCCATGTGAGTATGAGGATCGATTCCGCCGGGGATGACCAGCTTTCCCGAGGCGTCGATGAACCGGTCGGCGTCCATCGCGAGCTTATTGCCGATGACGGCGACCTTGCCGTCTTCGATTAATAGATCGGCGGTGTAATTATCGACGGCGGTGACGACGTTTCCATTCTTGATGAGTGTTTTCATGCTTTCGACCTCTTGGTGAAGACGCTATGTCTTTGTGTTTACCTGCGAAACCCGCTCCACAAGGTCACAATATTGGCAGATTCCCGGAGGACATCCAAGCGAAGAGCCTCATCGAAGCGGCTGGATGTGCTTTCGCGAATTTCGAGCGGGAGCGGGGAATAGCTGCTGATTTGCGCTGACTTCGTAACGCTGATCTACGCAGATCAACACCCGATGTCAGCGGCGATTCGCGGTAGTTCGGAGCAGCAACGTCTTGCAACCCCGCCAGACGTTCGGCTATGCCCTGGGGGCATTAAACGAAGACTTCGATCAGGCTGCTCGCTCGCAATTCGCTTTTTCTTTCAACGCCGGGCGAGTCTTGGTTAGAATGCTGCTTCGTCAGAATGGGGAATTGGGGAATTGGGGAATTGATGATTGATGATTGATGATTGATGAATGTGGGATTTGGGAATTGGGGAATTGGGGAATTGATGATTGATGAATATGGGATCGGGAATTGATGATTGATGATTGGTTCCTAAATATAAAAGCCTATGAGCAAACGGCTTACCGCCTCGTCGAGGTCAAACGCATGCTCACCGGACTAATCCAAAAGCTGAGCGCTGACGGCTGAAAGCTGATCGCGCTTTTTCGCAGACTGCGCGGGGGAATCGGTTGCCCGAAGGGCCACTTTTTTGCAGCCCAGTCTGCGAAAAAGCCTAGTCGCTTATGCCGATCATTACGAGAATTCTGTTCTCGTTTCCCCGAGGACCACCCGCGTGATCTGGCATTCCGCATTCCGCATTCCGCATTCCGCACTCCGCACTCGGGATATCAATGGCGGAGCCCTTGGCTAGTTAGTTAGTTAGGCCGCCCTCGAGTCTTCATTTCCAGAACAGGAACGACCCAGAAGAAAGAGTGAAGTCGCGAGGAAAATATACTGCAACCCCATGGACAGAATGCTGATTAACGATGTTCGTTCATTTCCAAGGAAGCCTAGAAGACCGACAAATGTCAGAGGGCTCGCGACCACTATCGACAGCGCGAGACAAAGCCAGGCTCTTCTGTAAGCCGGCCGATTCCTTATCAGATTACCTTCTCTTACAAGGGCCAGCGCCACTAAAGATCCTAAAACCGCTATAGTCAAGACGGTGCTCTCCATATCCATCCTCCCTAGATTTGAACTCAAACCCGCGCGATCTCTTTTTCTCGGGTGCGGCAGATTGGCGGTTCCTTTTTGAGAATGCCGGTGAACATTAGCTCCGCTGGCCCGAAGACGGATGAAGACTCCCGCCGCCGGGCAGGCTTGACGTTCGTAGTCAACAGTTCATTCGTTTGGTTGAAAGAACTCGTTAATGCGGCGCCGCTTCACGCCTGTTGCCCTACAAAGCGTCCGCGCTCGGTCCTTTATCACCATCCTCCTCGTCTTCATCCTCAGTTTCATCGTCGTCTGCTTTCAACAGCTCCTCCGTGTTTTGGCGGATCGCTATCAGGTTTTCCGCCATTCCGGCAAAACAAGAAGTAAGGCGCAAGCGAAGATTCCTTCGGCAATAACATCGCGCCCAACACAAAACTAGCAAAACTGCCAGCAGCACGAAGACTGAACCAGGTCGCGACAGCTTAGGCGAGGCTGGCGACAAGGCATATATAGGTGGATACCTTCACGACCTGTATAGGCCAAGGCGCCGCACCGTAGGACGGGATTCGCCCAACGAGGAGCGACAGCCCTGCCCTCCGTTCACGAGAGCCCTCCACAGCGCCTTCAGGGTTTTCCGCATCTTCTTTTGCCATTTCTTTTTTTCCGGGTCAAGGTAGCTCAATCAGACCGCGATCGAGAAGCTGATCTGTAAAACGTTCTAAGGCCGGTCCGCAATGCCCAGCTTAGAAAGCTTGCGAGAGTCCCTGCGTTGCGATTGAACTTCTTTTTGAAACCAAGCCGCTGCTTCGGGAACGCCAACTTATCCCTTTCCCTGGAGATTGTAAAGCGCGTTCGGTAGTGGCGCCATCG
>JAHFUG010000092.1:11682-16196 GCA_023265195.1 Blastocatellia bacterium | reverse complement strand
GAGCCGGCGCGGCTGATGCGTCTGGAATTCCATAAGCAAGTCGCCTCGGACGTCTCCCGCATTTATGGATTACCGCGAGAATGTCGCAGGGCCAGAGCTTGCGGATGAGTTCTACGCCGAGTTGCAATTCTACTTTGAAAAGGCAGCCGATTCTCCTGAATCTTACAGCGCTCGCGAGCGTGATCTCAGACGCGTGAATCTGAAAAGATTTCCATGCCATTTTCTCTTCCGCATAGTTGACATCATTGACTCAAACTGGCCACAAGGAGATGAAGCGGGGCATGATCTCCTCTTTCAGGACCTCTGATTTTCTGATGGCTGACGAATTGAACCAATTTCTTCCCGCCAAGAGTACAATCCAGAATGACCACCTCCATACCGCATAGCGCCTAGTGGTGCTCGGCGGAATCAAATCACCAGCCACAAAGATGCGCGAAAATCGCAGGAGGGAACTCCGGGAAGGCTCAAGGTACGAAAGGGCGAGCCAGCCGAAGATATGCTTGTCAGTCTTCTTCAGATGTGTGATTTTTGTGCCGTTTTTTGTGGCCATGAAACTTCTGCCAAGCAACCACTAGGCGATTTGACTCGCTCTGTGCTTGACACTCCGCGAGGCGCTTATTAATGTCCAAGTCTCATTTGCAGCATCGACAACACGGGAGGCCCGCCGTTAAATGGATCCAAAAACGGTTTTACGATTCGCGGTTGATGAACAAATCAAGTTCGTCGATCTGAGGTTCACCGATCTTCCGGGTTCGTGGCACCACCTGACAATTCCCATAAACCAGTTCAAGGAGGACGCATTTGATTCGGGCGTGGGCTTCGACGCCTCTTCGCTGCGGGGATGGGCTTCAATAAATGAGTCGGACATGCTGCTGATCCCCGATCCCGAGAGGTTCTGGGTCGATTCGTTTTACGAGGAGCCGACGCTCGGCGTTTTCGCCAACGTCGTCGATCCGATTACCAAGGAGGGCTACGAACTCGACCCGCGCGCCGTAGCCGCCCGAGCCGAGAGCTATCTGCGATTCACCGGGATCGCCGATACCTGTTATTTCGGACCTGAGGCCGAATTCTTCGTCTTCGATCACGTGAGCTTTCACAACGAAGTCAACAGCGCGGGTTACAAATTCGAATCCGCCGAAGGCATGTGGAACTCGGGCCAGTTGGAGAACAACCTGGGATATCGCGTCCGCACTAAGGAGGGTTATGTTCCCGTGCCGCCGGTTGATTCGCTGCAGGACCTCAGGTCGGACATGGTTCAGAATCTCCAGGCGGTGGGTTTGATCCCCGAGATGCACCATCATGAGGTCGCCAGCGGCGGCCAGTGCGAGATCGATATCAAGTACTCGAATTTGTTGAGCACAGCCGACAACGTGATGCTGTTCAAATACGTGGTGAAGAACACGGCCTTCTACTACGGCAAGGCCGCCACGTTCATGCCAAAGCCGATGTTCGGCGATAATGGGAGCGGCATGCATTGCCACCAGAGTCTCTGGAAGAGCGACAGCGCCTTGTTCGCCGGAGATGGTTATGCCGGGCTCTCGGACCTTGCCCTGCACTACGCGGGCGGGATTCTGAAGCACGCGGCGGCGATCGCGGCTTTCGCGGCTCCGACGACGAACAGCTATAAGCGGTTAGTTCCAGGTTACGAAGCGCCGGTCAATCTCGCGTACTCGCGGCGCAATCGCTCGGCTGCCATTCGCATCCCAATGTACTCTCAGTCGCCTGGGGCCAAGCGTCTCGAGGTGAGATTCCCCGACCCGTCGTGCAATCCCTATCTGGCGTTCGCGGCTATGCTGATGGCGGGTCTGGATGGAATCCAGAACGCCATTGACCCGGGGCAACCGCTGGACAAGGACATCTACGACCTTGCTCCGGAAGAGTTGAGTGGCGTGCCTAGGTTGCCGGCGTCTCTTGACCGGGCCCTGGAAGCGCTGGAATCCGATCGAGACTTTCTATTGAAGGGCAATGTTTTCACGGAAGCGCTGTTGGACAGGTGGATATCGTACAAGAGGAGGCGCGAAGTCGATCAGGTGCGAATGAGGCCGACCCCTCTCGAGTTCGCGCTTTATTTTGACGTCTAAAAGAAACGGACAGAGCACACAGCTTCCCCGATCCTTACGTCAACTACATCCCGGCGGCGTGTTGAAGCCTTTTGGGAGCCCGTGGTATATTCGCGGCCCTACCCAACGAGCCGGAATTGGCCCGATCCCGGCTATGGATGGGATTCGACGGGAAGAACCATAAGCAGCGGAGTCACAGGACCTTCTTCAATCGATTGGGAATCATACTACTATTTAGTTTCCGCCGCGAAACGCCCAATGTCCGGCAAGCCGCCGGATTGTGGCCGATGTTCAAAGAGCGGAGGTTGACCGTCAACGCTTACCGCCTGGGGGATTTCACACCTGAAGCAATCAGTGACAAACCGGCGGCTTGCCGAACACACTGCGTTTCGCCACGAAAACCATCTAGGAGCGTTTCGCCAAACCCATACTTTTATCCATACCGCGCGCGCCGCCCGAGCTAACGACGATCGAGAGCCGCCACATGAAAAGGCCTATCATACTGATCTCGAGTGTGCTGCTTTCAACGCTGGCTTTGGCAGCCTGGTTGACGCCGCCGGCAAGGGCGGAGAACATTGTCTTCCTGGCGACGCTGTTACCGTCGAGCGAAGTGCCGCCGATAATGAACGCCGACCAGTTCGCAAATGGAACAGTGACCGTGACGATGGACCTCACACGGGATTCGAGCGGCAACCTGACGAACGCGGCCGCCAGATTCGACGTGCTAATGTCGAATTTTCCGCGGGATGCACTTGTCATTCTAGCGCACATTCACGAAGGCGGCTCAACCGCAAATGGGCCCATTCGAGTGGACACCGGCATCAGCCCGGCTGCGCCGGTTACCCTTCCCAACGGTTTGGGCGCGTTTACCCGCGGAGACATTTCGGTCCCTCCTCTTCTGGCGGCGCAGATTGTCGATAACCCCGCGGGCTTTTATTTCAACGTTCATACAATTATCAATCCGGGAGGCGCGATAAGGGGTCAACTTTCTCGCCAAACCGCGCCCGGCCCGATACCCGTCCCAACGCTTTCGCAATGGGGCAGCGTGTTGATGCTCCTCCTGCTCGCCGCGGCAGGCGCTATGGCGTTAACGGCGCGAATCAAGACCGAGACGGCTTCGGTTGAAGGCGGCGTATCGTCTCATTGGCTCAGGGTTGTGAACCCGCGGATTCTCGGAAGAACCACGCTCGTGGTCGAGGCCGCTATCGGGCTGGCGTTGCTCGCACTAAGATCAGCGGTTTCGGAGAGCGATGTGGCCGGCGCGCTGACATGCGGGTTTGTGCTGGCGTTCATCGTCCATCTATTTATCGTCAATGCCAGACAAGGAACAAGATGACCTGTAACAACAAAGGCGCCATTTTTCGTTTTCTAACATTCCCTAGGAAGCGGGCGTTCGGCCACGTCGGGAATGGCAAAATCAATTTCCATGTTCAATCTCGGAAAATCACAGGTCGGGAAGAGGGATTTATCCCCGCTTCTCTCCTTGACTCCAGGTTGCGTGAATTGTAAGCGGAGGAGCGGGGATAAGTCCCTCTTCCCGGCCTGTGTTTTTTGATGTCTGGCGAATTAAAGGAATTTGTTCCCGCAAAAGGCGCAACCCAAAATCGCCATAGGCCAGAGCCTTTTTATGGAGCGCGGGATTCCTCCTAAAAGCGGACTACGAAAACAGGAGTAAGCAAATGACCTCTGAGTATGGAGCCGAACCGGACGGCGCTCAATCGAGCGCCGCGGCCAGTTACGTGCAGCCTGCTCTATTTCAGTTCGGCTGGCTGCGGTTCATAGGTCTCGGGATAGTGTTTTATTTCGTCTTTTTCATTGTCTGGTGGTATGCGTTGGACGCGCTGACTTTTATTGCGGGGAACGCCGCCGGATGGGTTTATGGCTTATTCGATTCCAGCACGTCGATATCGGCAAATGAAAAGCTCGTGATTTTCAGCGTCCGCGCGGGCCAGAATACGGAATTCGCGGGCCAGGCAAGAACCACTGCTCTCAACATGGGAAAGATAACCTATGGCCTGCCAATGTTCGCCGCGATGGCGGCGGCGACGAAAACGCATTCGCTCTGGGGCAAAGCGAAGTGCTTAGGCCTGGGGGTGTTGGTGTTCTTGGCGTTGAGCATCCCGGCCGTGATGATGTTTGCGAAGATGTTGGGATTGCAACTGGAGGACCAAATCGCGGCGGCGTCTCTGGGTTCGAGCGAGACTCGCGCGAGTTTCTTCTATTACGCGTTTCATGGATATGCGTTCTCGCAACCCGTCATTGCGGTGGCTCTGTGGATGGCGATCGTTTTGTTGGGTCTGTTCAAGCGAGCTTCAAAACCGGAGAATCAAGTTTCAACTACATCCGGCGCCTCGCCATGTCCGTGCGGCAGCGGTAGAAAATACCGGCGGTGCTGCGGCAGGAAAAAGGACTAGTTGTGCTCGGCGGAAATAAACCACCCAGCCACAAAGATGC
>JAHFUG010000092.1:1570-11582 GCA_023265195.1 Blastocatellia bacterium | reverse complement strand
CGTACCGCTGATCTGCGCGGATCAGCGGTACGCAGTCAGGGCAAATCAGCGGCTTTCACGTATAGCAACTTGTGCCGACCGCTAGTAGGGGCCTCAAGGCAGCGTCAGTTGCGGGCGGTGCGTTAAGGAGTTCGGAATCCGATCGTTCGGGTAATCCAGCTTGTCCGGCTTTCACTATCTTCCCCGTGATATTCCTTCCATATAATTATCCGCCGTCGTGCGGTTTCAATTCCGAAGAGAACCCGCACGCGAAAACCATGAACCTCGCGACCCGCCGTTTTCTCGGAGTGCTAACGCCGGAGTAGTCATGAGGATTAGACTCCGGAGATCAGCACTCGAGCGCCTGTCTTGATATGGCCTGGCGTCTTCGAAATTGCGGTCCACGTGAACTCAAAACCAATGGCAATATCCGAAGATCATCAGTCACCAACTCACTGCTTTTTGGCCGGAAAAACAAGCGATTCGCACAGAGGTTCGCGCGATTCGGGCGCATAAATCGGCTGCGCGATGTTACAACCATTTTCCTTGACTTGACTGACCCCTTCGAGTAGCCTTGCTGTCATTCGAGAGCGGTTTTCAACGAAAGAAGAAGGCCGGTCGTGCATTGAATCCGCAAGCAAAAAGGGCCTGCGGCTTTCCTTCGTTTAGCATCATGAGGGTGACACAGGCTCGTTCCGAGAAAACGGGTTTATTTTGGACACTCACGCCCGCACGGGGATTTGGTTCTATTCAAGCGGCCGGGGCATGCAAGGCAGGCCATTGCAGCACGGTTCATGCGATTTTTGCGCGATCGCTCACTCCACTCGAAGTCACGCACGCGCGCACCAGTGGGCTTCAGTAACGAACAGCGCGTGAGGCGCCGGATTTGGGACATTAATGATAATTCAAGGAGACTAATATGTTGCTTTCAAAGAAGAGAATCTGGACGTTTTTGCTGTGCTCTTCGCTGGCGGTCCAGAGTATGGCCGGCTTGGCGTGGGGTCAGGCGTCATCGACCGCCGGCGCTATCGGAGGCACGATAACGGATCAGGCGGGCGCATTGATATCGGGCGCAACCGTAAAGGTCCGCAACGTGGACACCGGGTTGGAGCGCTCGTTGAAGACGAGTGAAGGCGGCAACTTCCGATTTCCCACCCTCTCCGTTGGAAACTACGAGGTCACTGTAGACGCTCCGGGATTCGGCCAGATAAAACGCTCCGGCATAGTGCTTCGAGTCGGCGACGATCTCGATCTGAAACTGGCGCTGGCTGCGGCGGGTACGACCGAGGTCGTCAACGTAACCGCCGAAGCTCCAGTCGCCGAACCAAGCAAGACCGAGATCGCTACAACGATCGGCGAGAAGGCCATAACCGAGTTGCCGATTAACGGACGCCGCTGGTCCAATTTCGTGACGCTGACTCCGGGCGTAACGCCTGACGGCAACTTCGGATTGATCAGCTTTCGGGGAATATCGGGACTGCTTAACAACAGCACGATAGACGGAGGCGACAATAACCAGGCGTTCTTCTCGGAAGAGCGTGGACGAACCCGGCTCAACTACACCATCAGCCAGGAAGCAGTCAAAGAGTTTCAAGTCAACACTCAGAACTACTCGCCCGAGTTCGGACGCGCGGCGGGCGGCGTTGTCAACGCCGTGACCAAATCGGGCACTAACGAGGTTCACGGCTCCGGGTTCTACTACATCCGGGACGATGTGTTCAACGCGAGAAACCCCCTGGATTTCATCACGATCGGATTCAAACCCGACAACTCGCCTATTCTCCAGGCGATCAAGCCGCCGGATCGGCGCCAGCAGTTCGGTGGAACGTTGGGCGGGCCGGTCAAGAAAGACAAGGCGTTCTGGTTCTTCAGCTACGATCAGCAAAAGCGAAACTTTCCGTATAATGCCCAGCCATCCAGCCCGAACTTCTTCTCCGATTGCGTCGACGGAGTGACCGGCGCGCCTACCGGGACGTGCGCGGCGGCGATAGGCTTGCTGTTGCCACAGACCGGCGTGGCGCCACGCAGAGGCGACCAATGGATTTTCCTTCCAAAGGTGGACTGGCAGCTCAATGAGAAGAACCTCTTTACCGCTTCGTACAACTATCTCAAGTGGAATTCCCCTAACGGAATTCAGACGCAGCCCGTGGTCAACACCGCCGCGTCCAACAACGGCCCCGATAAGGTGCGCGTAGACAGCTTCAACGCCCGCCTGGTAACGACCGTATCCAACTCCATGCTGAACGAAGGGCGCTTCCAGTACGGGCGCGATCTGGAGCAACAGATTCCTAACGCGCCCAATTCGGTGGGTGTCAACATCGGGACGACGGGCCAGGGCAATTCCGGAACCGGCTTCAACGTCGGCATAGCCGAGTTCCTTCCGCGCAACAAGTTCCCGAATGAGATCAAGTATCAGTTTGTCGACAACTACACGATCACAAAAGGGGCGCATACCCTGAAGCTGGGCGGCGAACTTGTCCGCAACAACGAAGACATCGACAACCTGCGCTTCGGGGCCGGCTACTACAATTACGGCTTGCGAAACAATCGCCAGGGAATAACGAATCTCGGGCTTGACCTGACGACGCCGGGCGCGCGGAACTACTCGACCTACACCCAGGCGTTCGGGCCCTCGGGGCTGATATTCCACACCTGGGACTATAGTGTTTACGCACAGGACGAATGGAAGGTGCGGCAGAACATCACGTTGAACTACGGGCTCAGATACGAGCGAATCGTTATGCCGGACGTGGCCTTCCCAAATCCTCTTGTGAACCAGACGCTGGAAATGCCAACCGACAAAGACAACCTCGGGCCCCGCATAGGCGTTGCGTGGGACGTCCGCAACGACCGCAAGAATGTGCTTCGCGCGGGATACGGAATCTACTACGGCCGCGTGATCAACAGCGCGATCTACAACGCGTTGACCGTAACCGGAGCGCCGGGCTCGGTGCTGAACTACAGGTTTACGGCTACGAACGGCCCGGTGTACCCGAACAAGTTCGCGGCTCCGCCAACCGGCGTTGCGGCGACGACGCCCGACATCTTCTTCCTCCAGGATAACCTGCAGGCGCCGAAGATTCATCAGGCTGACGTTGTGTTCGAGCGCGAGATTCTGCCGAGCATGTCGGTGTCCGCGTCTTACCTCATGAGCCGCGGCAAAAGCCTGCCCTTCTTCTTCGACACGAATATGCCGACGCCGAACCGAACTCAGACCTTTTTGGTTCTGGATGCGAACGGCGCCGTGGCAAGCCAGGTCAAGGTCCCGATCTTCAACGGCGGGGCCGCGGCTCGGCCTAACAAAACGTATGGAAGAATGATCGAACAACGCAGCGACGTCGAGTCCCGCTACGACGCCTTCGTGATCGGGGTCAACAAGCGATTCACTCACGGCATACAGTTCCTCGCTCACTTCACTTACTCGAGATCCCAGGATCTGGATCAAGTGTCACAGACCTTTTCGGCGACGTTTCCAACCGCTCTGAATCAGTATGATCTCGAAGGCGACCGCGGCCGTTCAAACTTCGACGTGCCGAAGCGGTTCGTGGCGAGTTTCGTCTGGGAGCTGCCGTTCTTGCGTCAGCACGAGAACCATTTTGTAAAGAACGTGCTTGCGGGATGGAAGGTGAACGGAATCGTGACCATTCAAGACGGCGCGAGGGTCACGGGATCGACCGGGAGCCTGCCATCCTTTAAAGATCCTGACGGGACCTCGGTAGTCCCAATTGCATCCAGCATCAACGGAAGCGGGGGAGTCAATCGAACTCCGTTCATCGAGCGGAACAGCTATCAGCGGCCCGCTCTTCAGAATATCGACTTGAGATTCGCGAAGGAGTTTCGAGTGAAGGAGCGATACAGGCTTGATTTCATAGCCGAAGCGTTCAACCTCTTCAATCATACGAACGCCTTTGGCGTGGTTACCAGCCAGTACGACGTCATTACCGTGAGCCCGTCCGGTCAGGTGACCACCGGCTGCTCGACAGCGGCTACGACTGGGCCATGCCTGCCTGCCTTCAGACCGAGGACTGATTTTCTGAGGCTGAACGGCGCGCAATCGACGCTGTACCGGGAACGTCAGATGCAGTTGGCGCTCCGGTTCCAGTTCTAGGCTGAATTCTAACTCGGCTCCGGCGCCGAGAGAGACGCCGGCCATAACGCGGAAAGGCGGCAGCGAGATCGGACTCGCTGCCGCCCTTTTGAATTTGGAAACCAATCGCGGCGAACCGTTCCCCGTACAACCGCTCGCCCCCGGTGTATTCGAAGCCGTCTTCCCTAGCGCCGGTGGTAGCCGGAGAACTCGCGATAGCCCGCGGCGTATCCTCGCCGAAACCCATCGCGATAAGCGGCCCGGTAGGCATCCTTGCTGCCATACTCCGAATGATAACCGCTGTCTCCGTCTCGATAGTGACTCGAGTTGTTCGGATTGTAAGAGCGATGATCTCTGGCGTCGTCCCGGCCCCTATCCAAGCCCGTAGCGTAGCCCCGCTGCTCGGCAATCGCGCGAGCTGACCCGTACCTTCCACTGTTATCCGGATACCGGTTCGAACCGTAGACAGGATCGTAGACTCGACCCGGCCGGTAGATCGGCCCGACAGGACGCCGGGACCTTTCCCGCGCGATCTCCCGTTCCCGCGCTATTCGCTCTCGTTCCCGTTCTCGTTCTCGTTCCCGAGCCAATCGGTCGCGTTCTCGCTCACGAATTATTCGCTCTCGGTCCCGTTCGCGCCTTTCTCTCTCTCGCGCATTCTCCCCGGCGCGTGTTGATTCGCGCTCGCGCTCCTGGCCGCGGCGTTCACCGCGATTAACGTCACGGTCGTCCTGACGGCGATCTCTTTGTCGGCGATCATCATTGACCTGCGCTAACACGGTTGAGGTTGCCGCCGCGCTGATTCCCAGAATCAAAGCCAGCGTTATGAGCCCCCCGAGCAGCCTCTTGTCACGTATCCCCAGATTCATACTTACCTCCGTAACAGAAGAATTACAATCTCTTGGCCTGCACATCGCTTTCCCTTTTTTCGATTCCTAGGATTTCCAGCGCCCCACAAAGGGTGCCTGCGCCGTCATGAAAATCTTTCCGCCGGAATTCGGAGGATTGATGATCGAGGACGGAGGACGGGAAATTGATGATTGATGATTGATGATTAGCCGCCATTCCCGACAAACAATCAGCAATCATCAATCAGCAATCATCAATCAGCAATTCCCTGTCCCCTACGGAACGGTAGCGGACGCTTCATTCGACTGAACGCCTGTGGTGGTCACCACTCTGAAACGGAGCACGGTTCCCGATTCAGGAGAGCCAGCCAGTTTCACCCGAAGATTGTCGCTCGCAACGAAACCAACCGAACGCACCTGAACCTGTTGATTGTTTTGGTCAACGACGGCAAGGGTCACACTGTCAGTAAAATTGGCGCCCCCGATTATCAGCAACACCACCCCGCTCGCCTTTCGTTTGGCTTTCGCCGACTCGATCTCTGGTCCTGTCAGAATTCCCGCGGTCAACGCATTCGAAAGCTCGGATGGCGGCGATTGGTTATGCGCGCGCACGACCAGTCCGCCTATGCTATTCCTGACAGCGAGATTCTCATCCAGGTTGACGATAAGCTGGCGTGGATCGGAACCGGCGGCGGATGTCACGGGCGTGTTGTTGATCAGCAATCCGGTGTCGGCCCTGAACCCGCTGCCGGTGACCGTGACGCGAAGTCCGCTCTGCCCGGCGCTCGCCTGCTGAACCACCTGTCCATTCAATGAGAGGCTTGCGGCGGTAATAACGGGCGCCGGAGATGCAAGTAGTCCCAGCCTGGAAGAGAGCTTCTTGCCGCTGAAGACGTAGACGTTGCCCGCGTTTGGAAGCAAGAGGCCGAAACCGTCGCCGTGCATCGCGTTCGCTATGTAGTCGGGATAGCCGTCGCCATCGACATCGGCTCCGGTCAAGCGATACGAAAACTCATCCCCGCCGGCCACTCCCTGCGCTTCTCCGTGCGCGCCTGCAAGCCGAAAGATGCGAATTGCGGCTGGAGGTTCATACAACTTGATTACCGGAGGCAGGAAGTCGCGCTGCCCAAAAATGATCTTTGTGTCGCCCGCGTCCTCGCGCTCTTCGCCGTTCATTGTGAAAGTGTGCTCGGGGCTGCCTATGAAGAGATCGGACATTCCGTCCTTATTTATGTCGTATGAGCGGACCGAGTCGCCGGCGCAGTCCAGGTTCGCCTCTCCATATATCGAAACTACTCTGAGACCCGAAGCGTCCGGCGCGGCCAAGTCGATCGTCGCGCCAACAAGCTGCGGAGACCCGTACACAACATACACGGCGCCGGTGCGCCCGATTGTAGCGTCGGGCGCATTCGCGCGCAGGGCGCCGACTATGAGGTCGTTCTTTCCATCCCCGTTTACGTCGGCGCTGTAAAGTTGCGAGCCGGCCAGATCGAAGCTCTGAGCCCCGATCACGTGGGTAGATCCCGCCGGCGGTCGTCTCAAATCAATTTCGGCCGGCCATGTTCGAGAGCCGTACAGGACGTACGCCTCGCCGCAATAGGGACGCGCGCCCCCGTCTCCAGCTCCTCTTGCGTCGTGTCCGCTGAACAGATCCGAAGGTGAAACGTATGAAGCCGAATCACGGTATATCGAGGCCGCGATAACGACGTCGGCTACGCCGTCGGTATTGATGTCTCCAACGTGGAGCGCGGCGCCCCAGTGATCTTCCCGCGAGACTCCCAACACTCGCGTAACGCGAACGCCGGCCGACGGGGCGGCCAGATCGATTAGCCTCGGCAGCTCTCGCGATCCGAAAACGATGTAGGCTCCTCCGACATGCGGACCCGCGTCCGAATCAAGTTGGTCGGCCCCGACCACAACGTCCGCTACGCCATCGCCATCCACGTCACCGGTGTCGATCCATATTCCGAAGCGGGCATTCGCTTTTGGGCCATAGATTGTCGTTATTCCGGCCGGGGCCGAGCCATCGGCCGTCGAGAGATCGGCGTGCAGGTTGAAGCTTCTCGATCCGGGTACGATATAAGCAGCGCCACAATTGAATCGCGAGCCGCCGGGCCCGTCATTGAGCGCGGCGGCCACAGCAGCATCCGCAAGCCCGTCGCCGTTCACATCGCCCACGGCGACCGACGTGCCCAACAAATCACCGGAGGAGGCTCCGACGAGCGTCGAAATGTTCGCCGGGCCCGCCGCGGCGTCTACAAAACCGCTGTCGCGTCCATCGCTCAGATAGAAATTCACCTGACCGTTGTTTACTCGCGAACCGCCAATGCTCGCGTACATCTCGCAGAAGACAACATCAGCTCGCCCGTCTCCGTTCATGTCGCCTGCCGCAATGGGCAATCCAATCTCTCCGCCGGCGTGAACGCCTCCGTAAAGGACCAACAGACCGTCCTGGCCGGGAATCGCGGTGTCAACCGCGAGTTCGATCCCGGCGTCATCGGATCGAATAGAAGACACGCGAAGACCAAAGAGCAACATCGGGATGATCACGGCAAATAGGAAGAGCCGCCTAATATTGTGCATTCTGAGTTTCCCCCCGCGTTATCAGTTCATAGAGCAGGAGCCCGGACCGCGAGGATCGCCACAAGTCCCGCAGGGACCCATCGGCATGCTGGGCCGGCTAAAGTCTCGAGCCTTCGTGGCGGCCGCAAAGACCGACAGTTGCTTGTCCAGCCTTTTGCTTTGGCACGATGGGCACTCTATCTTGGTCGAGCCTTGAACCAGCAGTTCAAATCGGTGATCACACTGTTTGCAGACGTATTCGAAGATAGGCATATCAATTCAGCTCCCGGTTTTTCTTTTTCAACTTTCAGGTCGATCATTATACCAGCTTGTTCGAAAAACCGCGGAGTCTGCTCCGCAATTGCACGCGCGCCGCTCGGTGCGACCGCGTGATCATACGCGCAATGGTCCCAACGATCTAGGCATGCGCCGTGCTGAGCGGTCTTGGGGAGGCGGAGCGTAAAGATGCTTGGACAAGTAAAAGCAAGGCAGGCATGACGAGGCATGGATATCGGACGGATCTTTGGGCTCCTCTCATTCTCACGCGGCGTTAGCAGGGTCTGCAGTTTGGCCATTTCTTCCGCCCTCCGTAGGAGGGTCATGTTTATAGTACGTGTGGTGAGCCGCTCCGCCTTCCGTAGGAGGGCCATGTGTTTTCTGAAATGGTGGCCGCCTTATATTGTTCGCATGAAACACAGATGGACATGGCCCTCCTAACGGAGGACGGGGCCCCCTCCATCAGGAGGGCCAACGCGCCGCGATCTCAATGAGGTGGGCTGGTTGCTACAGACAGGTCACTCCTACGGAGTTGAGACCACATCACCCGCTTGTTGATTCTTCAGTTTACATCGTTGCTACAGACAGGTCACTCCTATGGAGTTGAGAATGGTACTGGCCAAACTCCAAGACGCCTCGATGAATCGAGATGTTAATGAGACAGGACGCCTATAGCACGCGAGCGTGTCGCACTTTTTTAATTGCACCCGATCCCTACTACTAACAATGGCGATGCTTCACAAGCTCGAAAAGCCTTTGCTATACTGCTGCTCCCGTCGATTGATAAGTCCGTGGACCCTCCTTATGCTCGCACCCCACTTCAAGCTTGCCGCAAGCGCCACGACGCTGCGCACCGAGATCCTCGCCGGAGTTACCACGTTCGCCACCATGGCCTACATAATCTTTGTTCAGCCGGTTGTGCTGGGCGCGGCGGGCATGGACCAAGGGGCGGTGTTCACTTCAACCTGCGTGGTGACGGCGCTCTCGACTGTCTTCATGGCGCTCCTGGCGAACTATCCCGTCGCGGTGGCCCCCGCAATGGGCCACAACTTCTTCTTCGCTTACATAGTCGTCCTGACCATGAAGACGACCTGGCAAGCCGCGCTGGGAGCGGTCTTCATCTCGGGTCTGATCTTCGTGGCTACCTCCTCGTTTGGCCTGCGAGAGCGCATCGTCAATGCCGTGCCCGAGTCGTTGAAGTGCGCGATAGCGGCCGGCATAGGTCTATTGATAACCCTTATCGGAATGGAGTGGGCCGGCCTCGTTCGGCTCGATCCCAACACGCTGGTGACGTTGGGTCACCTCGACAGTAAGCCGGTCATCGTCGCGTTGCTCGGACTGCTGACGACCATTGTGCTGATGGCGCGCGGCGTGAAGGGCGCCATCTTGATTGGAGTGATCGCGGCGGCGGTCGTTGGAATCCCGCTCGGCGTCGTGAAGGCTCCCTCCGGTGTGGTCAGTCTGCCGCCGTCGATGGCCGCCACCGCATTCAAGCTGGATGTAATAGGCGCGATCAAACAGGGGCTCTTTTCGATCATATTCATTTTTTTCTTTCTCGATTTGTTCGACACGGTCGGTTCCTTGATAGGAATCGCAAAACAAGCCGGTCTCGTGAAGAATGGCAAGCTGCCGCGGGTCGGGCGCGCTCTCTTCGCCGACGCATTGGGCACAGTGTCATCGGCCCTCGCCGGCAATACCACGGTTGTGAGTTACATCGAGAGCGCGGCGGGAGTTGCGGCAGGCGGCCGCACCGGCGCCGCCGCGCTTGTAACGGCGGCGTTATTTCTTGCCGCGCTCTTTTTTTCACCGGTGGTCAGCGCCGTGAGCGGTGGCTTCCCCGCCCAGGAAGTGATTCAAGTTGGGGGCCGCGAAGTGGTTCACGGTTTCGTGCTGTATCCGGTCACGTCGCCGGCGTTGATCGTAGTCGGAAGCTTGATGATACGCGCTGTTAAGGACATCGATTGGGACGACTTCAGCGAAGCTCTACCGGCCTTCCTGACCATAGTCTTGACGCCGCTCACGTTCAGCATCACCGATGGGATGGCAGTGGGATTCATATCGTATGCTCTCTTGAAGGTTGTAACCGGCCGCGGCCGCGAAGTCCACTGGCTCATTTACGTGTTCGCGGCGTTGTTCCTGCTCCGGTACGCGGCGCCCGGTCTTCGTTAATGCAACGCCGGAGATGCCGAGCTTCCTTCAGTAGTTGTGTATTAACCGATCCCCCAACTTCGTTGGGGCTGGAGTTTGGCCATTTCAATTT
>JAHFUG010000092.1:0-1470 GCA_023265195.1 Blastocatellia bacterium | reverse complement strand
TTCCGCCCTCCGTAGGAGGGCCATGTTTATAGCAAGTGTTGGTGGGGCGGCGCCAAATCCCTGCTATAAACATGACCCTCCTACGGAGGGGAGAGCCAAAACATGGTTGAGAGCATAGCTGCAAATAGGCGGCGCACGAAAACCCTTCGCACCTGCGAAAAGAGAGCCTCTTTACGATCTATTTTTCTCGAATGCCTGTGTCGCAAGCGGGCGCATGAGCAATCCCTTGCCCTCATTTATCACATGTGTTAGCTTTCAAATGCTCTTTGAAACTCTTTCGATGGGGAACAAAATAAATGGACAAAAATGCACAACAACAACAAAACACAATTCAGGATGGTTTCCTTAACAGTGCCCGCAGAGATCGCAGTAATGTCACGATCTATCTGATGAGTGGAGTGAAACTGACCGGGAGGATTAAGAGCTTCGACAAGTTCTCGCTCGTCCTTGAAGCAGGGTCGCAAGAACAATTGATTTTCAAACACGCAATCTCAACCGTTTCTCTTCCGCGCGGAGGGGGAAGGGATTTTCACTACCCGCGCACCGCATCCGCGGAATCCGAACGACACCAGGACCACCCGGCGGAGCATGCCGTGACGCATGCCTCACCTGATAATCAGTGATCGAATGCGCCGCGCGAAAAGTCATCCATCATAAGCGCGAATCGGGCTGCCGGGTTCATAACGGCGGCCCGATTGCTTGAAGACACAATGCGAGGGTTGTTCATCACGTTCGAGGGCATCGATGGGTGCGGCAAGAGCACCCATCTCCGGCTGCTTGCGCAGGCGCTTCGGAACCGCGGCCTGGATCCGGTCTGCACGCTCGAGCCAGGTGGAACCGCGATAGGCCAACGAATACGCGAAGTTCTTTTGTCGAACAAGAGCGCGGGCTTGTCATCGCTCGCCGAGTTGATGCTCTACGCCGCCGACCGCGCGCAGCACGTCACCGAGGTTATTAACCCGGCGATTGAAGCCGGCCGAATCGTCATATCGGACCGCCACACCGACTCCACCGTCGCTTTTCAAGGTTATGGCCGCGGGCTGGATTTGAAATTGATCGAGGAACTGAACCAACTGGCGACGGGCCCGTTGCGACCCGACATGACGGTGCTGTTTGACATCGCGCCTGAAATCGCGGAACGCCGCTTTCAGGCCCGAATCGGAGACAAGAACGATCGAATGACGCGATTCGAAGACGAGGCCCGTGACTTCCACCGCCGCGTTTGCGAAGGCTACGCGAGGCTCGCTAAAGCCGACGCGCAACGTATTCGCGTGATCGACGCGTCGGGATCGGTTGCGGAAACGCACGCGAGATTGCTGGCGGTAGTAAATCCGATGTTGGATAACTGGATCGCCGAACTCTGATGTGAAGATGCAGCGAATCCCGAGTTCGGAGTTCGGGGTGCGGGGTGCGGGGTGCGGAGTTCGGAGTGCGGGGTTCGGAGTGCGGGGTTCGGAAGTTCGGGGTTCG
>JAHFUG010000429.1 GCA_023265195.1 Blastocatellia bacterium | reverse complement strand
TCGAATTCGCCCGTGCACCCTCAAAGGTCTTCTGATAAACTCACCGAAGGTCAAATGTCATCAAAACAATCCCGTTTTGCGCCGCTCAAACCCATTGGAGGTGTTATGAGATTCAAGTTGTCCCTTCTCTCGAGAGTCGTTCTGGCGTCCTTGTTGCTCTTTGCGATGTGCGCTGTCTCGCTTACCCCTGGCTCAATAGCCGGGGCGCAAAGCGGCCGTCAGCCTCCCCAAAAGAAAGTAGAAAAGAAAACAGAGGGACAGAAGAGCGATCAGCCTTCCAAGGCCGGCAAGGAGCCGGAAGAGACGGGGCCTCCCCTAACTCGAGAACAGAGGAATGAGCCGCCGATCAAGCTGTCCACTCAGGTGGTGAACGTCGAAGTATCGGTCATGGATAAGAAGACGCATAGACTGATTACCAATCTCACCAAGAAGAACTTCGTTGTTTACGAAGACGGGCTGAAGCAGGAAGTGACCAACTTTGCTCCAGGCGAGGGGCCGATGACCGTTGTCTTGTTGATTGACAACGGCTATCAGAACAGGTACTTCCGCGATTACTTCACTCCGACGACCTACCAGGAAATATTCCGATCCGCCGCGGCGTTCGTTCAGGGATTCGTGAAACCAAACGACTTTGTGGCCCTCGTGACGTTCAGCCTCAAGCCGAAAGTCATTCAGGACTTCACAGGCGACCGGCAGAAACTCTACGGCGCGCTTATGTCGGCCTCACAGGACACGCTGAACTTCAGCGAGTCTAACATCTATGACGGCGTGTCATTCGCGTTGCTCGGAGGAAAAGCCATTCAGCTATACGATGAAAACGCCGGACCCAGCGAATACACCGGGCTCCAGGAAATCGAAGGGCACACCGCCGTGCTCCTCATCACCACGGGAATAGACACTTTTAGCCGATTGACTTACGACAAGACGTTGAAGATTATCGAACGCGCCGGGGTGCCCATCTTTCCTGTAAGCGTAGGCAATCTGTTCTATAAGAAATATGAACATTTATTCAGCCCGGAGGCTCGCCTTACGTACTTGCAGGCGCAGAATGGCCTCGAAACTTTCGCAAGGTACACCGGCGGCATGTTTTTTCCGATGACCTTCGAAGGCGAGATACCTTCCATCATGCGAAGCATCGAAGCCCTGCTGCGGACGCAATACAGCCTTGGTTACACGCCGTCCAACACGAGGCGAGCCGGAAAGGAGCGCAAGATCAAAGTCGAAGTGGACGTCGACGGAGACGGCAAGCCGGACAACGACAAACTCGATCTGCGTTTCCGCGAGCGATATGTGGAGCCGGACGACACTCCTCCCAAGAAATAACGTGATTCGAGGACTGGAGCGCATCACTTAACTTTCAAACTCATATGGCTGACCTCGACAACTCTGGCGGTGGAGATAACGGCCTGGGTTCTATTTTTGACGCGGCGATGCGGGAGGTGACCAAACAGGAAAACACTCCCCGGGTGCAGGCTCGCTTCTATCCTTACGCCGGACTGTCGTCAACGATACGGCTTCGAAACGGCAGGGTTTATGCGCGGGTGTCGGATGTCTTGAGCGAGTCCCCGCCGAATGTTCTTTTTGCGCTGGCCTGCATACTGGTCGCCAAGCTGTATCGGGTCAAGACGCGCAAGGAACACGAGAGAGTCTATCACGAGTACGCAACGAGCCCTCTTGTGCTCGATGCGACCGAGACGACGCGCAGGAACCGCGGCTACAAGATCTTAACCTCGCCTTTAGGACGCACCTGCAATCTGGAAGAGGCTTTCGCCGAATTGAACGAGCGCTATTTCGGCGGCGCACTGAAGCGCCCCGTCCTTTCATGGAGTCAAGGAAGAACACGGCGGGTCCTTGGCCATCACGACCACGTGCACGACACGATAACAATCAGCCAGACTCTCGACAGCCCGCGAGTGCCGCGCTTCGTAGTGGAGTACGTCTTGTATCATGAGATGCTGCACATCAAGCACTCTCCAAGAGCCGTGGGGGGCCGCACTATTTATCACGGCCGGGAATTCCGCGACGACGAGCGCCGGTTCGAGCGTTTTGATGAAGCGCTTAAATTCCTGGAGCAGATAGCGTCTCCAGTTCGAAAGAGACGGCGGCGCCGCGGACGTGTCGTCTGACCACTCGAATCACGGAACAAAAAGGTCCCGCGCAATAACGGCTTTAGCCCAAGGTTCGGAACAATATTCGCGCTTCGTCGTTCGATACAACTGAACGATGGAACGGATAGCGGGAATTGGTGTTGAAGGATAAGCTCCCAATCGAAACCTTTAACCGATGTCCGAACCTGGTTCAGAACAGAATAGTAGCTTCTCCGTAGGCATTGGACGCCGAAAGGCGTCCAATGCCTTTTCTATGCGCCGCAAGAAAGGGTGGAGTTGTTTTGACTCAATAAGAGGGCCGGAGCCGGGGTCACAGCGAAATTGGTTTCTGTCGAGAAAGGCCCGATGTCTGGCAAGCCGCTGATTTGTCGCCGGAGTTTGGCCATTTTGGCTCCGCTCTTTGTGAGGCGTCCAGATGAAGGAGATCGCCAAACATCAAAAACTCACACGTCGGGAAGAGGGATTAGTCCCCGCTCCTCCGGTTACGATTCACTCATCTGGTGTCAAGGAGAGGAGCGGGGATGAATCCCTCTTCCCGACCTGTGATTTTTTGAGATTGCGCATGGGAGTTTGATCTTGGTCTTTGCGAGAATGGCCAAACTCCAGCAACAAGCCAGTGGCTTGTCGGACATTTGGTGTTTCGCGATAGAAACTAATTAATTAGGACCCGTAGAGCCTTTCGTTCGGATCCAGCGGCCCAGAATTGGCGGCCGCGCAGTTCATTCGTATGTCAGCCGCGAAGTCGCAACAAGCGCTTCTTCCTTTTATGGCGCACGATCTTTAATTCGAGACCGAGAAGGTGCGGCGTTTTTCCCCGCGGGATAATTTTGAAACCTGCGCCGCAACATTGCGTTATAAGAACCATGAGTGACGGAACAAAGTCGGCAGCCGGCTACCCGAATGCGCCTGAGACCGGTGACCGACGCGCCAAGCGCAGTGCTTGAGGTGAATCTTCCTCCTTAACTCATCGGGCGTTGCGGACGGACAGCCTTTCCTCCTCGTCTGAGACCGACGCAACGCCCGCGCATTTTTTCCCCAGCAAACCAGTAAGAAAATAACAATGAAGCCGCCAACGTTATGCCCCGCTTATTACGAGGGCGCTGTATCTTAGGCAGGCACTCTCCGCCGCGGCGTTCATTCGTTCGCGCGAAGGATCAATCGAAGGCGCGGCGCAACGCGGCTAACAGATCACTCGAGTTCGATCCGGATATTGCTTCCTCCGCACGTTTTCTAATCGCCGCATCGTCCCTGTAGATGCTCAGGGCGGCGGTGGCGGCGGCGCCCATTCTGACGTCGCCTGATTCAAGAACCGAGATAAGCAGGTCGGGCGCGCCTTCCGATCTTGTCAGGGCCATTGGGAGCAGCAATGCCTGCTTGAATTCGCGGTCGAACGCGGAGGTCCACTTCTCCTTCAACAACTCGAAAACTCCCGGCAGGCGAGATTCCGCGAGCGCCAACGCGGCATGCTCGTATAGCAGCTCGTGGCGCGGATCGACAAACCCGGCTACGAATTCGAACGATGCGCTTGGAGACAAGCTGATCAAAGCAATAAAGCACTCGGCGAGCACGGCCGGCTCGGGATCGCCTGTCAACACCTTGAACCGGAGAATGGGAGCCGCGGCAGGCCCACAATAACCAAGTGCTCGCGCCGCCCCTGTGCGAGCATCAGCCTCACGGTCGGCGAGTAAGGCCGCCAATTCGTTCATTGCGTCGGGAGCCCCTACCTGGACCAGTCCCAGGCCGCATAGCGCCCGCAAGGCCGCGGCGGTGTCCGATCGCCCGCCCCACGCAGGTTCAAGCTGGCGAAACCGAATCCCGGTCCTGAAGATCTCTTCGTCATCGCATTCAATCGCGAGCAGGGCTTTGACGACGTTGCTCTTTGCCGAACAGCCTCTGTCGGTTTTTACCGGATCCTGCATGAAGCGATGAAAGGCCGCGATTAAGTCAGGCAAGAATTCCCGGCTTTCCGTGCGGGCGACTATTTCCGCCGCCTTCGCCGCGATCAAGCTGATCTTGCTTGCGAGGTGCTTTCGCAGTTGCTTTTGGGCCTCTGGAGTATCCGGAGACTCGTTGAGCTTAGCGAGTTCGGCAAGCCGGTCTTCTACTGAGGGTTGTTTCCCCACGCTTCCTCTGCTCGACTGCTGATACATCGTTGTTTTGCTGAGTGCATGAGTACTCGCGCGATGTTGACTTGTCAATCATTCGACGGAGAGCGTTGGCTGCGTTGGCCATGTAACGAGACTGATCTCTATTTAAGATCGACGCTGTCGATTTGCTGGTGGAGAGGGCGCTGACGCGTCTCTAGCCGCGAGGCTGCTCGAGACCGCAACCCGTGCGGCCGGGTTGCGCGCACTGTAGTCAACATGAGGCGACGCCCGATCGAGTAGCGCGCCGACTCGTTCGACCATGCTTGATAGCGTAGGCCCGCCGTGAAGGACCGGTTTTCCCAATTCGCGTGAGAGGTCTTCCAGACACAGATCGTCCAGAAAGATGTGTCCCGACTTCAGGCACGCCTGCTCGGGCACAACAACAAAGTCGCCTTCCAGTTTGTCTCGGGCGCGCAGTAAGTCACCACCCGCAAGCAAGCCGGCTACCGTAACCTCTTCACCAAAGAAACCGTTCTCCAGCGCTACCGTCTTCAACCGGACGTTGTTTCTTTCATTCAACTCGTCGACCAACCCAGTAAGGATGGGATGAAAGAGCCGGCCCGTCACTATAGTACCGGCGGCCCAGCGACTCCCAAAGCCTCGGCCTGCCGCCTTCGCTTGAGTGAGTGGGCGCCCCAAGGTCCGTCTTGCTGAACTGATAAATCGGCGAACCATTCCCACGCCGTCTTCAATCTGAGGGTAGTCGCCGTAATGCGCCGCCCCAGGCAACGCCAGCCTTGCGCGCAGGTAGAACTCGTCCGCGAGAAAGGCGAACGTCGAGCCGAAGCGATTACGAAAATCTCGCTGCAGACGCGGCATGTCCCTCACTAACGACGCGGCGTATTCATCGGTGACGGGAGTAAGCAGATGATGATAATTGTGCAGCTTTGTGAAGACCACCGGCACAATGGCGACCGAGGTCAGGCCCGGGTGCAGCTCCGCAAGGTCGCCCAGCGTTTGATTGAGCGCTTCGCCGTCGTTGATCGTGGGGCAAAGCACTATTTGAGCGTGAAGCTCTATGCCGTTGTCGATCAGGTATCGCATCTTTGCGAGCACGTCGTCAGGGCGTTTCCGGCCGAGCAAGTACATTCGCACCCGCGGATCCGTCGAGTGAACCGATACGTACTGAGGCGACAGCCGTTGCTCGACGATGCGGTCGAGCTCCATCTTCGAGATGGAAGACATGGTCGTGTAGTTGCCGTGCAGGAACGAGAGCCGAACATCCTCGTCCTTGAAGAAGAGCGAATCGCGAGAGCCTTTCGGGTTTTGATTGCAGAAGCAAAATATGCAATCGTTCGCGCACTGTCTCGGCGAGAAGTATTCGAAATCGAGACCCCAGATACGGCCTTCCGGTATTTCAACGGCCAGCGTTCGAGTCTCACCGGACTGCCTGGCTATTTCCAGCTTCACGAGATCCTCTGACCCCGTGTAGAACTGAAAGTCCAGGAAATCGCGGACACCGGAGCCGTTGACTTTAGTAATTCGGTCGCCGGGCTCTATCCCATTGAGGTCCCCAAGCCCGAGCGGATCGACCGCCGTCACAAGCGCCCCCTTTTCTCTGTTGGAGGAATTGATGGGATAGACTGTCTCGAACAGCTCGGTGTACATAAGCGAGTGAGTATAGCAGCCGGCAATCCCGCCAGCTAAGAGGCAGATGGCAATGGTCTTGAGTTTTTCAGTTTTCAGTTGTTTGCTATTAAGTAGCACCGATGGAGATCGAAGGGACTCTGCTCAATCCTGAAAGCCGAGAACTGAAAACCGGCCGCTGTCATCGTGGTAGGCTGCCTCCATCAGGCTGGCGTGCGTCGAAGACCTTAGAGACTTCAACACGGTTCCGCGGATCGACAGACTCGCGAAACAGCGGGCGGTTTTTGATGGACTGCTCAACATAATCGCGCAAATTCTGTGGGCTCTTCCGTGCCAGCCAGGGGCCGGAAAGGAGAGCATGATCGAATCACTATTCAAGCACAGGGTTGAGACTACTCACAGGTATGTCGGACCGGAGCTTACGATGAATGAAAACGCGATGTGCAAGCTAACGCCGACGGGCTCGGCTCCAGGTACTTTCAAGCCTAACTTAACTAATGACGAACCCTTGGGGTTCTTGGCGGTGTTGTGATTATGGAGAGTGCTA
>JAHFUG010000428.1 GCA_023265195.1 Blastocatellia bacterium | reverse complement strand
CGTAGACGGCTTCGTAAGAATGTGAATGATCTACGAACACGAACTCGAACTTTGCTCCCTTGGAAGCAAACTGTCTAACAACGGATGAAGCGTCGCCACAGATGGTCGTGACGTTTCCGTCCAACTCCATTCTGCGCAAGTGATGGCTCGTCATAGCCGTGTTATCGGGCGACAGGTCAACGGTGTAAATACTCTTCTTATGAGGCGAGTCAGCGGTTGCTCGAGATAAAATCGATGTGCTCAATCCGTGATATGGACCCAACTCCAAGATGTCGCCGGCGACGAAGTAGGCGATCTCATACAGTTTTAGCGAGTCCTCGCGTCTGAGCCACCCTTCTATTACCGTCCCTGACAAGGGATGATCTCTGACCTCTACTAATATGCCGTCCCGGACGGGACAAGTGGAAAAGTACTCATGGGATTTGTTTATGAACGGGCCGTCGAAATCGAACGTTGGATAGTAGCTTGGAATTCTAGCCCCAAGCTCTTCCAGGCTCATAAAGGAATCATAATGGATGTTCATAGCTGAGGTAGACCTATTGAAACCTCTGTCGGCGAATTGGCGGTAAATGATACCAAATTTCCGGGAGTCACCAAAGTGTGCGAGGGCTTGGCGGGGAAGGCAGGGCGGGCGGGAGGCGAGTGTTCCACGTTGTATACGACTAACGGCGCGCGCGGAGGTGCGGGAGAGGATTGGCTGATTTGGCTGCCAGGCTCCGCCGTTGATAGGCCGACGCCGGTTCAAACATGAATCGTACCGGCCGAACGCGTGACTACGAGACAATCGCCTACGGCTGACTCTTCACATCCGAGAATTACAGTAGGTGCTGAACATCAGGCGCCGAAGATAGTGTTGGGAACCCGTGACATTGCGGAGTCAAATTCGCGAGAACCCTCAACGCGTAGGATGCCGTGCATCAACGCAGGCGTGATTGGGGAAGCGGATGTTATTGGAATCAGCGCGCTGAATCAACTCAGCCCCCTCTTGTTCAAGATGCTTGGAGACAAGAGGGGGAGATGAGATTGATTCGACTTCTTGAGCCTACTGTTGCGCCGTTTGGTGCGTTACGCCGTTGTTGGCGGTGTTTCCGAAGATTCGGTTGTTGAAAAAGCCCTCCACGACAGCGGTACCAGCGGCAGAAATCGAAGTCGCGTTGTTGAAGATTGAGACGTTCGATAGCCTGGACTGTGTGCCGGTGGCCGCATTGAGGCCGGTTCCGTTGTGCGAGAGCACACAGCTCTCGACGTTGACGGTCGCGTTGTTCAATATACCGTTGCCGCCGTTCTGAAAGATCGAGCAGTTACGCAAGTTAGCGAAGGCGCCCGCGTTCACGACGACGCCGTTCGACATTCCTTCGATTCGAACGTTGTCCAGCGACGCCACGGGGAAGCCGACTGTAGTTGTAAGGCTGATGCCTGTTGGGCCTCTCGTGATCTTAGTATCCTTGACGTAGAGACTAGGGCTACCGGTCGTGTTTACGTTGATCGCGGGCTGCGTGAAATTGTAGATTACGCAGTCCTCGACGCTCACCTGTCTGGCGGCAAGAATACTTATGCCGGCCAGTCCGGTGCCGACTCCATCGATGTTCAGGCCGCGCAGGATCACCACGTCGGTGGTAAGCGCATTTATCACGATGCCGTTTGTTCCAGAAACCAGGACGCCGGCGGTTCCGCCGGTGGACCTGCCGTCAATAGCGATCGACTTGGTGATAGTGACCGCGCCAAATCCGCCTGGATCAAGAGTGTTGATTTCGCCGCTGGCGGCGGTCTTCGAAATAGCGCCGGCGAATGTTTTGCAAGGTGCGGTGCGGCTGCATGGATTGGCGTCATCCCCAACTCCAGATACCCAAGTTCGAGTCGCCTGAGCCTGCGCTAGAGAGCCGCATGCCAAAAACAAAAATAGTACTGCTAACATATTCATCGTAAGTCTCATCTTGTTCATTTCTATCTCCTTCTAAGTCGAAATGTTTAGGTAGTGCTTTCTTGCGCTGCCCTAATTCTTTAAAAGTCCTACCATAGGTATAGACGAAACCCAGAAAGATTTCATCTCAACGAATTATCGCCGACGAGACGCCCACTTTTTGTTCTCATGGAATCCTCGCCGCCACTGAGCTCAGAACGTCTTGGTCCACGTACCAAATGGTTTGAACGGATTTCCGCCCACTGCTCGGTCCACCGTTACATCTATTGTTTTCTTCGGGCCCGGGCCGGCGGCTCCGCCGAGCAAGAACCCATCAAGCAAGAAATTATCGCTCGCAGCGCCTGAGACCGTTGCGTTGAAGCGGCTGTTGGCGGCGGCGTCGTTGTACCACAGCCTCGCCGTGCCGCTTCGATGGCCGCTGCCGGCGGCGACCCGCACCGATAGCCTGAAGCTCAACGTGTCGCCCGAACACATATTCGTAGCCGAAGACAGCGCCACGTTGATCGTATCCAGGATCGCGTTGTTGAAACCGCTGCTGCCGCCGGCCAAATCATTCGTCTGGCCGGAGCCGATCACGGCGCCGTTCTTGAGCACCTCGGCCAGCAAATCGAACTTGGTCCCTACGTCGTCGCTGTTCTTCAGGCCAACCCATACCTGAGCCGTCCCAAGCGCGGTCAACTCCGGACCAATCACCGTCACCGCGAAGCTGCAGCTCGATCCTCCCGTAGCGCTACAGGTTACTGCCGTGACGCCAAGCGGGAAAGTCGAGCCCGATGTTGGAGTGCACGTAATCGTACCGCAACTGCCGCTTGTCGTTGGCGCGGAGTAGTTGACTACCGCGCTGCACTGGCTTGACGTGACCGAGACATCGCCAGGGCAGGTGATCGTGCAGCCCGCGCCATTGACTGTAACGGTGAAGCTGCACGCTACGGTATTGTTCGCGGAATCCGTGCCCGTGCAATTAACCACGGTTGAGCCGACGGAAAACAGCGCGCCAGAAGGCGGGTCACAAACAACCGTTACGCAGTTTCCGGTTGTGACAGGCGGCGCGTAACCCACGACCGCGAAACCAACGCCAGGAGATAATTCATCAACGGTGACGTTGCCCGGACAGGTGATTGTTGGCTGCGCAGGCGGACGTGTGTCATTGACCGTCACGGTGAACGAACATGTAGTCGCGCCGCTGCTGCAAGTGACGGTGGTAACGCCGACGGGAAAATTCGCGCCGGATGGTGGGCTACATACGACCGTGAAAGGGTCTCCAGTTTCGGGGTCGGTGCAATTCCCTGAGGCGGCTGGCGTCGAATAGGCGACCACGGCGCTGCACGGGTTGGGGCCGCCTGGATCGTTATTGACGCTCACGTTCGCTGGACAACTAACCGTGCAAGAACTCGGGACCGGGGTGCTGCCTACCACAAACACATAGTTGGCCGAGTTGTTGGGTTGGAACAACTCGTTGGTGGTGCTGGAAACGGCCGCCGTGTTGGAAATCAGCGTGTCCACCTGCGTGCCCGCGTTGACACTATAAACAAACGTAAAGGTCGCAATCTCACCTGGAGCAAGAGTAGGTATGGCGCATGTCGACGTCCCCGTCCCGCCCGTGGACGGATTCGAGCAGCTCGCGGCCGGACCGGAATTCTGTACTTCCGAGACAAAGGTCGTATCGTTGGGCGTGGCCTCGGACAGGACAACCGCCTGCGCCGCATCCGGGCCGCGATTGGTTATCTGAATAAGATAGCTGACTGCGTCCCCCGCAACGGCGCCCGAAGGTCCAACTTTCAAAATCGATAGATCAGCGTTAGCTATGCTCGGATCGCGAACCAAAAAAGTCGTTATCGCGAATCCAGCGCCGGCATTGTCCATGCTCTCGACTTTCCAAGTACCCAATTGAGCCAATGGGCCGGTGGCCGGAATCGTGTACGTGTCACTTCCCGTTCCGGTGAACGAGGGGCCGACTCGCGCAATGCCGCCATCGGGCGAAATCCACGCAATTCGCCGCCCCGCCGGTGCGTTCGGAACCACGGCGCATGCCGTCCCTCCAAGGTTCCATGCCGCCTTCGGAGTCGAACAATCGGTATCGAACGTCGCTATGGTTTCGGCAAGCGCAAAGACAACGCCGCCAGGCCGCGTCCAACCGACCGGTAGGTTAATAACAGCGAAAAACATCACAGAGAGCGCAATGATGAAGGTGGTGCGATTATCGAAATGGCCAATCAACGAGGCGATCCTCCGCCGTGAACTTACCTCGCTCGCCTTGTTGAAAGTGAGTGTAGTGACTGGGCTATTAGAGCAAAGTACTTTGTCGCTTTTACGCAGTTTCACGATAATGCCTCCTATCCGAGGTTATGGTATGTGTGTTGATGCCGAAGATTCGGCTCAAAGCGGCGATCAGACCCGAACGCCGCGGCGGTCTAGGAAAACAAGCCTTAGGTAAGTAACCCGAATCTCCTTCAGCAAAGTGCTTGCCTTGGTGCAAGGCCGATAAATTCGAAGGACCCAAACGATTTTACTACTTACGGTAGGCCGAGAGAATAATGCTACCGAGTTCGGAAGTCAAGAAGAATAACACAAACGTGCGTTAACCGCCCTGAAGATAAGATAGAAAGTCGAGCACGTCCGAGGGACGATTGAGCTTGATGGAGCGCTCTTGTCCAAAAGAGATGTCAGTGGTTGCTAGACGCCGGTCCTTTTCATGTCTTCAGCCAGTGAAGGCGCAAGCCCTGAAACCCTGGCGACCGGGTAACGCCATGACGCGTAGGGCTTGCGCTTATCGCACCGCTGAACAACGCTCCGGTGGTTGCGCATGCGCGCAACGCCACTATCAACCAATACCGGACCTGTTTGAACGGCCGAAGCAAGATTCGCCACGAAAACGGTCTCAAAGGTATTTCGGTGAGACATTCAATCCTTGACTGCTATTGCGATCAAGCTCAATCCGCTCCAGGGCCAGATCCGGTCGATTCGTTTCAGAAGCGGCATCAGCGTGTCGATTAGCTTGAGCTGCACTCGAGAGAACTTTTTCCGCCGAAGCACCTTTCCATTGATCCACCATCCTGGCCGGGAGAATCGGTTGAAGTCGAACAGCTTCTCGATTCTGAAGCCCGAGTCCACCAACGCCTGTTCAAGACCCGCGGCCGTGTATCGCCTTCTGTACTCCATCGCCCGGTCGAGAGTCCCATACAGGCCGGGATGCTGGGGGACCAGCACAATAGCGCGGCCGCCCGGCTCCAACGAATTCCAAACATCGCGAAGGAACTGACGGTCGTCGGGCAACCGTTCGAGCACGTTGAGCGCAACCGCGGTGTCGAACTTGTTCTCGAGGCCGGCAAAGTGTTCAGGATTGGCCGAGTCGATCTCCAACACCTGGAGATAAGGTTTGCCGAATGAATAAGACTTCAGGTAGTGCAGATAATTAGGATTCACGTCCGCGGCGACGTACAACTCGCGCGGTATGAACTGACTCGTCATACTGCCGATGCTTGCGCCGATCTCGAGCACGCGATCGCCAACATAGGGCCGGAGCGTGTCGCCCGTCCACAAACTGAGCCTGCGCGCCCGCTCCAACTCCGCCAGAAGAACGGAGCCGTATTCATCTTCTTTATATAGATCGTCGATCAGCCAAAACCTGATCATCGCCATCAGCGCCAGGAATCCGTCCCATGCGCGTATTTTCTTCCCTTCTTGAT
Organism: Blastocatellia bacterium; assembly: GCA_023265195.1. Taxonomy (GTDB): domain Bacteria; phylum Acidobacteriota; class Blastocatellia; order UBA7656; family UBA7656; genus QHVH01. The sequence goes on along the minus strand of JAHFUG010000428.1, from coordinate 789 downwards.
GGCTTCGAGGCAGGTAGCGTATCGGCGCTTCGAATATGCGGGCGCGCCGCTTCGCCAGCTTGAATACGATCTCAACCTCGAATCTAAAATCATCGCTGCGGAGCGGAATCGATTTCATGAGCGTAGCGTTGACGGCCTTGTAGCAGCTCTCGATGTCGGTCAGCGCAAGGTCGGTGAACCAGGCGCCCACCATCGTCACGAACCTGTTCATCAATGTATGCCGGTACATTAGAGCCCGGCGGTAATGCGCCGAAAGATAACGTGAGCCAATGACGGCGTCCGCCCCTTCTTTCGCGAAAGGAACCAGCAACGACGGAATGTCCTGGGGATCGTACTCGAGGTCGGCGTCGTGAATGACTATGATGTCGCCCGTGGCGCGGGTGAGCGCCGACCGGATCGCCGCGCCCTTGCCTTGATTGGTCTCGTGACGGATCAGAGTTATTCGGTCGTCCTCGCGCACCAGCCGCTCCAGAATTTCGCAGGTCCCATCGGTGCTCCGGTCGTCCACCGCGATCACTTCAATGCCGCTTATGAGTTCATGCTTCAACGCGAGAACTCGCTTGAGGCTTTCACCCACGACGTGACGTTCATTGAAGACCGGGACTAATACGCTCAGCCGGAATGACTCGGCGAGAGCGCCTTCGTCCAGAGACGATTTGTACAGGAAAGAGTTTACTGCTTTCATCTGGGCGTTCAGCCGCGCGCAACCGGTACTCTGCTATAGGGTCTGGCCGAGCGGCAATCGCGGCGGTAAGCATACACATCGGCAAGAAGCGATGACAAGAGTTC
>JAHFUG010000427.1:2188-6469 GCA_023265195.1 Blastocatellia bacterium | reverse complement strand
GTGGTTTTGATCGGTAGTATAAGTAGCAATAGTACAAAAAGAATTGACACCGAATCGGCTGCGCTGGACAATAGTCGAGTTGCCCCACACGTTCTTATTCTCGGGCCGCCCCCAGGCTTGCATAATCTCATGTATTCGCTTTTCAACGTCGTCAGCAATCAGCACGGAGAGGAGTTCGCGCCGATCCGCGGCAACAAGCAGACGATCACTTGGCTGGTCCGATCCTTCGAGGACGTGGTCATAGAGAACAATCTCGCGGCTCTGGTCGTCCAGGGGAAATGCCTCGATGGCGATCCTTCTCGTGAAGCGGAGCGCACATCGAGGCTGGCTGCCGCGGCCAGGCATTTCTATCTTTTTTCCTGTGACTCCACGTGTGAGAACCGGACCTGGCAGCCTCAATCATCGCCAAAAGTGACCGCCCTCGAAGAGCGAATTTTTCACAGCCTGGAAACCGGTCCGTTTGTGTTATTGATGGATCAGCGGTTCTGTGGATTGCTTGCGTCAAACGCGCTGAGCGGCGAGCAATCTCAAACCGGGGCGTACGAAATGCTGTGGACGTTTGATCCAAACGTCGTTTTCACGGCAACGGAATACCTCATGGCTCGCATCGGCGCGAGGAAGCCGGAAGAACGGGCGAGGTTTGAAGAGATTCTGAAAGAGTGCACTCCACGCAGCTACTCGCTGAGACTCGCGCTTTCCTTCACAACCAAACTAACGATTTCAATGCAGCGCCAAAATGAGATGGAGACCGCCATCAACTCGATCAGCGCCGCCATCTCGAGCACGCTAGAACAAGATAAGATACTACAGTCGGCGGTGGAAGAAGTGGGACGCGCGCTCAAGGCGCGCCGGGCCGCGCTCATTCTCTGGGAAGAGGGGACGCGGAAGCCCGAGAGCATGACCGTTTACGAACGCGACGGCGATACGCTGATCCCGGCGAAGGACGGAGATCCCGGCTATCACGGCAACTCCGGCACCCCCGGCTACCTGGAGATACCGATCATCTATAGAGACAATCCTATAGGAATCCTGGCGGTGGAGGATGAAACGGTCGGGCGAGCCTGGGAAGACGAGGAGATGCTGATGGTGAAGACGGCGTCAGACCAGTTGGCCGTCGCCATAAGCCACGCCCGGCTCTTCCTTCGCGTGCAGACGCAGGCAATGACGGACGCGCTGACCGGTCTCTATAACCACGGGTACTTCCAGAACCGCCTGGAGCGAGAGCTGAAGCTAGCCGACCGTAACACGGACAAAGTCTCGCTCATTCTGCTCGACCTTGACCACCTGAAACGAATAAACGACTCGTTAGGTCACCGGGCCGGCGACGCCTGCCTATGCCACGTTGCAAACGTGATGCGGTCCGCGGTGCGAGACGTGGACATTTGCGCGCGTTATGGTGGTGAAGAGTTCGTCATTATACTTCCGCAATGCAGCCGCGAGGACGCTAGAAGGGTTGCCGAGAGATTGCGCGAAGCGATCGCGAATACGCCGGTGCAGAAGGTCGGTCAGGTCACGGCTAGCGTTGGCGTTGCAACCTATCCGATTGGAGCCAGAACGCGGGAGGAGCTGATCGAAATGGCTGACCGGGCCATGTATCTGGCGAAAGCGGCGGGCCGCAATCGAGTTCGAACCATGCTTCATAAGAATAACAACGGCTCACCGGCCGTGAGAGTTGAAGAGTAAGGACCGGCGTCGCCCCGCATCCACCGCCGAGCTGCTAAGTGCGCAGCGCTCGATATTACGATCGAGAACGGCGTCAAGAAAAGATTAGAGACTCTGACCGGCGTCCTAACGGCGTACGGCCACGAATTGGTTTTGGAGGTGCTCGGCTTACAATTGCAAACGGTTGTCTATTTCGCTGAAAGTGATGAAGTAAGACGCAATCTTCCAGGCAGACAGGGCTGGCTCCAGCTTATGAGACTTGCGATTGTTGGTTATGACAGCGAACTCTACCTGAGTCTCTACGACGAATGACGTCCTAAGATAGCTTGGTTAGCAGGAAGCTGCTCGCTACCTGTAGCAACTCGGTTCCATTCACTGATTCACCCCGCTGGCCAGCATTCCGCCATCGACCACGAGTACTTCGCCCGTAACGTAGCTAGCAGCGTCGGACGCGAGAAACACTGCGGCCCCGGCCAGTTCCTCCACCTTGCCGAATCTCCTCATCGGGGTTCGCAACAAGAACTCTTGCCCGCGTTGAGTGCCGTCAAGAAGCTTTCGATTCAGTTCGGTTGGGAAAACGCCCGGAGCGATGGCGTTGACGCAGACTCCGTGTTGAGCCCACTCGATAGCCAGTGATTTGGTGAGCGCCGCAACCGCCGCTTTGCTCGCGGAATAGGCGGCGACTTCCAGAAGCGCAACGAACGACGCAATCGACGCGATGTTGATGATCCGGCCGTACCCGCGTTCGATCATGTGCCGGCCGAACACCTGACAGGCTCTCAGCGTCCCGGTCAGGTTAGTGTCGAGAATTCCATTCCAATCGTCTTCGGTGAAATCAATAGTCGGCGCGCGCTTAGTTCGCCCGGCAGAGTTGACCAGTATGTCGACTTTTCCGAACGCTTCAACGGCGGCGTCGAGCACTCCTTGCAAAGACTCGCGGTTTGAAACGTCGGAGGTCAGCCGAAGCGTGCGGCGGCCTCGCGTTTCAATTCCCTGGGCAGCCTTTTCCACTTGTTCAATACGGCGCGACGTCGGGATTACGTCCGCGCCGGCCTCGGCCAATCCACAGGCGATCGCGAGGCCTATGCCCGACGTTCCCCCGATCACCACGGCGGCCTTGTCGTTCAGTTCGAGCGCGGAATAGCCCATCGGAGATCACCAGCCGGTTCAAGGTTGTTGAGGCTAACCCATTAGCCGCGCCTCACGAAGAGTGCGCGGCTAATGGGCTCTGAGACGATCCAGCTAGAACTGGATTCTTGCGCCAATCTGAATAGCTCTCGGGCGGTAGAACGTTTGCGCCAGAGGGAATCCATTTGGATTGGGCGTGATCTGCGTCGTGATCGCGCCGAAGTTGAATTGGTCTTCAAGATTCGGATTGGGATCGTAGAAGTTTGGATGGTTTAAGATATTGAAGAAGTCGAACGAAAGAGCAAAAGTGACTTTTTCGCCTATCTTCGTTTGTTTTCCCAGCGACAGGTCGACCTGCCAGTGCGAAAGACCGCGAAGCGCTCCGCGTCCCGTTCGGCCGTCCTGGCTCAACAATATCGGCCTGAAACTGCCGGCCGCCTTAGTTGCATCCGAGAACAGGTTCAATCCCGTGCCCGTGCTGGTGTGATTCAGCCCCGTGCTCACGTGCGCGGTGGGGATGGCCCCGGTGCCGTAGCCAAATACAAAACTGCCCCCGAACGTCTGGCCGGAGAAGTTCTGCGTAACTTGCAACGGCTGCCCGCTGTCGGCGTGGAAAATACCGGAGAGATACCAGCCGCCAATCACCGAATTCAGCAAGCCTTTTCCGGCGTCGAACCGGCGTCCCTTGCCGAACGGTAGGTCGTAGATGCCGTTCGCGTTGAAGATGTGCCGCCGGTCAAAAAACGACGGACCATATTCGAGGTTGGGGAAAAAGCTGCTGGCCAACTCGCCCGCCGAATTCTGCACCGCTCCTACCTGGTCGAGCGACTTCGACAGCGTGTAGTTGAGATCGAAGGAAAGCCCGTTCGAGTTGCGCTTGTGCAGACTGACGATCATCGAATGATAGTTCGATCTTCCGCCGTTCGCGCGGTAGAAGAAATCGGCCGCCTGCTGATTGTTGTAAGGATTCGGGCCGACGAAGTCGATAAGGAAATTCCAGATGTTGTTCAGGTTGCCGGCTATGAAATCGCCGGTTGCGGCGTCGGCGAGGAAGCCGGTCGCCCCGGATCCAAGCTGGTTCTCGAACCAGGGCTGCGACCGGACGGTTCCGGAGCCTCCCGGACGCAGCGCGGCCGCGACCGCATCAAACGCCTGGGCGAACGTTTGCCCGGACTTCTTGTCTTTGAAGAAGTACGGATTCGAGTTCAAGTTGTAGCTTTGATACAACTCTCGTCCCAACCTCGCCACGTATCCGACTTCGATCAACATGTTCCACGGAAGCTCGCGTTGAATCGTGAAGTCTATGCCGTGATTGCGGGGATCGAGCAGTTTCGGGTTGTCTAGAAAAGAGAGCAACTCGCCGAACGGTTTATCCGGCGTTATGGGAGGCTTCACCGCCGTGTTGACGGGCACCGGAATGTCGCCGTCGATCCCAGCGCGAAACGGCTGGCCACTTCGATTCAGCGGACCCAGCGTCGACAGCGTCTGGGC
>JAHFUG010000427.1:0-2088 GCA_023265195.1 Blastocatellia bacterium | reverse complement strand
GACTGGCCGGGGCTGGCGCAAATCACGGGACGTTGAGAACCTGGAATCGAGACGTGCCCGTCGGCTCCAATCTCGGCGACCGGCGTGCTGACCGAGCCAACTACCTTGTCGTCGCGGAAGTGGAACGTGCTTAGGCGGCGGAAGTCGGCGCCGAACTGCATCGTGTGGCTCCCCTTCGTCCACGTGGCGTTATCGACCCATTGATTCGTTCCGCTGAACGTCGCCTGGCGCCGGGCCCGCTGCGTGTCGACGTCGATCGGCTGATCGAGCAATGGCGTAGCCGAGTTCGCGCCGGCGATGTCAACCGCGACGTTGAATCCCGCAACGGTCGTCGGAGAAATGGCGTTGAACACCTGGCTGTCCCAGATGTATCCGTATCTGAATTCGTTCACCAGGTTGGATCGCAGATTACCGGTAGCCGCGAACAATAAATTGCGCGGCCGCTCGGGAAAATTGTTCCCCCCCTTCAGGTGAACGAGATCAGTTTGATTCGCGCCGTCTTGTATCAGCCGCTCAGCCGCTCCCTTGGCTGTGACCGACCACTTCTGATTCAACTGGTAATCGAGCCGCAGTACGCCGAAGTCGGACCGAAGGTTGGACGGGAAGTTGAACGTGAATCCGCTGGTGTTCAAGCCGTCCCCTACGGAGTTGTCGTTGGCTGTGGGCATCAGCGCCAGCGCGCGCAGTATGCCCGGGTTCGCTCCAATGCCGCGCGGATCGAGAGTTCGCGGGTTGACCGTCAGTACGCCTCCGGCGGCGTCCGCGAATTTGAGAATGCCGCTCTTTAATGAATCGGTCGGCACTACCCTGGTCTGTTTCTGGGTTCCGGGAAGTTGGCGCCCTTCGTAGTTGAAGAAGAAGAAAACTTTCTCCTTCCATATCGGTCCGCCAACCGAACCGCCGTAACGGTTGTCCACCAGCGGCGGTCTCTTCAGTCCAAGCCGGTTGTTATCCCACGTGTTGGCGTTGAGAGCGGCGTCCTGATGATACTCATAAAGCGATCCGTGAAACTGATCCGAGCCGCGTTTGGTCACGAAGGTCACCTGCGCGCCGGCCGCCCGCCCGAAGCTTGCGTTCGGGTTCGCGACAGTCACTCGAAACTCGTCGAGCGACTCGGCCGTGACCGGTATGGTTGTCCGGAACGGCAATCCAATGACGTTATCCGAGACGTCGATGCCGTCGAGGTTGAATGCGTTTTGGTCGGCGCGGGAGCCGCTTACTTCTCCGCCCGTGGTCGTGCCGGGTTGCAAGGTCAGAAGGCTCGTCGCCTGACGGTCGGCGTTTGGCAATCTGGCTATGCGGTCGCGATCTATTACCGTTCCAACCGACGCATCGTCTCTTTGCAACTGCGCCTCGGTTCCGGCGCTGACCGTCACCTGTTCTTCCGTGCCGCCGGCCTCGAGCACGATGTCAACATTGATCGACCTTGACACCTGGGCCGCAACATTCGAGACCCCCTTCTTTCGGAAGCCCTGAGCCGACACGCTTATGTCGTAATCGCCAGGCTCCAGGCTGGGGAATGCATATCGTCCAGCGTCGTTGGTGGTTGCTGTTTTCTCGCTGCGAGTCGCTTTGTTAACGAGTTTGACGGCCGCTCCGGGGACAGCCGCCCCCTGCGAATCCGTCACGGCGCCGGTGATCCTCGCGGTCGTAGCCGTCTGTGATAGCGCATTCACCGGCAACGACGAAAGCAGAAGCGTGAATGCTAAAATGAAGCGAGCGATTTTCATCTTGTCCTCCTGTGAAGTTCTCCAGGATCGAGTGCTCGGCGATCCCGGTTGGGCGCGCCGGAACCTGCTTGCTCCGGGCTTGGTGTCGACGACCCCGGCCGCCCTTGGATCGGTTTGACAATGTTCAGTTGGTGCTGCTCACTGCTGAAAACTAAGTCGAATGACACGGAATTTTGATATTGCCTGCCGCTGAAATCTAATACGCTTGTGAAAGAACTAACACAGTATTAGGACATCCCCGCAACCGATGGGCGAAGTATAACCCGCTCACCGGCGAGAACAAAGACAAAATGCGGAATTCAACTAGTGGTGCTCGGCGGAAGTTTCTGGCCACGAAAAGGCGCAAAAGTCGCAAAGA
>JAHFUG010000426.1:2437-6470 GCA_023265195.1 Blastocatellia bacterium | reverse complement strand
TCCTTCTCGCCGGACGCTTGTATCAACCCCGGCGAGAGAATAGAATAGCCGCTCTCGCCTAAGGTCACTTTGGTAAGTTGGTGGGATCGACCAGGTCTCATTCCGAGACCCACGGTTGTGCTGTACGCGCGAGGCAGTTGAGCCGGGGCCTTTCGTCACGCCGGCTGTTCGTCAAACCTGGATCGAGGTAATCCAAAGATGGCTGACACCCCTCATCAGATCAAGCCCTCCTGGGCTGCGCTGCCGCTGGAGCTCATAGTGGGAGTCGTCTTTTTCGCGCACGGGTTGAGTAAGCTTGCCGATGTCCACGCGTTCGCGTCCAACGTAATCATTCCAATGGGACTCCCGAGCTACGTCGCGTATTTGGTAACAGCCGCTGAATTCGGCGGCGCCATCTTGCTGCTCTCCGGGGTGCTGGTCCGGCTCGGAGCTTTCGGTCACCTCTGCGTGATGGCTGTCGCCGTCCTGCAGGTCCACTGGAAGAACGGCTTGGTGGGTCCAGGGAGCTTCGAATTCCCGTTGGCTCTATTAGGCGCCTCCCTTGCCCTCTTGATCCTAGGCCCCGACCCTCTATCGATTCAGCGAAACGCCGGCGATTATTTCAAGCGGCCCGAAGCCGTGGGCGGGCCAAGCCGCCGCGAGTTCCTCGACATCACCTTGATTGGTGTGAAAGCGGCCGGTGTCTTGCTGATCCTTGCGGGAATCGCAGTGGTCGCGGCTCGGCAGCATCTCGCGATTCCGGAAGGGACGGCGCCTGTGATCATCGTTGTCGTCGCTGGAATGGCGTCATTCCTTTCAGGAGGGGCGCTCATATTCGGAAAAGTATGGGCGTACATACCGGCGTTCGTTTTGGCGCGGCTGTATCTTGCCGGGGGCGTTCTCTTGCTGTTTTGGGTCAAATACGCCGTGCGTGGAGCCTCCGCCGTTGCGATAGGCTTCTTGATGCTCGCGTTGCTGCGGCGGGCGCGGCGCGGCTCCTCATAAGACCATGGTGAAATAACGGCGATGGCTAACACATCGCGAGTCGTCTGATCGATGTCACAACCTGAGCAACTGAAGAATACAAAAATCCAAACGATCGCCGCCGAGGACGGCAGGCGGTGGTACTCGACCATATCGCCCGAGCAATGGAGGACCCTTATCGCGGCTATGCTCGGCTGGATGCTCGATGCTATGGACTTCGTCCTTTACGTAATGGCGCTCACTACGTTGCAAAAGGAATTCAAGTATAGCTCCGATATCGCCGGGCTCCTCAGTTCGGTGGCGCTTGTCACTTCGGCATTTGGGGCGATGGTGTTCGGCGTGCTTGCCGACAGAGTAGGCCGCACGCGAGCTCTTATGGCCACGATAATAACCTACTCGCTCTGCTCGCTCGGGACGGCGACCTCGCAGAACTTTGTGCAACTCATGATATGGAGAGGGCTGCTGGGACTCGGGTTGGGTGGAGAGTGGTCGTCGGGAGCGGCCCTGGTCAGCGAGACCTGGCCGGCGGAACACAGAGGAAAAGCAATAGGCATAATGCAGTCGGGATGGGCGATAGGCTACATGCTTGCGGCGCTCTTGACCGCCGCCATTCTCCCCACGCTTGGCTGGAGATGGCTATTCGTAATTGGAGTGCTGCCCGCGCTCGTGGTGTTTTGGATTCGAAAAGGCGTGCCTGAACCGCCGGTGTGGGCCGAACAACCGAAGCCGAAGTCACGTGGCAAGAATCCGCTGGCCGACATCCTGGGCAGAGACCTTATCGCGAGAACGGTCAAAGCAACACTGGTGACGGGTCTTGTGATGTTCGGGTACTGGGGGCTCTTTACATGGTTGCCGGCTTTTCTGGAAAGCCCCGTTGAACGCGGTGGCGCGGGCCTCGGAATCGTGAAGTCGATGGGCTGGATCATACCGATGCAGGCGGGCGCCTTCTTCGGTTATCTGTCATTCGGATTTGTGTCGGATAGAATAGGGCGCCGCCCGGCGTTCATCGTGTATCTAATAGGGGCGGCGATCCTGGTCCCGATATATGGACAAATGGCGCGAAGCCCGCTGGCGCTCATGGCGCTCGGTCCTCTTTTGGGTTTCTTCGGGCACGGTTATTTCAGTCTCTTCGGCGTTATGTTGGCGGAGATATACCCGACTCGCGCGCGGGCGACGGGTCAGGGTTTCGTATACAGCACCGGCCGCGCTCTTAGCGCGCTTGGGCCTTATACGATTGGAGCGATTGCGGCAAATCGCGGGCTCGGGTCCGCGCTGGCGTTGACCTCATTCTTCTTTCTAGCGGGAGCGCTGATGGTTCTGACGCTTCCCGAGGGCCGCGGCCAGAAGCTTGCGTAAGTCCTTGCGTAAGTTCGTGCGTAAGTTGTGATCGATAGTTGGTAAACTCACTCACGCGAGCCGGGACGAATAAAGGTTGATTACCATTGTCTGATGTTGTATAAGGTCAAAGACACCTCATTGTTGTGGTGTTGAACGTCTTCCGCAAAAAGACCTGGATTAAGCCAGAACCCGTTTCAGTCTCAATCGCTCTAAGAATTCGGATTCCGGAAAACCTAAGTCTTCTCAATCACGGGGCATATGCCCATCTCAGCGGCAGAGCCATACAGGAGAATAAATGGACAGGAAGTACAAGCAACGCGGCTATCAGCAAGATGATGATCGCGAACGGCGGCCACGGCCGGCCAAGGCGCAAAAGACCGACGTGCGCTCCCCCAGGATGCCGGCGTTTCGAGAAGTCACGAGATGCGCGCTGTGCGGGACGCAAATCAGAATCGAGATAGGCGGCATTGAAGTTTCCGCGCAATGTCCCAAGTGCGGATCGGATCTTCATACCTGCAAGAATTGTCTCAATTTCGATCCGGGCGCCCGGTTCCAGTGCCGCAAGCCCGTAACCGAGCGCATCGCAAAGAAGGACATGCGCAACGAGTGTGAACTCTTCGAACCGCGTAAGACAGTGGAACGCGAGACTACTCAAGCCACGGAGCAGACTAAAGATCCTCGATCGGCCTTCGACAAGCTATTCAAGATATAGCGTTCCTGGCTCATTAAGCATCGGGCTTGCCCGGTAAAAACCTTTTCACCAAGTAGCGGTAAACTAATCCGCCGAGCACGGCGCCTATGATCGGCCCGGCAATATAAAGCCACCATTCGTTCCCGCGCGGCCCGGGGAAGGCGATCCTGTCGTAACCGGCGGTGTACGCGAACAATCGCGGTCCGAAGTCTCGAACCGGATTCACAGCGTCCATGGTCAAGGGCGAGCCTATTCCAACGATGGCGGTCACGGTCAGCCCAACGAAGACAGGTCCCATCCCTGATCGAGGAGCGCCCGCGTTCGTCTCTTCCGTGAGCGCGAAGATCATAACCAAGAGAAACATCGTCAAGATAATCTCGGTGGTCAATGCGTCCACGGTAGTCACCTTGGCGTACGCCGAAGAGTCGACCCCGATGCTGCCGGGGTTTGGATAAAAGCACGCGAAGACCATCATCAGTTTTTGACTTCCCGGCTGCCCAACGGCTACGCCGAGTTTTTCAGCCGCGCCTGACCAGAATCCGCGCCACAACCAGTAAATGCATGCCGAGGCGGCGTAAGCCCCGGCAATCTGGCTTGCGATGAACGGCAGTACTCTGCTCTTTGGGAAACCCCGGAAGATCGCCATTGTTATCGTAACCGATGCGTTGAAGTGGGCGCCTGACACCGCTCCCGCGACGTAGATCGCGAAGGTCACGGCGAGACCCCACATGACCGCGACGGCCCATCCGTCCAGGGCTCCGGTCAGCACGGCGACGGCGACAGCTCCATCACCGATCAGCATCATAATAAAGGTTCCGATGAACTCGGAGAAACATTGTCCGATCAGGCTTGGAAGCACAACCGCATCATTGGTTCTTGAAGCAGTCTGATCCGGCCTTGGAATCACGTCGGTGTCTGTTATTGCCAACGATTCACCTCGAATGATGGTGTTTTATTGCAAGCGAGAGTTCGAACTCGAGAACTTGAGCGGGCTTTGAGGCGCAATGTACTGGCGGCCCTCCGCGACCGCCCCTCGATTAG
>JAHFUG010000426.1:0-2337 GCA_023265195.1 Blastocatellia bacterium | reverse complement strand
CTGGCGTCCCACACCAAATCGGCTCCGCGAATTCCCGCGCGAGCCATCGCGCCGGCTGGGCGCTTGCCGTTGTCGGAATAGGTATTATCGTGAACCCAGTTTCGCTCCGGCGTCGGCCCCACGTCGAACACCGTCCCCGCGGGGAATGCGACTTCCAAGCTGAACACCGCGGCTCCGTAGCAGTCGTTGCCTCGAACCTCGTTGCCAGCGATCTCGTTATCGTCGGCCGCCATCACCATGATTCCAGCGCCGGGCGGAACGTGAGATACGATCGAGTTCGGATTGCCGAAGTTCTCATGGTTGTTGTTGATAACCCGATTCCCAATTACTTTGCAGCCTCGGCCCGCCTTTGAGACGTTGTTGGGAAGTATGAACACCAGAATCCCGCCGGTGTTGTTGTGGACATAGTTGTTCTCGACGACGGCGTTGATGGAGTTTTCGATCTCGATTCCCGTTACGTTGTCGTGCGCTTCGCAATTTCGAACGATGATGTCACGCGACTGGCCGACGTAGAGCGCCGCATCGGCGATGCCGCTCGCGACGCAGTTCTCCAGAGTCACCCCGGTGCAGCTAACCGGATAGACGCCGTACAGTCCCGTGTCGTCGATGACCAGGTCGCGGAACACCGGTCCCCGCGCGTGTTGCACCACGACTCCGTTTGCAACGTAGTGACGAATCTCGAAACCCTCGATGTGAAAATCACTCCCGGCCGCAATCACGGCGTCCGATAGCTTCTTCTCTCCATCAAGAATAGGCCGGCCGGGCTTAGCGGCGTCGTCCTTGAAGTCCTTGAGCGCTTTGTCTACGTCCGCCTGATCGCGCGGAGTCCTCACCGGCGAGAAAGAATGTTCGGACGCCGGCGCCTTAACGCCTTTTAGGGTGATGTTGTCCAGATCGACGATGATCTGCTCGTGATAGACGCCGGGCATCACCTCGATGGTGTCGCCGGGCCGAGCCCGATCAACGGCGGCTTGAATTGATTCGCCGGCCTTCACCGTCAACGTCATCGGTGACCGCCTGGCCTCTTCTCTGTGAGGAGAGCCGGTGTTGAATTGCGCGGCCAAATCCCGAGCGGGGTTCTTCAAGTGAGGAACAACGGGAAGGCCGGAAGGAACCTTCTCGGGAAACGCGGGCAGCTTCGACTCATCGGTCAATGCATACAGGAAAGCGATCAGATCTTCTTTTTCTTGCGGCGTTATCTTATATGAGTGAATCTTATCGTCGGGAACCGCCTCGTTGAACCCCACGCCTGGCCCGCCGCCCGCCGCGTAGAAATCAAGCACTTCCTCGAGCGTCTTGAAACGCCCGTTGTGCATGTACGGCGCGTTCAGCACGACGTTGCGAAGGGTCGGGACCTTGAATGCATACTTGTACCCATCGCCTCCTTCGACCTCGGCGCGGCCCATATCCGGCTTATGCGGATCGACGTCGGGCACGCCGATGATCTTGAAATCGCGGTTGGCGAAAGTGGGAGGCCCGTGGCATTCAAAGCAACGAGTCTTGCCTGATCTGAAGATATTGAACCCGCGCCGTTGGGCCGCGGTAAGAGCATCGGGGTCGCCCGCGGCATACTTGTCGAACGGGGAATTGTTCGCGGTCAAGGTGCGCTCGAACGCGGCGACGGCTTTGACCGCGGTCTGAAGCGAAATGCTGGAGCCGCCGTCGCCTCCGAAAGCCTCATCGAATCTTCTCGCGTATTCCGGAATCGCCTTGAGTTCCTTCACGAGCGTTTCGGGACTCTCCGCCATCTCGATGTCGCTGGTGATGGGGCCCTCGGCCTGTTGCTCTAAATCGGCTGCGCGGCCGTCCCAGAACTGCAATTTGTTAAAGGCGGAGTTCCATATCGTCGGAGCGCCTCGGCGAACCGGCGAACCGGCCGTTCGGTCGGGCCCGAGTCCGTGGCCGCCCCTTCCCATCGAGAGCCCTCTGGCGTCGGTGAATCCGAGATCGGAATGATGGCATGTCGCGCAAGAGATATCGTTGTCTCCGGACAAGATCGGATCGAAGAAGAGCAAGCGTCCGAGTTCTATCCGTTGTTTGGCTTTGGCGTCCGAGGGCGCGTTGTCGGGACGAATCACGATTGAAGGAAACTCGCGCTTCAAACCGCTGCTGTCCTGAGTGACTCCAGTCGTCGCGTCATCGCCTGCGAAGTCCGCTTCGACGGGCATCAACCCCAGTATTAATGTCGTCGCTATCGGCAGCGCTACGATCAGAGTAAGAATGAAAGGCCACAACTTGCGCCTGGCGCGAGGTTGATCTAAAGACTGACTGACCGACGCCGTGGTATCCATGCTCCTGGCCTCCGCCTTGAAGTCGAGTGAGTTAAGAATTGGCGAC
>JAHFUG010000425.1:2698-6470 GCA_023265195.1 Blastocatellia bacterium | reverse complement strand
TCCTGAATCTCGAATCCTATCTCCCCTGAATCGTAACTCCTAACTCCAGATCCCCTACCCGAATCACGTCTCCTTCCGCAAGGACGCGAACTGCGCCGGCATTTATTACGCTCCCGTTAACCATAGTGCCGTTAGCACTGCCGAGATCGCCGATTACTAACTCGCCGTTCTCCTTGAGCGCGACGGAGCAGTGATGGCGCGAGACGCTTTCGTCGTCGAGCCTCAAAGCGACCCCTGCGGCGCGCCCTATCACCAAAGGAGCGCCTCCTCTTGTGATCGCCAGCCGGTGCGTTGCGCCATTGCCGGCCTTTAGTTCAATCTCTCGTTGTAATGGCTGAGCGCCGGAATCAGGCGTCTCGGCCGAAGAAGCCGCGTCGCGGAAATGAGCCTGGATTGAAGCCGCCTTGATAAACACGTCGAACGCCACCTTCATCTCGATGCCGCCTGCCGTGTGATATCGCCTGTTGCGGATGTATTCCGAAGCCGCGCCGCTGAGTTCCGACTCGAGGGCCTTCCGGCAGTCATCCCCAATACGATCCCTGGCTTCGAATTTCAGCAGCACCTTGTACTCGTTCGGGGCCAGCCGCCTGAGACCGGCTTCGTCTTCACGCAGACTGGACTCGATCGCGGTCTCGAGAAGGGAAGCCAGATCGGTGATTTCGTGTTCGCTCAGTTTCGAGCCTGTTTCGCGGAATAGGCGATTGTCGATTCCTTCTCCTAATCGGTGCAACGCGCGCTTTATCAGGGACTCGGCTTTTACTAGCGGGTTGTCATCCTGACGGGCCATTTGGAAGTCGAGTATAGCATATGGGAGGAATGGACAGAGTTTCGCGGGCCTCTTCCGGAAAGGGCCAAACTCCAGCGCCCTCCGTAGGAGGACCCGCCCTCCATAGGAGGGCTTGGCCCTCCTATGGAGGCCGTACTCCAAGAGGGCGTACTCCATACCGGATTGGCCAGCCGGTTCCTGCTCCGCTGGAAGGCAACTCGATCAGCAAGACGCACGACGGAAAACCGGCTCAACGCTCGTGACTACGTACTCACGCCGAAAGTAGAATACAGGGGCGGTTTCGGAGGCCGTCGAATATGCCAACGGCAAAGAGCAAGGTCAAATCTATCTACGGCGTTCATCCAGGCGTCGCGATGGTTCGGAAATGGATCGATGAGATGCCTGAGAAGACTGGCAAGTCTCTCGATCACTGGATCAAATTGATTAAGAAGGAAGGCCCGCCTACAAATAGAGAGCGGCGAGAGTGGCTCAAGCAGGAACAGGGCCTTGGAACCAACTCGGCCTCGTGGCTTGCCGATCGCGCGGAAGGAAAGAACAGCGAAGACAGCGATCCTGACGAGTATCTCCGGGCCGCCGAGAAATACGTCGCGAAAATGTTCGCAGGCCCGAAAGCGTCTTTGCGGCCGACCTATGACCGGCTGTTGAAGCTGGGCTTGAGCCTCGGTAGAGACGTAAAGGCGTGTCCATGCCAGACCATCGTGCCGTTTTATCGAAAACACGTGTTTGCGCAAATCAAGCCGTCAACCCGAACCCGGATTGACTTGGGATTCGCGCTGGGTGACTTAAAAGGCGGAGGCCGGTTGATCGACACAGGCGGCTTCGCGAAGAAAGATAGAATCACGCACAGGATAGCAATTGCCAGCGCGGCCGACATAGACGACGAAGTCAAACGCTGGCTCAAGGCCGCCTATGAACGCGATGCGTAGTGATCGTCAACCGGCGCCATTGAGAAGCCCGCGCCAGGTTCGCAATGTCGGCGGAGGAGGCTCGAGCGACACGATGCGAGCTTGCTTTGGTGCACCTCAGGCGGGCCTTTCGCCCAAGCTTAAACTAAGGGGGCGTAAAAGAAATAAGTTCCCTTTTTCGAGGGAGTTCACGGCGGAGTCGCAGAGAGGGACGCAGAGGGGGCTTACTCTCTGCGGCTCTCTCAGCGATCTCTGCGACTCTGCGGTGAAGTCCTCACTTCACCGGCGGTCCTCATCTCGTGCTGCCGCATAACACAAAACGGGAAGTCATTTTTTTACGCCTCCTAAACCGGCGCTTTCGAGACCGCGCCTGAGGTTAAGCTAGGCGACGCAAGGCGATTGGAGATGGTATAGTAGGGGCCCGTGCCCGACATTGACTCCGTAGGAAACTAGCTATGTTTATTCGCCACCGGTCCGCATTGTCAATCCTAGTACTCTTCGTTCTGAGCGTCTTTCTATCACAAGCGCCAGTCAACGCGGATGATCCACAGGACCCGGCTGTAAAAGCGCGGCCGGTTCGTCCAAAGTTGGCCAACGACAAGCCGGGTGAGCAACAGCCGACTCAGCAATCGGCTCCCGCGACAGCGGACTTGACCCTGATGCAGCGCGAGCTCGAGGGTCTTGCGCAGCAGATTCAACTGCTGACGGCGGAAGTAAAGCGGCTCAGGAGATCGACCGAGCGCAACTCCGATACCATGGAGTTGCTGCTTCTCGAGGAAAGACTGGTGCGAGTCGAGGACAAGATTGATCTTCAGCAAGACCGAAAGACTGCGCTTGACGCGCGTGAGATGGACAATCAATCGCGTCTTCGGAATATTCAACAAGAGCTGCTGCTGAGAGGCGGCCTCCGCCGCGACGAGACGGAAGCCGCGATCAGGGCGGACGTGCAACGGGCTCTCCAGGATATTCAGAATCAAAGAACAACAATCCAACAGCGCCTCAACGAGCTGCAATCGCAAGCATCCAGGCTTCGGGCTCGCATCGAAGAACTTCGAAAGAAAATCGAAAAAGCTGAAGAGAAGACCCAGCAGTGATGTGATTGTTAAATGCAATCTCCACCGTAGACGGGAGAGTCTCGTAGAGACGGCCCGGGATCAAGCCGCGGCGGGCGATAAATCATTCAGGGCTTTGCTCGGCGGCTTTGTGAAGGGAGAGGTGGAAACCCGCCAACGGCTCCTTAATGAAGCATCACCGGATGGATTCACGAAGGGCAGCAGAGGTTCTGAGACGGCCAGTTTGCAATTTACACCTCTTCAGGTAGTACTGATTGCCTATTCTGTAGTCAGCGATGACTACTTGACCGGTTCGTTGGAAGGCCAGCGGAAGCACATGAAGGCGGTGCAGGAATGGCACATCAAGAAGTTTGGCCACTATCCCGATCCCGAAGGGTATAAGCCTTACGGCGTGAATGGATATGGCCATTCGTCGCCGAAGGGCCGAGCAGCCTCAACAGCAGCGCAACCTGTCCACGATGATGAACGCCGTGCATTGCCGCGTGCTGCATCGTCTCACCCAAGGGCATTGAGCGTTTCTCGGCGCGATCATTCGCGTATTCAACATCGCGAGCCACGTCTTCGTCCTTCATCGCGGACAAAAACTCGCGCACATATCCCTCGACTTTGCTCCACTCTTCGACAAGAGACTCCACTGTTGGGTAGTCGTCGGGATTGAGGCGCGAGCCCCGCTTATGCCCGCCGCAACGGCTGAGCCAGCCCCATTCGGCGCTCAGGGCATGCACCATCGTGTTCCTGATGGAGCCATGACTTCCCGCTACCGGCCGCGTGAATTGTTCCGGGGAATGACTTCAAAGAGCTTGCTGTTCGCCCAGTAGCCATAGTCATAAAGATCTTCCAGGTCTTTGACGGTCATCTGATGCTCCTGATCGAGCCGTCGATCTTCCTTGCCTCCTAACTGAAAACCGCCCGCACGAAGGCCGCAACCCCGCTGGGGTTGCGCCACCCCTCGTAAGGGAGGAGGGGGAAGAAGTCGACGCGGAATCTATAAACATTGCCCTCCTAAC
>JAHFUG010000425.1:0-2598 GCA_023265195.1 Blastocatellia bacterium | reverse complement strand
TGCCCTCCTAACGGAGGGCCTATTCACTTTCTCTACCCGTCCGCTAAGACGCCCCGATCAAGTCCGAGTGGTCGCGCAGCAGCGACTTTCGCAGCGATTCCGAAAACACCTGTCCTTCCTCGAGTGAAAGCCGGAGCTTCTTTAATTCGTACTCGACGATCTTTCGATTGTCGCTTACAAGCGAATCCGATACCCCGAGTAATTCCGCCACCTCCAACTGAGATCGCTCCTGGGAGTCGAAATAAAAATGGTAGATGGTCTTGATCAGCCGGGCGTAGCGGCGCTCGTTGTTGTTCACCGCCTTCAGCAGCGACTTGAGAAAGACGTCCGCCATCTCGGCCACCTCTTCGTGACGTTCCGCGAGGAGCAAACGGGACTCCGGTGTGTGGCGGCCTTCGGTAGCGAGCGTGCTCAACAACGTCGATCCTCGTTCGGTTCCGTCGTCGCGCGCTCGAAGCGGCTCATCGAGCGACGAGAGCCGGTAATCCTGAAGTGGTATCTTC
The DNA here is from genome assembly GCA_023265195.1 of Blastocatellia bacterium. Lineage (GTDB taxonomy): Bacteria > Acidobacteriota > Blastocatellia > UBA7656 > UBA7656 > QHVH01. Next base: position 2,095 of record JAHFUG010000425.1, on the reverse strand, counting down.
GACAACGCGATCTGACGGATCGTTCGGACGTCGGCGGGCGAATCGATGGCGGTGAAAATCTCGACAAGGAGTGACTCCAACTCCGGGTTTGAGATTATTAGCTGGGACGTGCCGGACCGTCCCACGTAGCGAGTGTCCCGCTTTCGCACCGGCACGGCGCCGGCCAGGTCATCGAAGAAACCCGAGTCCTTGCGAGGCTTATTTGCCGGCCACTGCTTCAGCCCAAAGACCTGATTGACCATGCGCTGCCGGCGAGGCGCTTTTTCCGGAGGGGCTTCATCGTCATCGGGGTCGGCCTCGACCAGCGCTTCGATGTAGTCATCGGACGACGCTACTTCTTCCAGAACGGCGCGCACAATTGGCTTTGGGACGGGCGCGCGCTCAGTCTCACCTGTTGGAACGGGGGCTTCTCTCCTGCCGAAACGTTTGAACCGCGGGCTGGTCTTTAACAAGGCGCTGACTCTGCGCGCCATTCTAAATGATTCAGGGTATCTTCGGCGGAGCCGCTCGCCCACAAGGTTCGGCATTTCGATGCGAGACAGTTCGTTCTCAATCTCAGTGCTCGTGTAACCTTTGTCGACGTAGTGATCGAAGCGTTGCTTTTGAAACAGCTCGAGGAAGAGTTCCTGGGCGAGGTCGGCGTTGATTTCGTGTTGAGACGAGACTGCCGCTTGATCGATGGTGAAGTGGAGAGGTCTGGCGGCAGGATGACGTGAGACGAGGCGGTAGAGCCCGTTCCAAATCGCTTCAACGTCGCCCTCCGCGAGCATGCCGGCCCAGTCGGTATCGGCCATCTCAGTTTTCCCCACTAATACGGAACCCAGTCCTTCTGGTCTAATCGCGTTACGCTCTCAATAACGGGCAAAACAACGGCTCGATTTTTTGCGTGAGGCAGGCCCGTCAATCCAATTCCGGGAGCGTGAGTTTCACCTCGGAGGGAACTTCGCCGAGGGCGTTGAGCTACGAGCAGGCTCGATGACCAGTTACGGAGGCTGGCCGCGCAACCCTAAGCCGAGCCTCACTTTGTGGAGTAGACCAGAGGCGAAGAATCCCTGTCAAGGTTGACGCCCCTCGCTCGCATTCTCACGGAGTCCCGCGGCGGCCATCCTGTCGGCGACATTGGCGCTTCCCGTCCATCCGAATCTCGCCAGAACTCGAGAAGGCGGCTCCGGCTTGCCGCGTGTAGTCTCACATTGATCGAGCCAATGTTTGTTAACCTCTTTACCGGCTGCCGGAGACGAATGCGACACCATCTCGACAATCTCGACTACGCGCCGGTTCATATCGAGGCAGGGAATCTCCGGCGAGAAAAAGGGGAGACGATCCAGGCAAGTTGATTGCAGTCTACGACTCGGCGCAATCAAGGCGGCGGTATTCGCAGAGCGCTTTCCAATGATGCCGATCGTGATGGATCAACCCGCTGAGCATCTTTGCCGTCGAGCGCTCTGGCGACCAAAGACCCTCGTCGTCAGCCAGGCCGCTTACAATCGTGAGCAGCCGCTTCCTGCTCTCGTTGAACTCGTGTCTGACTTCGTCGGCGCTCTTGCCCTCTCGTTTCGCCGCCTGTTCCGCATTCCAGGCGTCTAAGTTTTCCAGGTTGGGCATCGTAGGGCGCTCGCCTCGGGCTTTCTGCTCGAACGCATTGATAACGGCGGCTTCCCACGCAGTGAGGTGGCCCAGTGTGTCTTTGATGGACCACTTGCCTTCGGCCATCGGCTGGACCAACTCCACGTCACTCACGCCCTCGATAGCTTTCAATACGTTCCCGCGCTCTTCAATGAGCTTCTCGATAAATTCTTGTTTGTTCACAGCCATGCCTCCAACCACGATTTACCCTGGAGCCAGCCAAAAAGCAACATTAAAAGGACGATAACCACGAAGATCACGGAGACCACGAAGAAAATGATGAGTAAGTGAGACTGAAAAAGCTTCGAAGAACCGATGCAGCCTGATCCACCTGAGCGAGCAAGGTAACCATTGACAGATACCGCAGAGAGGGTAGGGGTGCGGGGTTCGGAGTTCGGAGTTCGGAGTGCGGGGTTTGGAATGCCAGATCACGCGGTGGCCCTCGGGGGAAACGAGAACAAAATTCTCG
>JAHFUG010000424.1 GCA_023265195.1 Blastocatellia bacterium | reverse complement strand
TTGAATTCACTTCAGACGACTGGCGCCGGCCTCTGTCCGGGAGGTGAAACATGAGGGGCGCTTTTATTAGAACGCTGGTCGAGTTGGCCGAACAAGACCCACGAATTCTGCTGCTGACCGCTGACCTGGGCTATATGGCGGTCGAGCCGTTCGCCGAGAGGTTCCCGGACCGCTTCTTCAACGTTGGAGTAGCGGAACAGAACATGATCGGCGTGGCGACGGGTTTGGCCGAGGCGGGTTACATCCCGTTCGCCTATTCGATCGTCACCTTTGCGGCGTTGCGCAGTTATGAGTTCATCCGAAACGGACCAATCGTTCATCAATTACCGGTCCGCATTGTTGGCGTAGGCGGCGGCTTCGAGTACGGCACGAACGGGATCACTCATTACGGCCTCGATGATGTAGGCGTACTGGCTGTTCAGCCTGGCGTCACCGTCATCGCGCCCGCTGACCACCTGCAAACGACGACCGCGTTAAAAGCAACATGGGATCTGCCAGGGCCCGTCTATTATCGGCTCGGCAAAGACGACAAGACGGTTGTGCCGGGGTTGGACGGGCGATTCGAGCTTCGGTGCGTCCAGTGTATCCGCGAGACGGGCTCCGTGCTCATGCTCGCTATGGGCGGCGTCTCCACCGAAGTCATCGCCGCGGCGGACTTGTTGGCGGAACAGGGCATACCGTGCGCCGTCGGCGTAGTGGCCAGCATGCGGCCCGCTCCCGTGGACGATCTCGCGGAGATGCTCCAGCGTTATGACGCCGTGATCACGGTGGAAGCTCACTATAGCAGCGGTGGACTGGGCTCGCTGGTAGCCGAAGTGATTGCGGAAGGTGGTTTGAGATGCCGGCTGATTCGCCGAGCGGTGAAAAGACTGCCGGGAGGCGTTTCAGGTAGTCAGGACTTCATGTATAGGACGCACGGACTGTCGAAGCAGGCGCTTGCCGAAGTTGTGTTGCAGGCGATCGAGCCTGCAATGCAAACTAGCGTGGCGGACTAGTGGCCCACGAAACTTCAAGAAGAAAACTCAGCGCGATCATCGCGTGCTATCGAGACGCGCCCGCGGCGCCGATGATGTACAAGCGCCTATTGGCCGTGTTCGAGAAGGTCGGCGTTGACTATGAAATAATCTTTGTCAACGACGCCAGCCCTGATAACGCGGCGGAGGTGCTGGCCGAGATGGCGCGGCGCGACCGCAGAGTAACCGTCGTCAATCATTCGCGCAACTTTGGCTCGCAGAACGCCTTTACCAGCGGAATGCGGATCGCAACGGGCGACGCGGTCATTCTGCTGGATGGTGACTTGCAAGACCCGCCGGAACTGATCGAGCAATTCCACGCCAGATGGCGTGAAGGCTATGACGTCGTTTATGGCGTTCGCGTCAAGCGGGAAACCACGGTCTTCCTGCAGTTTGCCTACAAAGCGTTCTATCGGCTATTCCGGGCGGCGTCATATGTGCCAATGCCGTTGGACGCCGGTGACTTCTCGTTGCTTGACCGGCGGGTAGTCAACGCATTGAACGCGATGCCCGAGAACAATCGCTTCATCCGCGGCTTGCGCGCCTGGGTGGGATTCAAGCAGATTGGCGAGCCGTACATCCGGCCCGAGCGGCTATTTGGACGCACGACCAATTCCATGGTCAAGAACTTTGCTTGGGCGCGGCAGGCCGTGTTCTCATTTTCCTATGCGCCTCTCGAACTCATCGTTGTGTTGGCGTTCGTGATGGAGGTAATTTCACTTCTCGCCATCATCTATCAAATAGCCCTCCGGCTCTTTCGGCCGGAGGCGACACCAAGCGGTTTTACGACAATCATTGTCCTCGTGCTCTTCATAGGCGGCATACAGTTGCTCTGCCTGAGCATTATCGGCTCATATCTCGCTCATATCTACGATGAGGTAAAGCGCCGTCCGCCGTTTATCGTGGATAGTATCATCAATCCACCCACTCAGCCTCAACCTACAACTCAGGAAAGCGAACCGCATGATTGAACCGCACGCCACTCGTTGCGCCATTTGCGGGAGTATTAACAACGATCGTGAGTTGTTTCCCGCGCCATTCGATGAGTCGGCGTTCAATCCCGCGACGTTCTCCGCGCGCCGGCTTCCCGGCCGGATTCACTACCGAATGGTCAAATATGATAGTTTGGGGTTGATTACATCCGGCCCGGTTCGCGACGCCGATTTGCCGACAGCCGTTGGACGTAGTTGTCTTCGCCGTTCGGCAATCTTATTGATGGCAAGAAAACCGGAGGGCGAGAATGAAACGAGTGCTCATTACTGGAGGAACAGGATTCGTCGGCGCTAACCTGGCTCGCCGGATGCTCGTAGATGGGCACGAAGTGCACATACTCGTGCGCGAAAAGCACAAGACATGGCGAATCAAAGAGATTCGAGACGACCTCCGCATTCACTGCGCTGACCTCGAGGACGATTCACTGCTCGCCGCGGTTGTCGCCGGCGTTCGGCCCGACTGGGTATTTCACCTTGCGGCGCACGGAGCTTATTCTTGGCAGACAGACGCCAGTAGCATGGTGAAGACAAATATCGCCGGAACAATGAACCTCCTCCAGACATGTTTGAAGACGGGTTTTGAAGCGTTCGTGAACACCGGCTCGTCATCCGAGTATGGCTTCAAAGATCATGCCCCTTCCGAAGAGGAGTATCTGGAGCCGAACAGCAATTATGCCGTTACTAAGGCGTCGCAAACTCTCTGGTGCGATTACATGGCTCGAAATCAAGGAGCGCGGTTGGTAACGCTCCGGCTTTACTCGGTTTATGGTCCTTATGAAGAGCCAGGTAGGCTGATGCCTGCTTTGATTTGCCACGGCCTGCACGGGAAATTGCCGCCGCTAGCGAACCCTGGAGTAGCAAGAGATTACATCTACGTTGATGACGCCGTTGAAGCCTACGTTCAAGCGGCCGCCCGATTGGACCGTAAGCGTGGTTCAGTCTACAATGTTGGCACGGGTATTCAGACCTGCCTGCGCGAAGTGGTGGATGTCGCCAGAAGAGTACTGGAAGTACGCGCGGAGCCGGATTGGAAATCGATGCCTGGCCGTTCCTGGGATACCGAGCTTTGGGTTTCCGAGATTGGAAAGATACAAGAAGACCTGGACTGGACTCCGCAATACAGCTTTGAACGAGGATTTCGTTCAATGGTGGTCTGGTTCCGCGAGAATACCGCGGTGCGCGATGTCTATCGGAAGAGCTATGAACCGTCCTGAAAAAAGCGGGGCGCGTGAGCACCATGTACAATCGAGAGACGGCCTGGCGCGATTGAAAAAAGTGGGACTTGAAATCAGGTAGTGGGGTCATGGAGTTTGTTCTTCGGACGAGCTCCGTCCGCGCCCAAATCGGGAAGAAAGAGTTTCTCGCAAAGACGCAAAGATCGGCGCAAAGGCCGCAAACAAGCCTGCCGAGAAAAATGAGATTCTTCGGGTTTGCTTCGCCAGCGGGCTTCTTGTTGCGGCTCCGCCCGCTGCCTCTATGCGGCCTTTAGGCGGCTCATCGCATCCGACTTTTGTTTTTTCTTGCAAGGCCTGCTTAGCGGCCTTTGCACCGATCTTTGCGTCTTTGCGAGAAACTCTTCTTTACTTTCTCGGCAACACACAATTACCCCACCACCTGAAATCAAGCGGCTTGACGGCGACTTGCCCAATATGCGACCCACTCGTTGTTAGTTAGCCTGGTTTGGTTCTGATCGCCAGCATCATATTGATGTGGTCTATCAGCCGTCGAGCGCCGGTCAGCTTTCAGTTGTTGTCGCATAAGCCAGCCGTAACCGCTCTCAACTGTTAACAGCGTAGCTTCGACAGCAGAATGCGCTTCTTCGCCCCGTGCCGGCGCTCGATTGGCGCCACACTCTTGTTGAGGTGGCGGTTGAAGCCCTGACGAGTTTTAGCGGTTTCGACGGTTTGAGGCATGGGCGTCACGTCCATATTGTATTTTGTATTGCAGACTCTTGACAGCAAGAGGCTAAGACTGGTAGCCTGCAACCGCTCTAATATAAGCGAACAAGTGTAAGCACGGAGATATTGAACCCGTCTCCAAGTCTCAAGCCGCTGATTTGCGTTGACTGCGCAAGGCTGATTCGAATCAAGCGACCCGAAGGTAACGAAGATCAGCGGTTAATCCGGAAGTTGGCTCAGTGAGACTCCCTGGGCGCCAATGTTCAATCATTTCCGCCGAGCACCGCTAGATGCGTAACAGAGGTCGCAAGGGGCGATCGCTGGGAGTGATCAGCGAACCCTTGGTCCTTTGGCTACATATGGCCTGAAGTAGCGTTGGCTCCTTCCATTTGGATTTGGAACTCGGCCGGTCTCGTCCTGGTCACATTTCATTGAATATGTGACCGCGGGATCCTACAAGGGTGGGGAAGAAAATGAACAGATCCTTGATCTCGTCGTTATTCTCGCGTCTTCGCGGGCTGATGCGCCCGATCCAACCTTCAACGTCGCTGCTAACCAAGCTATCGTTTTTTCGTACTCGTGCCGGCCGATTCTCGATAGCATTTATCATCATGGCCAGCGTCACGTACTACTTCTTCTCGCCGGTTTTCAAGGGCTACACCTTATCGGACATGGGCGGCAGCCGGAACCAGATTTATCCGTGGGCTTATCAGCCGAACGAGCAGCCCGAGTCGATTGGTGGAGACCAAGCCGAGTCGATGTACCCGTGGCATGTCCTTCTCAATGACGCTCTCAAATCAAATGACTTTCCACTCTGGGACCCTTATAGCTTTGCCGGCCATCCGCTTTTTACGAATGGACAGAATATGCTTCTGTCCATTCCTCGAACCTTCCTCTCGTTCGTGACCACGCCGACGAAAACCCACGACCTGCTGGTGGTGTCCCACATGCTGTTTGGCGGGCTGACGATGTTTCTATTGCTTTCGGGTGTCAGGATCTCGTTTGCCGCATCGTTATTCGGCGGCATAGCCTGGATGCTAAACAGCTTCACCTTCGTCTGGCTCCCGTTTGAGTCTATCTTAGCCATCGTAGTCTGGCTGCCGCTCGCTCTCTTGCTGATGCGGAGAACCGTCAGACGGCGGTCCTTGCCGGCCGGTATTTGGCTGGGAATAGTCATGGCTCTCATGTTCTTCGGCGGTCAGGTGTTGTTGACCGAATTCGCCTTCACCGCGATTGGCTGTTATGGAGCGTACTTACTCTTTCGAGCGTGTCGACGAGACACGCGAAGCTTTTCGGGACTGATGCTAAGAGAAACCGTCGACTACGGAATCCTCATTGTGGTTCCCGCCGTCGTCGTAACCGGTCTGATCGCGATCCAACTCATACCGACGTGGGAGATGGTTCAAGGGATGGATCGATCGGCGATGACCTATTCGGAATCGCTTTATCCTTCGCTACCGGCCTCCGACCTGCTCTTCTTTTTTGTGCCTCATACCATCGAGGCATCCAAGGAGGCGTTCATGTTTCTTGGGACGCCGACCGCGATTCTCGCGTTAATCGGTTTTTGGCGGCGACACTCTCTTGTTGCTTACTCGCGAGCGATGGGAATCATCGTGGTTCTCCTGGCAACCGGCACGCCGCTGGTCCGGATCTTTAACAGCGTGATGCCTGGCTTCAAGTATATGTGGCTTCCCCGGCTGCTGTTTCTGTTCAATCTTGCGGCGGCGGTGCTCGCGGCCTTCGGACTGGATTGGGTTCTACGGCGTGCGCCGCTGTTGATGCGGATTTCGCTAAAGGGTTGGTGGCGATTCGGATGGCGTGCGGTGGTGACCTCCACGTTGATCTGCATAGTGGTCGTTCAGATGTACATGTCGGCCGGCTCCTTCAATCGATATGAGATAGACCGTGGCGCGGCATTATTCCCGACAACGCCTTTGATCGAAGCGGTCGGCGATCGCGAGAAGGTCAGAATTCTGCCTATATATCCCGCGTTCACGGGTTCGAGCTCAACAATCCTCAGGCTGCAAAACGGGGGTGGGTACGACAGCATAGTGCCCGAGCGCATCGGCAGATTCTGGCGTGCGGTTGAGGACGCATTCACTGATTCAGTGTCTGATAGGTCGTATATTACCGCGGAGCATCCCAATTTCAGTATCGACTCCGCCTTTGACTTGCTTCCGCGAGTAGCTGTAACGGATATAGTCGCGCCCCCTCTGGTCCCGACAGTTAGTGGCAAGTGGAACATCCCAGACAAAAAAATGTTAGACACGCAGGGATTGTCTGGAGGCGATCTTGTTGCTCTCGTTGGTGACTGGGATGGAGATGGTCAGGACACCGCGGGGTTGTGCGATATGCGGAGCAACACGTTTTATCTGTGGAAATCACAGGATCCGGACGAGGCGCCAGTCACCTTTCAATTCGGGGTAGCCGGAAAAGGGTGGATGCCGCTGGGCGGTGATTGGAATGGAGACAAGGTAGACACAATCGGAATGTATGATCCCACGGCTGGCGAGTTCCATCTTCGCAATTCGAACGGCAGCGGCCCGGACGAGATGGTCATCAGGTATGGTGA
>JAHFUG010000423.1 GCA_023265195.1 Blastocatellia bacterium | reverse complement strand
CGATCTCACCCAGCTAAAGCAGGGTGTTAATGAGAGCGCCCAAAGATCCGTCCCGAATTTAATGCCTCGTCATGCGTACGTTGCTTTCTATCTGTCGAGACATCTTTCTGCCTCGCTTCCCCAAAACCGTTAAGCACCCTCGCACGCCGGCCGTGTTGACAAAGTTCTCTCGATGGAACAGAATTCAGGCGCTTTAATCGCTTCGCTTTGTACACCTGAACTCCCGGAGGACAAAAGGGGGCTGAAGCTGTCCTGAAGTAACAAGAGAGAAAGACTCTCGAGCCTCGAACCAACGCACGCGCACTGATTCAGGCCTTTTTTGACAACTCAGTCAGAGGAGGTGCTAACGGAAGACCGGACGGTATGAGCCGCTATCGCAAGATCGTATGGAACGAGGGGATGCTGCTTACTCCCCATCACTTTCAACAATGGGACAACTTCCACGAAGAGTTGCTCACTTCACGCCTCGCGTTTCTGTTCCCTTACGAATGGGGCGTTCTGGACTTGCGGATAAATCGCGAGTCGCTCGCCAACGGCAGCTTTGAAGTCTTGCTCGCAAGCGCCGTGATGCCGGATGGATTATTGTTGAACATACCCCAGACCGATCCGGCTCCTCCCCCACGGCCCGTCGAAGGACACTTCGATCCGGCGGCGGAGTCGCTTGACGTTCATCTGGCCATTCCCGCTAAACGCATGGGCGCACCCAATTTTCAGGCGAACGGCGCGGAGCCGAATCCGATGGTGCGCTATCTGCAGGACGCCGGCGCCGCGCCCGATGAAACCACGGGCGAGAACGAACAACAGATGTCATTCGCGCGCGGCAACCTCAGATTGCTTTTCGCCGATGAACTGCGCGACGGGTACAGTTCGATCAAGATAGCCGAGCTTCAGCGGACGGCGACGGGTCAACTGACGCTGTCCGAGAATTATATTCCGCCGGCGCTGAACGTGGCCGCATCCACCTGGCTCGTGAACATGCTTCGGCAAGTGGTCGAGATATTAGTCACCAAGAGCAGCACCCTGGCCGAGCAGCGGCGCCAGCGTTCGTCTACACTGGCGGACTTCACGACGGGCGAGGTCGCGGTATTCTGGCTGCTTCATACCGTCAACTCCGCGATACCGGTGCTGGCTCATCTATTTCGCACGCGGCTGGTCCATCCCGAGCGCTTGTACACCGAGATGGCCGAGCTTTGCGGCGCTTTGACGACGTTCGCCGCCGACCGCCATCCGAAGGACATCGTTCGCTACGAGCATACCGACCTCTACTTCACGTTCAGCCAGCTTGCCGCGGACATCCGCGACTTGCTCGAAACGGTTATCCCAACGCGGTGCGTAGCGATCCCGCTCGAGATGATTCGCGAATCACTCTACGTCGGGCGCGTGCAAGACGAGCGCCTCCTCAAGGAGGCCGCCTTCTTCCTTGGAGTGCGAGCGCAGCTTGCCGAGCACAAATTAATCGAGCGCGTGCCTCGCGTAGTCAAGATCGCCGCCCGCGACGTTATAGACGCGGTGGTCGGCTCGGCCTTGCCCGGCGTCACGCTCATTCACGCGTCGCCGCCGCCCGCGCCGATCCCAACTCGCCCGGGCTTCCACTACTTCGGCATGGACAGCGTGGGTCCGTTTTGGGACACGATCCGGGGATCGAAAACAATTTCGGTGTACGTACCCGACGAGTTTCCGGACGTGAAGCTCGAGATGTACGCAATCAAGCCTTAGGAGACGTCAACAAGAAATGAGCACCGCCGATGGAACCGAGGGATTCACCGCCGAGGCGCGGAGACCGCTGAGAGGGACGCAGAGCCGGTCTGACTCTCCGCGTCTCTCTCAGCGATCTCCGCGCCTCGGCGGTGAACTCCCATTTCGTTACTCCGGAGACTTATTTCTTGCCGCCGCATAAGTCAAAGCCGGAAGCTTTCATGCAATGCCGTTAGGAACCGTTACTAATGCCTGGCGCACAATCGGAAAGATCAAACGTTAGTCGAAGCCGCGGCGGCGCGGACCGGGATCTGGTGTCGTTGGCGACGCCGGTGCTTCGGATAATCATGCAGATCAAAGCCGGGCTCATCGAGCCGTCCGACGATCTGCGCCGCCAGATTGCCGGTCTGCTGACTCAGTTGGAGCAGCGCGGCAGCCAGCTAGGCTACACCGAGCAACACGCGCAGGCCGTGAAGTTCGCGCTCGCGGCGTTCGTGGACGAAACGGTGTTGACCGCGCAATTCCCACTGCGCGACGAGTGGGAGAAGAACCCGCTGCAGCTCGAGTACTTCGGCGAACACCTGGCCGGCGTTACATTCTTCAACCGGCTCGAAGCTATGTTGAAAGACCCGGCGAGTGAAGTCGACGTGGTCGAGGTTTACTACCTGTGCCTGCTTATCGGCTACAAGGGCAAGTTCAAGATTTACTACGAACAGGAGCTAAAGGGAGTGATCGAAGGCGTCGCCGATTATCTGCGCCGCTTGAATCGCTTGCGAGGCGGGGCCTTGTCTCCGCATTGGAAGGTGACCGACCAGCCCGAGCCGATTATCGATCCTGGACTGCCGACGTGGATCAAGCTCACCGCCGGCGTCTCGCTCGCGGTGTTATTTCTGGTTTACGCGATCCTGGCGTTTTGGCTCAATAGCAATGTGATCGCGGCCCACGAGCGGCTGCTGCGATAGAAGCCAATGTCCGAGCAATGGAGTCAGCTTAAATCGTATCTGGGTATATCGGCGATCGTGTCGTTATACGGCATAGCGTCGCTGCTCGTGCTGCTGGCCGGGCCGTCGCTGGGAATCGGCCTGACTTACCAGATAGTCATCATCGCGCTGATACTTCTGACCTGGCCCTTCGCGATTCTGATCAACCATTATCGTAAGAAGAGGGCCGCAAAAAAGGCCGGCGAACGCCCGAGTCAGCCGAAGTCGGACGGCCCGAGCGGTGAAGCTCGCGGCGCCGGCTACGACGAACTGACTCGCGGCGCGGAGGAAGCGGTTCAGTGGCTGCGCAGCACGAAACTCGGCGCGCGCGGTTCCGAAGACGTTCTTTACGGATTGCCTTGGTTTCTAATCGCGGGCCCGCCCGGAAGCGGCAAGACCTCGTTGCTGCTTTCGGCGGGACTCGACTTTCACGCGCTTCCAAGCCAGCGGCGCGCGGATCAAAACGTCGTCCGGCCCACTCGATCGTGCGAGTGGCGGGTGACCAACTCGGCCGTTCTGATAGACACGGCCGGGCGCTATCAAAGCGAGGGCCCGGACGCCGACGAGTGGGCCGCGTTGATCCAAACTATAAAGCGGCATAGAAAGACTCGGCCCATCGATGGGCTTGTCATCGCGGTGAACGCCGAAGAGATGCTCGCCGCAAGCGAGTCCGAAATAGAACAGCAAGCCAAGGTGCTGCGCGCGCGCGTCGATCAGGTGATTACGGCGGCGCAGGCGCGGTTTCCAGTGTATCTCGCCTTCACTCGCATGGACGCGGTCGAAGGCTTCGGAGACTTCTTCCGGCCGTTCGATTCGCGGGAGCGCGCTCAGGTTTGGGGAACAACGATCCCGCTCGAGCAGTCGGCAAACGCGCACGCGCTGTTCGACGTGGAAGTCGATTACTTGTACGACGCGCTGATGCGCCGCCGGTTGCTCAGGCTGAGCGATCCGGCCCCGTCGGGCGAGCAACTCCGCGTGTTCGACTTTCCACTCGAGTTCGCCTCGGCGCGCGCCAGGCTCGGACTCTTCACCTCGGCGCTGTTCCGCCCGAATCCCTTTCGGGAGAGCCCGCTGCTTCGAGGGTTTTATTTCGCAAGCAACCTGACTAATGGCGCGGCCTCGCGTTCTGGCGATGCGGCCGAAGGCGCCGGCGAAGTCAGGGTGGAGGGTCAAGGCTACTTCACTGAAGATCTGGTGAAGGACGTTCTGCTGCGCGACAAGGATCTGGCGGCCTCTTTCCAGGCCGTGCAAAAGCATCCGCACCGCAAGCGCAACATCTTATTGGCTGTCGCGGCGGCGATGGCGGTCGTCCTGTGCGTCGGAATGGCGGTGTCTTTCATCGGCAACTACATGCTGATTTCGGAGGGCGAACAGCGCGGTCAGCGCGTGTTCGAGATCGCTCAGAGCGATTCGGGCAAGGATCCGGCCAGGAAGGATTCAGCCGCCGCCCGAACGGAAATCGAGGCCGTCGATCAACTGCGCGAGATGCTGGCGAAGCTCGACGACTACGACCGAAATTCGCCGCCGCTCTGGCTCAGATTCGGCCTGTACTCGGGGAATTCTCTCAACGCGCACTTGCGTGAGATATACTTCGACTCGATAAATCAACGCTTCTTCAAGAGCACGGCGGCCGCCGTCGAACAAGACCTGCGAGACTTCAGCTCCGGCGGCGGGCAGGGCAAAGAGGCCGCGGCGGGCGACGGGCAAGCGGCGGGCGATGATCTTGGCCGTTACTACGACTTGCTCAAAGCCTACCTGATGATGTCCTCGCAGTCGGACAAGGCCGAGCCTTCATTCCTGATGTCTCAACTTGGCGCCTACTGGAAGAAGCGGGCGCCGGGCGATCTGGAGAACCTCTCGCAACAACAGCTCGAGTTTTACGCGAAACAGGCGCGCGCCGTGAACGCGCCGCATTGGCCGAAGGACGACAAGCTCATCGCCGAAACGCGCCGCAAGCTCGAGGCGTACCCGGCCATCGAACGCTTCTACAAGAGCATCACCACCGACGTCAACGCCAAGGTCCCTCCTATCACTCTCGATTCGATCGTTCAGGGCCAGGGCCGCGGCTGGATGTCCGGCTCGCCTTCGGTTCCGGGCGCGTTCACTCTGCTGGGGTATCGCGATCACATGCTCGACGCGTTCGAATCGGCCGCCGGCGAGATGAATAAGGACGATTGGGTAATGGGATCGACGGCCAGGGGCCAGACCAGCGATATCGGCAAGCTGCGCGAAAGGTACTTCCGCGACTACATAAACTACTGGCAGAAGTTTCTCAAAGACACGAGCGTGACCCGATTCAACAGCAAGGACGACGCGGCGGCGGCGCTTCGGGTGATCTCGGGAAGCAATTCACCGCTGCTGCTCGTGATTAACAGAGTGGCGGCCGAGACCAACCTGTCAGGCGCCAAGAGCGGCGGCGGGTTCTTCAAATGGATCAAAGGACTGTTCGGCGGCGGCAAGAGCGACGCGAGTGGAAATACGCTCGTGGATAAGGAATTCAATCCTCTCATTCAGTTCGTCTCGGCCGAAGGCGACAAGGGCGACTCGCAGTATCGCAATGCGTTGCGCGCGCTGCACGACCAACTCGAGACCGCATCGAACGACCAGTTCGCGCAGGTGTCGAAAGCGCTGCTGACCAACCGCGACGACATCGGCCTGCTGAAGTGCGAGCAGGCGGTGTCGAGGCAGTTCGAAGCGTTCAGCACGCCGGCGTCAGCCGACGCCGCGGCTTTGATGAAGCAGCCGCTTCGCAACATCCGCGCGCTGGTCAGCACCGGAGCGCTCGATCAGATCGACCAAAAATGGCGCAATCAGATTTATCCAATGGCTCATCAGGTCGAGAACGGGTTTCCGTTCACCGACTCGGGAGAGGCTTCGCTGGACGACCTTGCCCGGTTGCTGAATCCGGCCGACGGCGCGCTGACCGTCTTCTTCAAAGAGAGCCTCGCGTCTTCCTTCGACGATGTGCAGGACCGTTGGAAGCTGAAGGAGGCGGGCGCGTTTCAGTTCTCGGACGAATTCGTTAGTTATCTCAACAACGCAAGGCAACTGCGCGATGCGCTGTTTCAACCGGGTTCGAAGCAGCCGGGATTCAGCTATGAACTCACCGTGCCGCCGCAAGAAGGCGGCGGGGGAGACGTTTTGATTGACATAGACGGCAACCCGCCGGTGACCGCGCACGCGGGAGCCCTGGCGTCGGCGACGCTCAAGTGGCCGACTCAAGGCGGCGCGTCCGGGGCGACAATTTCCGTGGTTCAGGGCGGAAGCTCGCCCACTCCAAGGCCCTTTCCTCGGAAGTGGGGCTTGTTCCAAATGGTGCTCGCGGGCGGAGCGGCAAAGACGGGCGATGTGTATTCGCTCGCGTGGAGCGTTGGGTCGGCGCGAGTCCGAGCGACTATTCGCCCGTCCAGCGCCAAGAACAACCCGTTCCAGTTGAGCCTCTTTAAACAGATGCATGCGCCGCAGAACCTGATGAAGCAGTGAGGGGACAGGGGACAGGTGACAGGAACAGGGACAGGAACAGGGACAGGGACAGGGACAGGGGACAGGTTACAGGGGACAGGTGACAGGTTACAGGGGACAGGGACGGGGACAGGGAACAGGGGACAGGTGACAGGTGACGGGGACAGGTGACAGGGGACAGGTGACAGGTGACAGGTGACAGGTGACGGGGACAGGGGACAGGTTACAGGTACAGAGACAGCGACAGGGACAAGGAGAGGGGATAGGCGACAGGCTGCGTACTGCCTGATCAGGTACTCTTGGCGCAAGCAGTCCCCTGTCACCTGTTCCCTGTCACCTGTTCC
>JAHFUG010000091.1:13168-20310 GCA_023265195.1 Blastocatellia bacterium | reverse complement strand
CTCGATGAGCGTGGTCGAGCATCGCTACCACGAGCGCAAGACCAACCTAACAATGCCAGACGTCGATTCCAATCGGAGAACTGAGGGCCTTATGCTACGCGAGCCCAAATTGGTAATCAAGTTGATCGAACAGCGGCGGAGAGCATCACGCATGACTTCGACCGTCGCTGTAAAGCGAACTGCTCGGTCCGGTGCGATAAGAACGAGCGCGCCCTATCTTTGCCCATTTCAGATATTGACAGCCTTTACTTCTTAGGCGTTCATGTATATCGACATGTATTATAGATAAGGCAGTCGAGCCGGATCTAAAGAATGGTAGAGATTCCGCGGAAGAAACATCTGTCTAGTCTAGTTCAGGAGAAATGCATGACTTTCGAGTGAGGCCGGAGAGTCAAGCGCGAAGCCTCCTGCTTTCTTGGAACCAACAACGCAAAGGGGACGTGAGATGAGTCTGACCGAAGAAATCCACACCTTGATTGACGAAGCTGACGCATCCTTTGGCCAGGACAACTACGACGCTTGGCGCGACAAGTTGCTTGAAGCCTCGAAACTTCTGAAAGACGGAGAAATGCCTGAGTCGGCGCTCCTCATCAAGCTCACCGGCGGTCTGAGAGAATACGCGACATACTTTGACAACGTAATGGGGGACGACGATTCGGAGGACCAGTACGACGAACCTCAGCGGATTCTAGACCTCGCCAAGAATGCCTTTCCAGACTCACTTGGTTTGACCGTGGAACAAGGACGGCTTTTCTATGAGCAACGAGAAGATGATAAAGCGATCGGCCTGTTCGATTCCGTGATCGGCTCTTCTCAAAACGCAGAAGAGGAGAAACTCGCTGCGTATCGTTGGAAAGCAGCCGCGTTTAGGGGAAAGCACTCGTTGGACGAGGCTGAACACGTGCTCTCGACAGCCGAAGCTCAAGTCGGTTTAGACATCGGGTTCAAGATCGAGCGCGCCTGGCTGGACTTTGACCGTAAGAGATACGACGCTGCCTCAGCGAAATTCAAGAACATTCTCGACGCAATACCGTCCACTGAGGACGCCATAGTCGGACAGATCGCCTCGGCCCAAGCACTTGATGACGAGACAAACCTAGAGCAATTGGCAAGGTCCCTGCTCAACTGTTACTCCCCCTGCCGCCAAGTGAGACTTTTGGCTGAGTGCGCCTCCATTCAGTGGGAGAGCGAGAATTATCAGGCCCAGTTAGCTGCGTCCAACCTCCTCATAAAGCTGTGTGGATCGAAAGCTAACGCCCGCGCATGGGAGATTAAGCTAGACGCGTTAGTCTGGATTGGTCAATACGCGGAGGCTGAACCAGTGTACCAAGCCGCCATCGCGGAGTTTCCGATGAATAGCGGAATCGTGAATGAGTTCGGATTCCTGCTTTATTGGCAGGCACGGTATTGCGAAGCACTGGAAGTTTTTGACCGGTCCGAGGTCAAGAAGACGGCATTCGCAATCGAATTTGGCGCTGCGTGTCTAAGGTTGATGTACAAGCTTAAGGAAGCCGAGGCACGCGTCGACAATGGGCTCAAGGACTTCGCTGAAAGACCGGGCCTGCTTTACGAGAAGAGTTACATTCAGCGGCTCAATAGGAAATATGCCGAGGCGGAGGCGGGCTTCCGTCGCATTCTTGCTATAGATAGTTCGGATGAAGATGCAAACCAATCGTTGGTCGCGGTTTTCCGGCGACAGAAGAGGTATAAGGATGCTGAGGACACGCTTGTGGAAGCCATCCAACGAATGCCGGACTCCCCAGAACTTTGGAGCGAACGTGGGTGGATCAACTTCGACCAGGGGCAGCTTTCTCAAGCGGAAAGCTCATTTGCAAAGGCTGCCGAACTCAATTGCCATCGCTATGATTTTGAACTGAACCGGCTGCAAGTATTGATCCGCATGAACAGGTTGAGCGAGGCTCGAGCTCTGCTCGACTCCCTTGAGATTGCTTTCCCCCAGGCTGTTGATATTAAAGAACAACAAGGCTGGTTCTATTTGCGCCGTGGGAATCTTGAGAAGTCGGAGAAGTGCTTCAAGGGCATCGACGCCTCGCGAACACACAACACTGATGGAGCGGGTTCTCAAAAAGGCATTAAAATAAGCAACGTTGCGATTGCAATCGCTGCAAATGGACTGGGTAGGATTCACTTAGAGCGAGGGGAGTACAAAGCGGCGCGGGATGAGTTCGAAAAAGCAATCCAAGCCGTTGACTACGAGCCTTCCTACCGTGTGAATCTAGCCTGGATGCTGGTTAAGCAGGCCGCCGATGAAACTCCTGTCGGAACTCCGGGTGTGGCCGGCCAAAAAGACGCTCGCGAGGAGATGTTGAAGGAGGCGGAAAAAAAGTGCGAGGACGCTCTTCGCCTCAACCCGTCGGCCACCAGCGCGCATGTATGTCTTGGCACGATTGCCTTCATGCGGGAACGGTCGGTTGAAGCGGAGGATTGGTTCCGATCATCTATTGAATGCGATCCCAAGGACGGAAGCTTTGTAGACCTCGGACATCTATACACGCTTACTGGCCGTTTCGACGAAGCGGAAATCCATCTCAAGAAGGCGATGCTGATGAACCCCAGCGACGCAAGAGCGCACGTGGAAATGGCCAATCTAATGAGTGCTCGGGGGCACATCAGGGACACGGTACTCGAGTGCCGTCAGGCTGTTGCCCTGGCTCCTCACTCGGAGGACACGCACAGAGCACTCGGAGCGGCGCTGATGCGCGCGGGTGAGTACAGTGAGGCAGAGCGCGCAATGCGAATAGCACTTGGAGGGGTTAACGGCATCAGGCGATGGCGACTTTACCTAATGCTCGCTCGGTGCCTGATACAAGTTGGCGATGCGCGGGGCAAACAAAAAAGCATCTACGAGGAGGCGCTGACTCAAGTGAATCTGGCCAAGCAATATCTCAACGGCAAGAACGCCGAAGTTCATTTCAACGCGGGCATAGTCCAGTACAAGCTGGAGAGATACCGGGAGGCGAAAAAAAGCTTGCGCGGATGCATTGAGATCAACCCAGATCACCACGAGGCAAGAAGAATTCTTGACACCATTAAGAGCAATGCGGCAGAGTCCAGGGCGTCCAATGGAATGCGTTCCTTGGGGCCTTTGGTTCTGGGGATCTTTGTTTTGTCCGTTCTCGTCATTTCTTGGTTCAAGTATCTCTTTCTTAACAGCGAAGATATTGGGAAGCTCCTCCCCATCCTTACTCCCGTACTCCTCGCCTTCCTGATTGTAGCGTTCCTGTTGCCGAGTTTGATTAAGCTAAAACTTCCGGGAGGATTTGAAGCTGAGATCGAATCGCAATCGAAAGAGTCAATTTCAGCCGGGCCCAAGGGCGAGCTGGTAATAGTCGCGCCAAACATAAGTGAAGGGGAAGTTAGGGCTCCCGATAGGGCCTGACTCATCGCGATCCAGATGCGTCATCAATGACTGCTCGATAACCGGCCTGATTCAGAGCGAGGCTTAGAACCTCTGACTCGCCCTGTCCTAGATTCCAGGTAAGGATGCGAGGAGCAATCGCTAACACCTCAACTCGCTTGAGCCAATCAATAGTCTGTAGTCGTTGAGCAGCCGTGTCCCTCGCGCCGCCTGCAATCACCTCATCCCATACAGCGCCGGGAACGAGTACTTCATTAAACATCCGCGGCAGCAAGTAGGCCAAATTCGCCTTAAACAGAACGATCAAGGGTGATGCATCTAATACAACGCAATCACTCTTCACCGGCTAGCTCCTCCGCCAGTTCTTCCGCTGTGTATTGAAAAGGTGAGACCCTGAAGCGAGAAAGAGCGTCGATGAACTCCGCCCGCGAAAGACCGGCTATCTCCGCGGCTTTCCCCTGCGATAATTCGCCCACCTCGTACCACTTGACCGCAGCCGCCATACGCATATCGCGGGCGAATTCATCGGGCGCTTTGCGGAGCGCCGCAAAAGCTGTCTCAGGCAAGTCTATAGTGATTGTTCGCATTGATCTTCCTCTTTCGCTGTGGGCCATTCTAGGTCAATCGCGTTCAATCTACCAGCTTGCTTGCCGAAGTGGCCAAAGGTTCCCGGGTCCGGGTATCGTCGCGCAGTGCTGATCATTCAATCGGGCCAATTCAACCGCGGCCACCTCAAGGTCATGGCAGTCATGAGAGGGACAGGTTCCTTAACGGGCGCCGATGTGTGATAGAGTCTAGCCGGTGGTGGTCTATCAACCAATCCTGTCGAATCGCGATCGATCCTGACATATGCCGGTGTGTTAGTGGATAAGGAGAGGGAGTGCCGCGTTGGGACCGGAAACAAGGAGGAATCGATGATGTCGCAAGGCCAATGTTCGCCGCTTACTGGCCATACCGTCCACGTCTGGGTCGATCATAACCGCGTGACTTACTATGATGACATCTGTGGTGCTTGGGGAGTCACGAAGCTAGCAGCTTGGCCTGAAGAGTCCATTCTTGGTGGTCGCTTAGAGACGGAGCAAGGTCGTCGACTAAGCGAAGCGGAAACACGCCGGGTATTCGCTCTTGCCAGGTCAGAGGTCTGGCGCAACAACAATATTCAAAACCGGCGACCAGTCTTCATGACGTTCAGTGGATCACGCCAAAGTTCCCCACGGAGCGACCCAGAGACAGTGATTGTTACGATCGAGGACTTTCGAGAATTGGCCGCACAGCTTATGCTCGACCTTTCCCAAATCCCCCACACGGCAGTGTGGGGATAGTTCAAGCTCAACTTTGGTTGCCGCGAGCCCCTCGACCCGCCCTCGGGAAGAAGCGAAAGAGGGAGGGCGGCGTCGCCGGTTGTAGGCTGAGCTTGAATTATCCACCCACTGCCGTGGGGTGGGATTAGGGAGGGGGGAGTGGAGGACGCCGCGCGTTTGTAGGCTGAGCGTGAATAATCTCCACACTGCCGAGTGGGGGATTTCGGGTTGTCACACGGTCTCAGGGCCGATCGAATTGATATTCGACTGGAACGAGAATAAGCCAGGCGGAATCGCAAGAACCACAGGTTACCTTCGATGAAGCGAGGGCTGTTTTCAACTATCCCTTGCTGATTACGTTCCCGACTAGAGTTTCATTCCGATGGTGAGAAACGCCTGATTGGCATTGGCGCCGGTACTCGCCGAACGAGATTCGTTTCCGGCAAACTCGTCATTATATCCACGGAGAGTGCTTCTTATAAGAGGGAGAGGTGACTCTCTTGAACGCGATTCCAGTGCTGATTTCCGGAACAATCCCACCCTGCGTGTGTCTAACTGACTGACCAGCGAAGACCGCCGCTATACAACGACTCTCAGAGGGTTAGGATACTGAGCCGGTTCGCTAGGCCCGCCGCCATCGGGAAGCGTGTTGCGGACTGCTAAGCCCGCGGCGTGTTGCCGCGGATCGAGAGTCATCACCACTCTCGGGTCGAGCAGCTTGTGCTACAAACACCAGCCGCAAGCCAGCGGCTCGCCGGCTATGGCGCGTTTTTCACAACAGAGCCGGTTCGTCCCTTGGAGAAATGAATCGCAAGGATTTCACACTCGCGCGTTACATGGATGCGCCTGTTGCAATCATCCAGCCGGGTGATCAGCAATCAAATCTCGAGGTGACAAGATGACAACAAAGGACCGCCCGCCGAAGAGATCGTTGCTTTACGTAGCTTCGATTTCGCTTCTGTTTGTCTGCGTAGTCTGGTCCGCCCAGCTACGCACGGCCAAGACCAACGACCATCAGACCGTTCCAAAGGCCGACGCTTCTACTGACTCGCCGGCCGAAATTCAGATCAACTTAGACAAGGCCATGCAGTTGGCGCTTCCAAACCCACGAGCGTCCCTCCGCGCCACTTCGTTCAAGACACGTGATGGAAAGAACGGCTGGGTGATCCGAATCCCCGGCCAGCACGCGATCGCAACACCTGCCTACGCCGACGGAGTGCTCTTCGTCGGAGGCGGCTATGGCTCGCACGAGTTTTACGCCTTCAACGCGCAGACCGGAGCGCTAATCTGGCGGGCCAGGACGAAAGACGACGGACCTAGCGCGGCGGTAGTAGAAGACGGCTACGTCGCGTTCAACACCGAGAGTTGCACCATCGAGGTGTGTCACGCAAAGACGGGCAAGATCGCATGGCAAGAGTGGCTTGGCGATCCGCTGATGAGCCAGCCCGCGATATCGAAGGGTCGGCTCTACATAGCCTACCCGAGCGGTCAGCGAGGCCATCAGCAGGCCCTCTCGCAAGGACAGCCCGAATCCTCACAAGGAACGGGCGGTCATTCGAGCCATCGTTTGCTATGCGCGGATTTGAAGACCGGGCGTCATCTTTGGGAACGAGAGATAACCGCCGACGTGATTTCGGCGCCGGTCATCTCCGGCGATCAAGTCCTCTTCACGTGCTTCGACGGAACGTCGTTTTGCCTGAACGCTTCAACCGGAGCCGTCATCTGGACCAAAGATAATGCGGGCACAAGCGCGCCCCTGGTTGCGAACGGCGAAGTCGTCGTCACGCAAAAGGAGCAGAGAGACGGCAAAGATTATGAGGGCCTTCAGCGCATGGACCTTCAGCGCGGCGCTGGAAAAGAGAAGAAGCTGTTAGCCGCTGGAGAAGCAAAGTATCTCGGGGAAGGCAAGGGAGGCGGCGTTGGAATTAGTGCTCAGGCGCAAGGCGCGGCCGACGCCGCGGTCGGTTTCAGCGCGCCGCCGCCTGCCGCTAAGCTCGAAAAGGCCAACAAACATCTCGGAGTCAGAACCGTTGTCGGCGGCTGGGCCTATCAGGGTTCACGTCCAACTTACAAGAGCGGCCAGATGATGAACGCTCAAGGGCGATTCATCAACAGCGTTCGCTCGAAGGATGGACGTTTCGTTTGGAGGGCCGAGGTGAAAGGCGCGGGCATCGAGCCCGACTCACAGGTGTTTTCTCCGCCCGCACTCGGCGAGAAGAACATGTACCTTTGCAGTTCGATGGGCCACGTCGTATCGGTGGGGCAGAAGAACGGCCAGGTCGGCTTCGCTTACTCGACAAGGAAATCAATGGCGTTTCAACCGGCGCTGGCTCGGGGAAACATATATGTTGGCACGGTGGATGGACTGTTGATCTGTTTGAAGACGGGCGAACCGGACGCCGACGGCTGGTACGCCTGGGGAGGCAACGCACAGCATAACAAGTAGCCAATGCGGCTGACGG
>JAHFUG010000091.1:0-13068 GCA_023265195.1 Blastocatellia bacterium | reverse complement strand
CGATTTCTTCCCTCCAAAAGCGCAGCCCAAAGTGGCCAGACTCCAGTCCGCGGTCTCAGCGGGGAGACTCCCCCGTAAAACGGGAAGCCTAATTTTTGATGCTCCCAAAAATCAAGGGCAGGGCCGAGGGGGAGCAGTCAGAGGCGGCTTTCTTCGAAGTTGGACACCAATCGGACGAAATCGATCATGCGCAATTCGGACCAGAATCGATCCGTCCCCTCTGAGCGCGCTGAGATGAAACCAACATGGCCACCATGATCCGGAGCGATGACAGTCACATTCGGATTGTCGATGATCTCTTTGCGATTGAACGGCTCGATAGGAATGATCGGATCGTCCTTAGAGTGAATAATCATCGTCGGAACGGTGATTGCGGCGATGAAGGGCAGCGAGCTGGCGCGCTCATAGTAGTCCGCTGCGCCGCGGAAGCCGGCCAGCGGCGCCGTGAACGTGTCGTCGAACTTCCGGATCGTCCACACGCCTCGCATCTTCGCCATATCGTATCGTCCGGGGAAGAGGCGCGCTTTGCGGCGCAATCTGCCGCGAAGGCTCGCCACGAATCGCCAGTGATAAATCAGGTTCGATCTCATCTCGACCGCATCGATGCACGATGGCAGATGAATGGTCGGGGAAACGGCGGCGGCGCCCTCGATCTCGGCCGGCATGCCGGCGCCGTATTCGCCCGCGAGCTTCAACACGACGTTGCCGCCTAACGAGTAACCGGCAAGATAGATCCGGGTCAATCGGTCTTTTTCGATAAGCTCGCTGAGGATGAACCGCAAATCCTCCGTGAGTCCGGCATGGTAAAGCGTCGAACTAAGGTGTTCCGTGCCTCCGCAGTTGCGCATGTTGAGCCGGATGGCGTTGAATCCGGCTTTGAGAGCCTTCTCCGCAGTCCCGAGCATGTACTGAGACTCGGTTGAGCCTTCCAGCCCGTGAAGCATCAAGAGCGTTGGGCGCGCCTCTTTCTCCCGTTGCCACGAGCAGTGGGCGAGCACGCGAACGCCGTTCGCTACCTCGAAGCACCTGGGCTGCGTGTTGTTGCGGAGAAGGTGGATTCGGCGACGCGCCAGCGAAGCGGCGATTGTCTGGGCGTGGCCGCTTCGAAGCGCCGGATGTGGAACGAAAGGAATTCGTTGAAGCTCTCTAAGTAGTTGTTCCGGTAGTGTCTCCGATTGCACGCGCATCTCCGCGGCAATGATCGCACGCGGGCTTCGCGATTGTCGAATTGGCTATCACTCAGGAGGTGTAAAGGGTGCAATTAAGGGTGCGACATGCTTGCGTGCCTGGCGCGCCTGGCGTCCTGTCTCATTGACACCTCACTTCGGTGAGGTGTCTGGAGTTTGGCCATCTTGGCCTGCGCTTTTGGCGGGAAGAAATCGGTTTTTCTCGCCAAACATCAAAAAATCACAGGTCGGGAAGAGGGATTTATCCCCGCTCCTCCTCACTTGGCAAGTTTGAGTGAAGCGCAAACGGAGGAGCGGGGATAAATCCCTCTTCCCGACCTGTGATTTGCTTGAGATTGAACCTGGAATTTGAATTTGCTCATTCCGAAAATGGCCAAACTCCGGACCTCACTGAAGTGACGTGTTAACGAGAGCGGCGCACAACCGGAAAGGTATGCTGGTCTTGCGGGGCGGGTTCAAATAGAATGCCCGCTGGAAGCAGACTGATGGCCGCGGCAAAAGACGAAAAGCATCGCTACGGGCAGCATTACACACCCGAGCCAGTCGCTCGGCTGCTGGCGGCGTTCGCGATAAGGTCCGAAGCGGCCATTGTCCTGGATCCGAGTTGCGGCGATGGGAGGCTGCTGAGAGTAGCCATTCGACTGAAGCGCGACATCGCGGCCGGTCAATTCAAGACAAAAACCGATAACCTTCAGCAAGAGGCGCCGCTCGCTCGCCAGACCTATGGGATCGAACGCTCCAGTTCAGCTCTGCATAGCGCCGAGGACTGCGGCGCGCAACTGATTCACTCGGACTTCTTCGATGTTGCGCCGGGCCGAACGTACGGCGGCGTGACCGTGCCCGCGGAATTCGATGCGATAATCGGCAACCCGCCGTATATTCGGCAGGAACTGATGGGACGGTCCGATAAGGAGCGAATATACAGCCGGCTCCACGGGCGAGAAACGGACTACCACCAAGCATCTGAAAGCCGGTTAGTCATGCCGAAGTGGTCGAAGCGATCCGACATCTATGTCTACTTCTTCGCGCACGCTGCGCGATTCTTAAGGCCCGGCGGCAGACTCGCCTTCTTGACCTCGAGTAATTGGCTGGACGTGGGCTATGGAGCGCCGCTTCGTCAGTTCCTGCTGATGAACTTCCGCGTAATTGTGGTGCTTGAGTCTTCAGTCGAGAGCTTCTTCGAGGATGCGTCGATCAATACGACGATCACCGTGCTGGAACGCGAGCCGGACTGCGCCGTTCGCGCGAAGAGCCTCATCAGGTTCATTCAACTCACCGCGCCGCTCGCGGATATCTTCAACGATCACGGGCCGCTGGATGGGCGCGACGCCATCGCCTTTGCGCGCGCCGCCGAGCGAATAGCGGCTTCAGTGACCACGCCGTCGTATCGCGCCCGGCTTGTGAAGCAATCGGAACTGGACGGCGCCAATTCCGCGGCGCCGCAAGAGCGCCCCGCGAATCAATCGGCTCACGGAGCCAATTGGGGCCGGTATCTGCGCGCCGATGACGTGTTCTTCAAGATCCTGGAGCGCGGAGGAGACCTGACGCAATTATCGCGGGTCGCGGATGTGAGGTTCGGGGTAAAAACCGGGGCGAACGATTTCTTCTACGTGAAAGCCTCGGAAGCAAGTCAAGATGCGAGCAACGGCGCCGGCCCGTTGAAACCGCTCGACCAGATGGCTTCCGTGAGGCGAGGCCTTACAACTGGAGCGAATGAATTTTTTTACGTCAACCCGGTTAGGGATTCAGGCGCCGCTTCTTCTTCAAACGGCGACTCGGTGATCGAAGTCGAAGACTCAGCCGGTCGAAAACATCTCATCGAATCGAGGTTTCTGGCGCCGGTTATCTTCTCGTTGAAAGAGATTCCCGGCGTCTTTCTGAGCGAGAGTCGAACGCGCAGGATGTTTTTCAACTGCAACGAAGACGAGGCGCGGCTAGAGGGGACGCATGCGATCGAGTACATCCGCCTGGGCGAGCGATCCGGAGTGCACAAGCGGCCGACGTGCGCGGCCCGCCAGCCCTGGTACGCGGCCGCAAGAGGATTGACCCCGGCTCCCCTGATTCTGCCGTCCAAGATTGGAACGCGATGGCTGGTGGCGATCAATGAAGCCGGCGTTCTCGAAGACAAAAAGCAGTACGGAATCTTTCCCGCTCCCGGTGTATCGGCGGTATTGCTTGCCGCTCTGTTGAATTCGACGTGGGCGCGCTGCTGCCTCGAAATGACATGCCGGCAATTGACCGGAGCCCAGGCAATCGCGGACATAGACGTGGCGGTGGCGGAGAGAATCATGCTGCCGAACCCCTGCCGGTTTTCACCCGAGATGGGTGAGAGCCTTGAAGCCGCGCTGAAGGCGCTCGCGCTACGTCCAATCGTGTCGCTCTTCGAGGAGATAAATCTTGCCGATCGGCGGCAGCTTGATGATCTGGCGCTTCAAGCCATCGGATTCGAGTCAAAAAGCGAAAGAGAAACTGTGATGGACGAAATGTACTCAGCCGTGGTCAATCTGGTGCGCCGGCGGCTTTCCAAGTAGAACACTAGAGCCTTAGAATCGTGCCTCCGGAAACAAGATGGCCGCTCAACCCTTCAATAGAGTTTTGCTCCTCGTGCTGGACAGCGTTGGAATAGGCGAGATGCCGGACGCGGCGAAGTATGGAGACGCCGGGTCGGATACGTTAGGTCACACATTGGCTTCTCGTGAGGTGAATATTCCCAACATGCGCCAGATGGGAATCGCCAACATAACCAGGCTCGCTGTTGATTCCGTGGCTCGACCCACTGGAGCCTATGGAAAAGCGGCGCTGGCCTCTCGTGGAAAAGACACTACGACCGGCCACTGGGAGATGAGCGGATTGATCCTGGAAAAAGCGTTTCCTACCTACCCAGGCGGATTCCCTCCGCGTGTGATTGAACCGTTCGAACGGAGAATCGGACGCCGTGTGCTGGGGAACAAAGCAGCTTCCGGGACCGAGATAATCAAGGAACTCGGCGAAGAGCACATGCGGACGGGGCGGCCCATAGTCTACACATCGGCCGACAGCGTTTTTCAGATCGCGGCTCATGAACGGGTCATCCCGCTGACGGAGTTGTATCGCTGGTGCGAGATTGCTCGCGAAATGCTGACCGGCGAGGACGAAGTTGGCCGGGTGATCGCGCGTCCGTTCGTTGGGGAACCCGGAAGCTTTCGCAGAACGGAGGCGCGCCACGACTACGCGATCGAACCTTCTGAATCAACGCTGCTGGATTTGCTCAAGTCAAGAACGCTTGACGTGATAGCCGTAGGGAAGATCGGTTCGATCTTCTGTCACCGAGGCACGACTGAAGAACTCGAGGCGGGGAATAACGACGCCAGTATGGATCAAACGGTGCGGGCGCTGTCATCGAAATCACGAGGGCTGATTTTCACCAACCTGGTTGACTTTGACATGTTGTACGGGCACCGGAACGACGTTGAAGGATATGCTCGCGCGCTGGAGAGGTTTGACGCGCGCTTGCCGGAGATTCAACGGGCTATGCGGGATGACGACTTGTTAGTGATCACGGCCGATCACGGCTGCGATCCGTCGGATGTTTCGACCGATCACACGCGGGAGTACGTGCCGATTCTTGTGTGGGGAAAGCGCGCCAGGGCCGGCGTCGATCTCGGCGTCCGGTCCACCGCCGCTGACATCGGGCAGACGATAGCGGAGAACTTCGGTTTCAAAATATCCGCCGGAACCAGCTTTCTCCGCGACATCGCCTGATCGGCGATCCTGCTTTACAATTTTGTACTGTGTTATAATCGCGCGGCCTTCGCGGCGACCGTATGAAGCTATCAGCGATTCTTTTACCGGTTGCTCTCGCTGCCCTGGATCTCAGTGTATGGGGTTGTCCGCGTGTCGCGATAATGGCGACGGGCCTCGCCGGACCGGCCGTTCAATCTGCTCAGGATGAGTTGCAGCAATTGCTGAAGAAGCTGAAAGGAAGTTCGGCTGAGGAGCGGCGGGACGCGGCTCAGCAACTGGCCACTTTGGCCGACCCGCGTTCGCTAGACGCTCTAATGGCGGCTCTCGCCGACTCTGATCCTGGAGTGCGCGCGGCGGCCGCCGACGCGCTTGGGCAGATCGCCGACAAGCGCGCAGCCGAACCGTTGATTACCTTGCTTAAGGATAATGTCGCTTTTGTTCGGAGCGCGGCGGCTCGCGTGCTTGGGCAACT
Organism: Blastocatellia bacterium; assembly: GCA_023265195.1. GTDB lineage: Bacteria > Acidobacteriota > Blastocatellia > UBA7656 > UBA7656 > QHVH01. The sequence continues at coordinate 7,686 of JAHFUG010000091.1, read as the reverse complement.
GTCGGATGCTCGTGCGCTGGCTCCGCTGAAGTCGGCGCTTCAGGATTCGAACTCGAGCGTAAGAGGGGCGGCGGCGCTGGGACTGGGCATGCTTCATGACGCGCGCGCGGTCGCGGATTTGATTCCCTATTTGAAAGACGAAGCTCCCGACGTGCGCGCGGCGGTTGCGGCGGCGCTTGGCGATCTGAAAGACAAGAGCGCGGTGGAGCCACTCGTGCAGTTGTTGTTTAGGGATGAAAGGACCGTGAGAGTAGCGGCGGCCATCGCTCTGGCGGACATCGGCGACAAGAAAGCGCTGCCGCGGCTAAAAGAGGCGGTTGATTCCGAGAAGGAGCCGGAAATCAAAACTCAAATGGCCGAGGCTCTACGGCGCCTCACCGCTGCTCCGGATCAAACTTAAAGGCCCTTCGCGCACTCTGAGTAAACGCACCGGCATCCATAACCAGGCATGTCGGCTATTCGGTTGGGCTAACGCTAATTAAGAGGGGGCGGGGCGTGCGGTCAATCTTCAGTAACGCGTTTTCTCAAGCTCTTCCGGGCTCGCCTTCTGGCTACTTGCGATTTGAGCCGGCGGCGCTCGCCGGGTTTAAGATAGAACGCGTGTTTCTTCGTGTCGGTTATTATGCCTTCGCGAGCGACTTGCCGTTTGAACCGGCGGATGGCGCTCTCGATGTTCTCATTGTCGTGCACCTGAACTCTTGCCACTCAAAGCCCTCCTTATTGTTGTCTTGCTGCTTCGTTTTTGAATCAGTTATGTAAAGCTCGATCACCACCTTGACCCCGATTCCGCCGGCTTCATCCAACTGGCGTGCGAGCGGAACGAAAAAGGTTACCTAAGCGCAGCCGACGTGTCAAACCGGCAGTGTCGCGCAGGGCGCAAGCCTTTCCTTCTACCTCCTCTCTTGATGTGCTGCAAGGATCGCGAATTCCTCCATGACGACTTTCAGGGGTGGCCTGGAGTCTACCCGGACGGAGCAGCCTTAAATCAAATCGGCTTTCTTTTTCGCGCCGTGCGGTTCGATTAAACGGGAAGTACAGTAAATGTATCCGTGACACTTTCAATCAAAGAGTATTTTGCCGCTCTGAATAACCAGTCGCCCTGTTTCGATAAAAGTCGATGTCTTGACCGCAGCTAGGTCAATAATCTCCGTAGGAATCAGGTACAAATATTCGAACTTACTGACAACGAAGTCCACAAGTAAAATGGTAGGCTCACCCCCTCAGATGAGAATTCGATGACGTTGATTCGATGAGATTTTGGTGCGGAAGATGATGAGGCATTTTTCATCATCTTAGCCATTTTCCCCCGAATGCTCACTACAATTGCCGAGTGCACCACCGCCGACAAGGGAAACGTTGAAGACGAAACATAAGTGAAGGCCCGGATACTGGAAGGCGGTATCCCCTCGAATCCATCAATTAGATATTCGCTGTGATTAAGGTTAGGAAGGTGTTTGTCTTCCTGAACTGCAAGTGCATTAATAGAGTGTGCATCTTTAGGCAGATCATAATCCCCATTGTGGAAGTGATCGACTCGCTTTGCTTTACGGATCTGTATCTCAGAACCCGGAAACTCTCCTTCCAGAAGCACTTTGAGGTTGTTAATTGTTAACAACGGCCTCTTTATTCCAGATAAACAGGTTTATGTCACCCTTCACCGTGATCCTCTTCGAACTGAAGAATATTCGCCGGCTTGATATCCTCGTGAAGGATGTCCTGCTTATGGATCGCTTGCAAACCGTCCAAAAGGAGTTTCATAGTCTGGAAATCCTGAAGGGACAAGGTCCTATCCTTGAACGGCACGGTACGTTCACATCTCCCCAGTGTGCTCAGCGGCATCGCTATGTAAAGGACCTGCTTAGTGACGCCCTGAAATTCGACGTCTTTAATCCCCGAATCACAATAAGTCACGACTGACCGATGGTGCTAGCGGGCCTTCTGCTAACTGAATATCGATCTTCTTGTACTTTGGTTTGTTCTTTCCTCCTGACATTTGTTCTCCTTGTTTTGCGCCTTGGCGGCTCCGTCCGAGGTGGTGCGCAGTTCATTGGCCGTGTTTACGCTTTGAGTCGCCGCGATCTCGGCCTTGTGGCCTTGTGTAGCTCGTTCCTCAACGCGACTTCAAGTAAAGTATTCTTCGCGAGTGGTTGCGTCAAACCCAGTGCCAACCTACCAACTGACGAGATTGCCGCTCATCTGTCAGCAGTCCATGCGAAAGCGTGGGCTCGGCAGGTTCGTCGGCTTCCCGTCCGTCTCACTCGACGGCTCTGGCCTCACTTCTCCTGTTGTTTCTTGTCCCACTCCGCGCGAGTCAAGAGCGTTATCGCATCCAGTTTCTTCCCGGTAAGTTTGCTATTCAGCCCGGCCAGATCTTTGCCGGTGATGCCCTCCGATGCAACGATGGCGGCGTCGATTTCTTTTTCCAGCAGTGGAATTCGATCGATGATCGATTGGCTCGGACGGCCTCCGTATTGAGTCGCCCAGCCGTACAACTCGACTATGCGTTCGCGCAATTGCTCTTCGCCGGTTACCTGGCCTTCCTTCGTAGCCACGAGCGTCTTGTGAAGCGAGTCGAGCTTGTCGGCGAACGACTCCATCTCTTTCGCGAGCGGGTCGCCTTCGGCTTTCTTCGCGCGGTCCCGAGCCTGATCTCGAGCGCCGGTGAGTACATCATCGACAAACGCCAGCCGTTCCTGCAGTTGATAGAGCTTCCAAACCGTCTGCGTTTGAAGGGCACGGTCGGCGGCCGGATGCGGCGACGCCGGATCGGCAATCACCTTGATCTGGCCGGTGAACGTCTCCTTGTCCTTGATTAACTTGACGGTGTACGTGCCTTCGGGAACCATCGGACCAAACAGCGACGGGCCAGCGAGGTTTGGCGAAGGCGGCACCTTTGGAGGTTTCTGGCGCATGAACCACGTCGCGCGGTTGATCCCTCTGCGCTTGCCCGCGGGCAGCGTAGCCATCAGCTTGCCCTCGGCGTTGTAGACCTCGAGTTTCAAATCGCCGAACACATGACGGTCTTTCAGGTAATACGTTATCGTCGCCGCTTGATTGGGATTCTGCCCGACGAAATCGGCGTCCCCCGGAAACTCCTGCGAGCCGCCGGGTGTGGCAATAACCGACGGCCTCGATTCTAGAATCGTCGCGGTGCTCTCCAAGACCTTTTGCGTCAACTGCCGCAGCGGCGTGATGTCGTCAATGATCAGTATTCCGCGTCCGTGCGTCGCAAGTATCAGATCGTTTTCACGCGGATGAATCGCGATGTCACGCACCGCAACGGGCGGAACGTTGCCGGTGAACTGGGCCCACGCGGCGCCGCCGTCGAGCGATAAGAACAAGCCAAATTCGGTTCCGGCGAACAACAGATCGCGATTGACGCGGTCTTCGCGAATCACGTGCGCGTAACCCTTGATCGCGTCGGTCGCAAGCGATTTCCACGTCTTGCCGTAGTCGGCCGTCTTGTAGATGTAGACCTTCATGTCGCCGGTCTGATGGCCGTCGAACGTCGCGTACGCGGTTGCGCGATCGAAGCGGCTGGCTTCGATGCTCGTACACCATGTGTTCTTCGGCAAGCCGGTTATGTTGGCGACGACGTTGGTCCAGTTCTTTCCGCCGTCTCGCGTTACTTGGAGGTTGCCGTCGTCGGTTCCGGCCCAGACGGTCTTCTCATCAAGAGGTGATTCCGAAATGGCCACAATGGTGCAGTGATTTTCAGCCGATGAATTATCGAGCGACAGACCGCCCGACTCCTCCTGCTTCTGTTTCTCGGGATCGTTTGTCGTCAGGTCGGGCGAGATTCGTTCCCACGACTCGCCTCGGTTGGTTGTCTTGAACAGGAACTGAGCGCCGATGTACATAACGCGAGGATTGGTCGGACTCAGTTGAAGCGCGGTGTTCCAGTTGAACCGATATTTCGCCTCGCCCTGTTTTGGCAGAGGCTTAACCCACTTCGCCTCTCCGAGCGCCTTGTGAAAGCGAATGATCTGGCCGCCTTGAAACTCGCTGTAGACGATGTCTTTGTCCAGCGGATCGGGCCAGACGTGAAACCCGTCGCCGAACCCGACATTGCGCCAGTCCTTGTTTTGTATTCCCCCGGGCTTGCTGGACGGACCCATCCACGAACCGTTGTCTTGCAATCCGCCGTAGACGTTGTAAGGCCGCTCCATGTCGAAGCTGACATGATAGAACTGTCCGACCGGCAGGTTGCCGAGAAATCGAAACGCGCCGGCCTTGTCGTTCGACACATAGACGCCGCCGTCGGTGCCTACGTAAACCTCCGATGTGTCGTTCGGGTTAATCCAGATCGCGTGAAAGTCGCCGTGGGCGCGGCCGCCGCGCTGAGTGAAGGATGCGCCCCCGTCTGTGCTCAGCCCGATCGAAAAATCCGTCTTGTAGATTCGGTTGTACTCCTTTGGGTCGATCACCAGCCGCGAGAAGTAAAACGGGCGGCCGGTCGCGCTCGGCGAGCCGCTCACTTTCGTCCAGTTTTCTCCAAGATCGTCGGATCGGTAGACGCCGTTCTTCTTCGCTTCAACGGTCGCATAGACGACGCTGGGCCGCGAGGGCGCGACTCCAATCGCGATGCGGCCGAGTTCGCCGTCCGGCAGACCCTTCGCCATCTTTCGCCAGGTCTTACCCGCGTCGGTGCTTTTGTAGAACCCGCTTCCCGGACCGCCCGAGGTGAAGAAGTAGGGCTTTCGTCTGAACTGCCACATCGCGGCGTAAACGATATTCGAGTCTTGAGGGTCGATGCCGAGATCGGCGCAGCCGGTGTCCTTATCGACAAACAGAACCCGCTGCCAGGTTTTTCCTCCGTCGGTTGTCTTGTACACGCCGCGCTCGTCATTCGAGTCCCACAGGTGACCGGTGGCCGCGACATAGACAACGTCTGAATTCTTCGGGTCGACAATGATCCGTCCGATCCGTTCGGAGTTCTCCAGTCCTACCGGCTTCCAGTTTTCGCCTCCGTCGGTTGTCTTGTAGACGCCCGTGCCAACCGAGACGCTGTTTCGAGTCCAGGATTCGCCCGTGCCCACCCAAACAGTTTCCGGATGCGCCTGATCCACCGTCACGGCTCCGATCGATTGAGTGTATTTGTCGAAGACTGGTTTGAAGGTAGTGCCGGCGTTTGTCGTTTTCCAAACGCCGCCGCCCGCGCTGCCAACGTAGAGTATGCGTGGGTTGCTCGCTACTCCGTCCAATGCCGCGATACGCCCACTGGTTATCGCGGGTCCGATGTGACGCGCTTCGATTGCTCCGAAACTATTTGAATCGAGCTTGACCGCGTCTTGGCCGGCGGCAAGCGATGAGAGCATTGATAACAACAAGAGCAAGAATGCAGGTGTGAGAATCTTTCGGCGCATAGGTTGTGTCCTCGAGAATTCTTGTTTTTCTAACGGAATTCTCCGCGAACCCCTGCGCCCTCCGCGGTTGATCTTCTTGAGCTCTCTTAACCGCGGAGGGTGCGCGGAGGTTTGGTTGCGGCTCTGCCGCGCTGTGCACTCCGCGGTGAAGGTCCCAGCAAACCGGCAGGTTTGTTTCTACGCGCCCTTAGCCGGCTTGGCCTCGGGTTTCTTCGGCATCTTGAAGATTCCATCATCAATGTCAACGTCGAGTTCGATCTTCTCTATGACGATCTGGTTATCGACGTGGCCGTCGACCCTCGACTCTATCGAATGAGGCATCATTAATCCGCCGACTGACTTATAGTCGCCAAAGTACTCATCCGCGGTTACATCTTTTCCCTCGACCTTTCGTTTCGAGGAGACTTTCAGTTCGAGATAGCTCTTGCAATCGAGGTAGAAATATCTCACGGCGCCGTTCTTCTCGGTGACTTTCAGTTTGTAAACCGGCGTCGCCTCCAGGTCTTCCTTGCCGACAAGCTCGACCGCGTTTCCTTTCGCCTTGTAATCGACTAGCGGCCCGTCGATGTCGCCCATCTCCCTGACGTCCTTCTCGTCATCGCCGCTCATCTTCTCGGGCTCGGTCTTACCTTCTGGAGCGTTTATTTGCCAAGCCACCTCGCCATCGTAGGCTTGCACAATTTTCATACCTTGAAACTCCGCGTCAATGCGGGCCATACCCGTGCGTTTGATCTGGACGGAAGCCGCGATTTCGATGTTATCGGTGTGAACCTTGGCGGTCATTCGTATGCTCTTTGTGGCTCTGACTTTGTCGAGCCCTCCGCGCGCGGCAAGGTTCTTTTGAAGCAACTCGTCAACGGTTTGCCCAGCGGCCACGGCGCAAAGCGCGACACCAACGATGAAACAGATCGCGATCAAGTTCTTGGTCATTCAGCCTCCCATGCGTATTTCAAAATAGTTTGGGCAGTCCGGCCAGCCGGATCTCAGTCGCTTATGCCTATCCAACGAAATTCCGTTCCCCCTTCTTCTTTGAGGCACACCGCAAACTCCGCACTCCGAACCCCGAACTCCGAATCTCCGCACTCCGAACCCCGAACCTCCGCACTCCGAGCCCCGCACTCCGAACCCCGCACTCCGCACCCGGATAGCCCTTGGTCGGTTATTTAGATAGTTCAATCCTTCTTGGGTTTGTCCGCGGTCTGCGCCGGCAGCTTGAACAGTGAGTCGTCCATTGCGACATCGGTTTCGACCTTGTCCAGAGTCAGGGAGTTGATAGTCTGACCGCCCACTTTGTTCTCCACCGAGAAAGGCATCACCGTTCCAGCGACTTGTTTGTAATTGCCTGGGAAGCTGTCGATTTCAATTTCGCCACCCGGCGTCTTGCGTTTGGCGCTGAGCTTGATCTCGAGATAATTGCCCGCGTCCAGCCAGATGTACCGAACGTCACCGCCTTTCAAAGTCACCTTGATCTTGTAAGCCGGCGTGCCTTCTACATCCTCTTTTCCCTGTAGCTCGACGGTGTGACCCTTCTCTTTGTAGTCTACTAAAGGACCGTCGATGTCGGCTTGTTCCTGAGCCTGTTTCAAGTCATCGGCGGTCATTGCTTCCGGCTCGGACGATCCCTGAAATGGATCGATCTTCCAGCCGGCCGCTCCGTCATAAGCCTGAATTTGAGATTTACCCTGAAAGGTTACTTCGACGCGGAGCGAGCTCGGCCGTTTCTGCTGGACGGTGATAGGAATCTCCAGGCCGCCCTGGACAATTTTGCCGGTCGCTTTGAGGGACTTGATAGCTTTGATCTTTGCGATTCCACCACGGGCGTCGGTGTACTTCTTGATCAATTCGTCGGCGGTTTGCCCGTGAGCCAGCGAGATGAGAAAGACGAGAACCGGAGCGGCGAAAATGAAGGCCCTCTTTGTCATAACGTCTCCTTTTTGATTGCGGATGAACCTCTTTGAATCAGAGTGGAATTGCGTGGATGGCACGCGCTTCCGCGTGGATAAGTTTTCTCGAAACAAACAACACGGCGGCAAGTATATCGCGGTTGAGAGACACTATGGAAGCTGGAGGTCCGGCGCGCTACGTTCGCGGCAGTTGATCGCACTACGCGTGGGGAGATCAGCGTGCGGAGATCACTGAAGTGTTGGTGGGCTAGACGGATCGATTGGGTGGGAAGGACGGCTAGCAGGCTGCTGAAAGAGTCGATGAGACGGCAGTACTGAGGCGTAATCCCACCAACGAAGTTGGTGGATCGTTCATACTTTGCTTACAAACCAGGTCGCAGCATCTCTCTGAATCCCACCAACGAAGTTGGTGGATC
>JAHFUG010000422.1 GCA_023265195.1 Blastocatellia bacterium | reverse complement strand
CACCCGATCCCAGGCAGGAACGGCCGCCATACATTCGCCAGAGCTTCGGCCTGAGCGCGTGCTTCGCAAGCAGCGCGCGCAACGAATACGGCGAGAATCCAAATACGTGGTACGGACTGAACGTTGGAGCAAGGTTAACTACCCACGAACGCCCGCGCATGCTCTGATACAGATTCCCCAACCGAAAGTAGAGTCCGGCCTCGTTAGGCACGTCGATAAAGACAAGACCGCCGGGCTTCAAGATGCGGGCGATCTCCGCCATCGTTTCGTTCGGAGTGTAGAGATGTTCGAGAACGCCGGACAGGACTACGGCGTCGAACGACTCAGGCTCGAAGCCGCAACACTCCAACGAATTCTGCCTGACCTCGGCGCCGGAGTACTCGGCGGCCTGGACGGCGAATGATCTCGAGGGCTCAACGCCGATGACGTTCCATCCTTGCTCGCGCGCGGTTCGCAGCATCTCGCCCCGCCCGCAACCCACGTCGAGCAACGAACCGGTTCGATCCAACAGTTCGGTTGCCTGCTTCAGCATGAATGAGGCGGAGCTGCACTTTGAGCCGAGGTCATGATGTTCGAAGTATTGATCGGCGGCGATCTCGTAATTCTGATTGACTCCCCGCAATGGAACCGGCATCGGGTTCGGAAAGATGAGCTTACATTTTTTGCACTGCCAGATTTGACATTCAACCCCCAGATTCGCGCGGTGCGCCGCTCCGCCTCGCGCGCCGAGAAATGTTTCGGGAGGGGCTTCGCAGATAGGGCATATCTGCGACACCCAGTTGTAGTCTTCGATCATAACATCTGTCATTGTTAGGTTGTCATCCGGCGGCGGCATAGTATTGCGTCGTCGTGACGGGTCGAAAAGCATAAGTTCGATCTTCGAGATAAGGTCCGCCGCATCGAGGCTACGCGGCCCCGGACTTGATCGCGTCAATGATGTAATTCTGCTGGTACTCATCGAGGCCGTTGTGAAACGGCAACCTCAGGAGCCGGGCGCTGAGGTCTTCGGTTACGGGAATATCTCCTCGCTCATAGCCGTACTCTTGGCCCTTGCCTGACAGATGGAGAGGAAGATAATGAAACACTGATTGAATCCCGTACCCATGAAGCTTGCGAATCAGGCTGTCTCTGGCCGCTTCGCTTGGCATCAACAGGTAGAACAAGTGGTATGACTGATCGCAGTGAGGAGGCACATAGGGCAGAACCGCTCCCGCGGATTTGCTCCAGTCCTCTAGTCCTTCGAAATAACGTTCCCATATACTCCGCCGGCGTGCGATTGTCTGATCGCGAGCTTCGAGCTGGGCATAAAGAAATGCGGCCAGAATGTCAGACATCACGTAGCTGGATCCAACATCAACCCAAGTGTATTTGTCGACCTGCCCCCGGATGAACCTGCTTCGATTGGTTCCCTTCTCGCGAATAATTTCCGCGCGCTCGACTTGGGCGGGATCATTGATCAGCAGTGCGCCGCCCTCGCCGCATGTGAAGTTCTTAGTTTCGTGAAAACTAAGCGCCGCCATCGACCCGAGCGAGCCGAGACGCCTTCCCTTGTAACGTCCGAAGATTCCCTGAGCATTGTCTTCAATAACTGGGATGTTGTGCGCCCCGGCGATCGCGTTGATCTCGTCCATCTCACAGCCGACGCCTGCGTAGTGTACAGCGAAGATAGCACGCGTGCGGCCGGTAATCAGCGTTGCGATTTTCTTCTCGTCGATGTTCAGCGTGTCGGGCCGGATGTCGGCGAATACGGGCCTAGCCCCTCGAAGCACAAACGCATTGACCGTCGATACAAACGTGAATGAAGGCGCTATTATCTCGTCACCGGGCTGGAGATCGATGAGAAGGGCCGCCATCTCGAGAGCGTGAGTGCACGAGGTTGTGAGCAGCGCGCGCGAAACGGAAAGCTCGGCCTCGAGTAGCCGCTCGACCCGCTTGGTATAAGGGCCGTCCCCCGCAATGTGTCCGCAATCGACCGCGTCCGCGACATATTCAAGCTCGTTACCCGCGAGCGAAGCGCGGTTGAACGCGATATCGGAGAGCACGGCGTGCTCAAACCCCGAGTTGCGATCTTCTTTTTGCATTCTCGTCCATTAACTCCTTGTATAACTCCTGGTATCGAGCCGACTGAACCTGCAGGGCGCATTCACGCATCACCCCATCCCGGCAACTCGCCTGGGTTATGACGCCTGCTTCAGTCCACGTCAGGACTCGATCGATGCCGTGAGCAAGATCCGTCGAATTACGGGACTCGGCAATGTATCCATTAAGACCGGTGATTATGTGATCGGGCGCGCCGCCGCACTCGGCGAACGCAACGACCGGTGTTCCGCACATCAACGACTCCGGAATCATCAGTGGACCAGCGTCCTCGGTTGATGGGCACACAAACAAATCCGCCGCTTGATAAGCCATAGCCAGACCGTGCTCGTCGAGGTATCCAAGCTCGATGCGGTCGAAGGGAATCTTTTCAATCAACTCAGGATTGCCGTGTCCCGCGATCAGCATAAGCGGCTGACCGCCAGCTTCAGAGCGTTCGCGCAGGCGCTGGAGCGCCTCCAGGAGCAGGTGGATTCCCTTGCGCTCATCGTTGTGATCGGTGGCGCCGAAGAAGATGATCCGTCGCTCCGCGGGCAGTTCAAGTTTCCGCCGGACAGCCGCTCGGTCAACGGGCCGAAAGACCGCGTCGTTGACTCCGTAGGGTATCTTTACCGCGCGTACGTCCGAGAAGAGCGAGCTTCGAGCCGCCTTATCGATGACCCAATCGGTTGCGCCCACCAGCGTAATAGGAACTGAGCTAAGCCAGCGCCGCTTCGATAGCACTGACGAATGTGAAACATCGTCGTTTTGATCTGAATCGATCATGGGACAGCACCCGCACGCCTCCTCGAAGGCGGCGCATCCATATGAGTAGTGGCACCCCCCGGTCAGAGGAGCCATGTCCATTACCGTCCACACCAGTGGAGCCCGATGCCGTTCCCAGAGCTTCCATATGTGGCGGCTTGTCAGGAATCGCGACACCCAATGAAGGTGTAATATCTCCGGCGCGGCCGGCAGGGAAAGCCATCCGAGATCCACTGTGCCGAGCCGGTCCGGGAAAAATGTGCGCCTGGGTTTCAGGTTGTTCAAAAGACGAGTCTGTGAGCGCTGAATAATGCTATTGCGAACTCGGCCGCCGAGCCTTACTCCATAGCCGCTCACAACTCGCGCGTCGGCCGCGGCCTGGTTGGCGACCACCATCCATGAATCGCAGCCGCCATCGAGAAGCGATTTGTGTATGCTGTACGCGGCGCGGCCTGCGCCACCCTGCGCGCCTTCGGTGCTGAAATGTACAACTCTAATGGGCGGCTTTGTTTCACGCTGACCAGGATAATGAGATGGCTGCGAGCCAAGTTGATGCGACTCTACCATATTCATGTGCTCAGGCTATTGCCGCCACGCATACAAGTGCAAAAGGAACTTGGCGTCTGGAACGGAAGGGAACGGAGTGGGACGACGGTGGCCGGGCATATCGGGAGCGGAACGCGCGAAGTTCAACGTTACGATGAACCCCGTCCGCTTCAAACCCGACAGAACGTCTCCCAACTGGTCGCTCTCCTCATCGCGCCCGTGAATCTCGCAAACAAGCCTGTCCACCAGGCCGATTTTTCCGGTATCGCGGAGATCGCGAATTACCGTATATTCAGCGCCTTCGATGTCCATCTTCAACATGTCGACCCGCCGGGTAATCAGGTCCGCGAGCCTGACGGCTTCTACTTGCAGGGAGGTGTGCGCGTCATCGATCCGGCCGCCATCCGCGTGTTCGGCGCTGAAGCGAACTTGACCATTGGTGTCCCAGGCCGCCGCATTCACGGTTTCAACATCTTTCAAGTTCAGCGCGGCGACATTGGTTCTTAATACTTCGGCGATCTCAGGGTCCGCCTCCAGCACGGTTATCGCTGCTTCGGGATAGAGATGCTTGAACCTGATCACGCTCATTCCCACGTTGCCACCGCAGTCGATAATCACCGGTGAGGCGCTGGTTGTTACGAAGTCATAGCAGCGCTGAATGAATATTTCCTGATACTGATACCTGAGCGACCGACCATCGACATAAGAGACGAGACCGAACGGAAACCTGAATTGGCCAGGCGTGTAGCGGCGTTCACGTCCAGTAAATCTGCCTAACCGGACGTCGGTCTCGACCTCGCTTTTCGGTGTCAGGCCTAATCGGTGACGAGCGCAATAATAGGCCCGAGCACCCGCGCGCAAGACTGGGCGAAGCGGACTGTTCACGAAGAACTCAGTGACCGCTACCGACATGCTCTAACCTCTTCCTTTACAAAACCGCCGAGCCTTTGGGCGCTGAAGCTGCACCGGAAATACAGATTTGTACGCTCAGGGTATGCGGTTTCGAGAATCGCGACATGAGGAAAATGCTCGCGCAGCAGCGATCGAAGCTCATCCGCTGAGTTGAAGTAGCACCGTTCGCCGAGGCGCTCGCTGGCGTGATCAGCCACTTTGGCGCTCCCGCTGAGAATTCCTTCCTTACCTAGGGCCGCCGCGATCTTCGCGCACAAAATGTGAATCTGAGCTAAGTCGAAGTACTGAATGGAAGCGTCCCAGGTCACGACGTCATATGCGGTTCGCGGGAATGATTCACTGAGCGCATCCATGCAGTGATATTCGATTACCGAATCGGCGTGCGCAGCTTGCGCTCTCCTGATGCATTGGCGGTTGAAATCGACCGCATCGATGTGGCCGGCGACAACGCTATAAAAATGGTGCGCATAGAATCCGTCGGCGCAACACAGATCGAGAACCGAACAGCCCCGTGGCATGACCTCTCTGGCGTATACTCCGCGCTCAACCCATTGAGGATTGCGGCTGCGATTCCAAGTGTGGAGATCGGTGCGATGGTCGTACCAAAGAGGCGCTTGCCGCCCATACCATTCAATCGCTTGTTTGCGCGAGTAATACCTCGCCAGCGAGCGCTCCATCCACAGCGCCTTGAGCGCCGGCAATCCTCGAATCCACAGACGCGCGGCCCGATTCTCCGTGTCGTGAATTCGCTTCGATAGAGACTCCTGGAGAGAAAGCAGCCCTATCCTCTGGAGACCGCTTTTTATCGCAACCTTAATCAGCGCGGGACTCCCTGTAGTAGACATTGTTGTCGCCCGCTTAGCTTACGGCGCGCCGGGCTTGTGGCGGTTGGTGCGCTTCAATCAAAGAGATGAACTCCCGCATACGATGGTAGTAAGTGTGGTCGCGCAGCGTTCGATCCCGGCCTGCTCTCGCGATTGTCTCGCGTTCTTCGTCGTGGGCGAGGTAATAGCTGATAGCCTCCGCGCAGTCTTCTGGGCTCCTATAGGTGACGACCTCCTTTCCTGGCTCGAAGAGTTCGCTCAAGTTGTCCTTTTCATCGGTGACAAGACAGGCGCCGGCTCCGGTGGCTTCGTAGAGCCGCAGATTATTCGCATATGATTCAGCGACGCCTATGTGAGAGTTGAGAGTCAGCTTCGACCTCCTCAAGATCTCGTACATCTCGATTCCCCATGCGTTGCCTTTGTAGCATTTTCGAATCGGCGAAGACGGCGGCAGCCTGTGCGCTCCGGCGCCCCATATCTTCATCGGAAGATGCAAACATAAGTATTCCAGCAACTTGATTCGCGTCTCGTGCGCCATAGAGAGGCTGCCAACAAATGAGATCGATATGTCTCTATCAGGATGGCCAAGGCGATCTAATATGGACGGATCAAACCCGAGCCCGTTCTGCTCGCTGTTGACGCCGATGCTTCTGAAATGCGCAACGAAATTGGGCAGCGAAGAGATCATCAAATCGTATTCCGTGAAGTCCTCGCCTTGTGGAAGCGGCGACGCAATCTGGCCCACTAATAACCCATAGTGCGGCCTCATCTCGCCTAAGAATCCAGCACCGATGACGTGCATATCCTGATTTAGCAAAATGTCGGGCTGGTAGTGCTTGATCTGGGCTGCGAGTATGCCGTGAATGCACGTCCGCTCTTTGTCCAGCGAGCGCAGAACCGGCAGGAACAAGTTCTTCAAACGTCTCACCGGCGTCCTCGCGGCGGCCCGTCGAGCTAACTGCAAGGCGTCACGAAGCCTCGTATTGTCCGCGCCGGGCCGGTCGATCTTTAGGCCGTGCTCCAGAGCCCATGCACTCTGCATATGTTCGTTGTTCGCGTAAACGTCCCACGCTTCGTGACCAAGCCTCCGAAGACTGCTCGAATAAAAGTCGGCGACACCGAACAGGCTTTTGTAGCGCGCGCGGAGCTGCGCCTCATAGGGCTGATACTTCAGACTGGGCTGAATTGCGTAGAACCAGTCCAAGAACTCCGGGTAGTCCGTGTTGAGAATCAAGAATCTAAGACTCATTGCTCGGTCTTCTTTGTAAGGTCGAAAATCAGACTCGTGTAGGACAGCGGCTTTTCTTGATTGCGCGAATCGAATCGCGCCGAGCGCTCGATGAAACCATCCGCGATGCGCCACGGCTTCCAGTGAAACTCGCCTTCC
>JAHFUG010000090.1:6206-20326 GCA_023265195.1 Blastocatellia bacterium | reverse complement strand
AATGGCGATTCGCTTCACACGAAACTCGGGCATGCCTTGTACAGCCAGGGGCTGCGGGATGAAGCGAACCGCGAGTATCAGAAAGCTCGCGAGCTTCGCGGAAAGCAGTAGTCTTTCGCGCCCTCGCCTTGCCCTCCGTTAGGATGGCGACGTTCATAGCACACGCGCGCGGACCTGGCGCCGCCCTCCGTGAAGAGGGCCACTGGAGTTTGGCCATTCTCATTTTCAACTCCGTAGGAGTGACCTGTCTGTAGCAACGAGGTAAACCGAAGAATCAACAAAGCGGGTGATGTGATCTCAACTCCGTAGGAGTGACCTGTCTGTAGCAACGAGGTAAACCGAAGAATCAACAAAGTGGGTGATGTGATCTCAACTCCTACGGAGTTGAGAATGAGAATGGCGAAACTCCAGCCCAACCCGTCTCAGCGAGAACCCTTACCCTGCGCCGATCACAAATCCAGACAAGCATAGTTGATTAAACTCTGCTTTCGTTTCGCTTGTCTTCATTGCCGCCCAGTGAGATACTCCGCGCGAGACTCGATTCTCAAGCCTTCTCGAACAGCAAACCAAGACCATCGTGAAAGAACTGATCATAGCTCACTTTCCTGCTGAAGACGGCCATCAGCGCCGCATGCGAGTGGGCTATCGCTCCGAACCCAGCGCTCAAGCGCAGGAACGAGAGACCGAATTCGATTTCACGCTGACGGACGAAGACCGCCGCGATATTCAATGGTATCTCGAAGAGTTTCTACTCTATCCCTGGGGCGAGTGGCTAAAGCGCGCGGCCCGCGTCGAAGCGATGATGATCCGGCGCGGAGAAGAACTCTTCAACGCGGCATTCGGGAATCCTCAGACCGCGGCTTTGTACGCGCACGTCGCGGACTCGCTCGGCGATACGCGAATAGTGGTCCACGCAGACGACCCCGAAGGCATCGCGCTGCCGTGGGAGATGATGCGAGACCCTGTGCGCGCCGAGTATGGCGATCTGGCTCGGCTCGCGCATTCTTTCGTTCGCAGCCAGCCAAATCTTATGTTCGAGCCTGCAAGGCCGGAGCCGAGCGATTCCTTCAACATACTGATGGTGATCTGCCGTCCGGGTGGCCCGGATGAAGATGTTCCATTTCAATCGGTGGCGCGCCCGCTGCTCGAGTTGTTCCGGCCTCATCGAGACCGGATCAGGCTCGACGTTCTGCGGCCGCCGACGTTCGAACAGCTCTCCCGCGTGCTTGCCGAAAAGCCGGGCTTCTATCACGTGTTGCACTTCGACGGCCACGGAGCCTTTCCGCAATCTTCCGATTCGACCCGATTCTACGGCTCGGCGGGCGGGCAGGGAATGTTGGCCTTCGAAGGCGAAGACGGCGAGCCGCGCCACGTCTCGGGTGGCGAGCTTGGGTCGTTGCTTGCCGGTAAGCGCGTGCCGATCGTTCTGCTGAACGCCTGTCAATCGGGGATGACTCATCCGGAAGCGCTCTATCCATCGGTCGGCAATCAACTGCTGAAGGCGGGCGCGCGCGGCGTCGTGGCGATGGCTTATTCGGTTTACGTTCAAACCGCGGTGCGATTCATGGCCCGTTTGTATGAAGCGCTGATCAACGGCGAAGAGCTTTCGCGCGCGATGTCGATGGCTCGCGAGGATCTGCGCTCGCATCCGCAGCGCTCATCGGCCATCGGTGACGTGGATCTGAATGACTGGATGGTTCCGATTCTGTTCGAGGCGGCGCCGGTCATCGCGCTCGAAAGGCGGGACACGCTCCGCCTCGACCCAAACCTGTTGGAGGATCAACAGGCAAAGGCCGGCGCTGAGATAGGCTGTCCGGAGCCGCCGCCGTTCGGACTGGTCGGCCGTGACGGCGTGATGCTCGAGCTTGAACGAGCGTTCCAGCGCATTCCCGGAAATGCCGGCGGCGCCGCTGAAACCATCGTGTTGCTGCAAGGCATGGCGGGGGTAGGCAAGACCGAGACCGCGGCGGGATTCGCCAGGTGGTGGGCGGAGACCGGCGCGCTCGAAGGCCCGATCTTCTTCTTCAGCTTCGAGCGCCATACGCCTCTGGCTCGTGTGTGTGACGGCGTCGGCCATGTGTTTGGCGCGTTGGTGCGCCAGCAGTTGAAACAGGAGTGGCATCTGCTCGACGCGAACCAGCGCAGACAAGTAGCGCTTACCATCTTGAAGCAGATTCCATGTTTGATGATTTGGGACAACTTCGAGCCGGTCGCTGGATTTCCATCGGGCGCGCCGTCCGTTTGGACCGAGGACGAGCAGAACGGGCTGCGGAGTTTCCTTCGCGATCTAAGCGGCGGCGAGACGCGCGTCTTGATCACCAGCCGGCGCGATGAGCCTTGGCTGGGCAACATCTACCGGCTTGTCCAGTTGGGCGGACTGAAGCGGGACGAGGCGCAGGAGCTGGCGGTAAGGGTGCTCAAGCGGGCCGGCCTGGACAAATCTCAGATCGCGGCGCTGCCCGCGTACGATGAGCTTCTCAAGTATCTCCGAGGCAATCCGCTGGCTATTCAAGTGATAATACCCGAGCTGAAACGCATCGGCCCTGATGAATTATTGAAGGCGTTGCAGACTGGCGCGGCAAGACTCGGGGCCGATGATCCGAAGCAAGGGCGTGAGCGGTCGTTGACGACTTCGCTGACGTACCGACTCGATGCGTTGGACCCGTCGCTGAAGAACCGGCTCGGCGTGCTGGCGATGTTCCAGGGATTCGTCCTTGCGGATGTGTTGGCGTTGATATGCAAGGCCGAAGACGCGCCGGAGTTGATCAAAGGCTTAGGCCGAGAAGACTGGATCAAGATATTGAACGCAGCGGACGAGGTTGGGCTTGTGCGTAGCGTTGGAGAAGGCTACTACACGGTGCACCCGGCTTTGCCTTGGTTCTTCCACGATTTATCGGCCGAGGCGTTTCCTGGTCGCGGCGATTGGTTCGAGCGAGCGTTTTCGGCGGCGTATGGCGCCTACGGGAACTCTCTGTCTAACCTATTCGACACCAACGCTCAGTTGGCAATGGGTCTGCTGCGGGCGGAAGAAACGAATCTGCTTTATGAGCTTGGGCTCGCAAGAAAGCACGAGCGCTGGGATGCCGCGCAAGGGGTTCTATACGGCGTCAGACAACTGCTCACGATGCAGGGCAGGTGGGTTGAATGGAGACGGCTGATTTCGGAGATGGAAGTTGAGGTGACCGATGAAGGCGGCGGCCCGCCGGCTGAGCGCGAAGGACTGCGGCGGGCGCTGCTTGCCCATCGCGCCGAGATCGCTGAGTACGACAGGGACTTCGGTCAGGCCAGGGCCATGTATCTTCGGCTGAAGGAGCACTACCAAAAGGGCGACGAGCGGAATCAGGCCGTCATACTTCATCAGTTGGGAAGGATTGCCGACGAGCGACGCCAGTTTGACGAAGCCGAGCGTTGGTATCGCGAGAGCCTCGCAATCAACGAGCGCATCGGCAACGAGCACGGCCAAGCCATCACACTTCATCAGTTGGGAATCCTTGCCCAGAAGCGGCGCCAGTTTGACGAAGCCGAACGCTGGTATCGGCAGAGTCTCGTAATCGAAGAGCGCATCGGCAACGAGCACGGCAGGGCCATCACACTTCATCAGTTGGGAAGGATTGCCGGGGACCGGCGCCAATTTGACAAGGCCGAACACTGGTGTCGCCAGAGCCTAGCCATTGCGGAGCGGATCGGCAACGAGCACGGCCAGGCTATCGCACTTCATCAGTTGGGAAGAATTGCCGAGGAGCGGCGCCAGTTTGACGAAGCCGAGCGCTGGTATCGCCAGAGTCTGGGCATTGCGGAGCGCATCGACTACGAGCACGGCCAATCCGCCATACTTCATCAGTTGGGAATTATTGCCAACGAGCGACACCAGTTTGACGAAGCCGAACGCTGGTATCGCCAGAGTCTCGGCATCGCCGAGCGCATTGGCGACGAACATGTCCAGGCGGGCACACTTCATCAGTTGGGAATCATTGCCCAGCAGAGGTGCCAGTTTGACGAAGCCGAACGCTGGTATCGCCAGAGCCTCGCCATCAAAGAGCGCATCGGCGACGAGCACCGCCAAGCCCAAACACTTTATCAGTTGGGAATGATTGCGGAGGAATCTGACGACATCGCTGAGGCCAAGCAGCTATACAAACAGGCGGAATCTCTACTCATTCGCCTCGATGATCCGTGCACTCTCGGCATCGTGCGAAATTCATTGAAGCGAATCGAAGAAGAGTAAGACGTTGTCATTTGTTCTTCGTCATTTGTCATTCGTCCTTTGTCATTTGCGACATGACCAGTGACAAATGACCAAAGGCGGCTGCTCACGCAACTCCCGCGAACACGTCATCAACGCGCGCGGAGAATCCCGGCAGAACCGGACTCTCAACAACATCATCGCCGCCGAGGGTTGCGATCAGACCGAGATGAGCATTCTGACGGCGGTACACCTCAATTTTGCGAGCAGGCCAATCAGCGATCCAGTATTCGAGGACGCCTCGGCGAGAATAGAGGTCGAGTTTGGCTTCGCGGTCGCGGCGTCGATTAGCGGCGCCGGGCGAGAGCATTTCCACAACGAGTTCAGGCGCCGCGTGGAGCTTGCCGTCTTCTCCCAGCGCCGCGGCCAGCCGCTCATGGCTACATCGGGGGCCACGTCATCGTCATTGGCGAAGATCAACCCCGGGGTAAAGATCGCGCGGCCGAGACCGCTCCGGTCGCTCCAGATTGCGAGCAATTTCAAGATCTCACTGCAAACTTGTTGATGATAGAAGTGGGGCTGTTTCGACACAAACAGTTCACCGTCGATGACTTCATAGCGCTTCCCGTCGTCCGGAAGCCCCTCAAGATCCGCCGATGTCCAATGCAGCGTTGAGGCCATATTACGTAACTCCGACCCTGTTGATTGACGTTGGTTGAGTCCGGTTCGTTCCCTTTTGGTCCGGCGTGCTCGTGGATTATACTGCTTTGACGCGACCCGGCGCCAAGTTACTTGTCATTTGTCATTCGTCATTTGTCATGTCATTTGTCATTTGTCAGGATCAGCTTGAATCAGGATGCTTTCGTGTTAGCATTTCACCTGACCGATCTCGGCGCGAAGGGAGACTGAGATGTCCGCTATAAGCACCGATTGTGTTGCCGCCATTTCCCGCTTGCCTGCCGGAGCGGCGCTTCGCGTTGATAACGTCGCATGGGACGAATACGAGCAATTGTTAGCCGATCTGGGTGACGACTACAACGTGCGCGTCTTCTATGACGACGGGAGGATGGAGATCACGAGCGCTGACTCCGGTCACGAAAGGCGCAAGATGATCCTGCACACGTTGGTGACCGCGCTCAGCGACGAGCTTGATATCGACATCGAATCGCTCGGTTCAACCACGCTGAAGGCGGAGATGAAGGCCAAGGGCGCGGAGCCCGACGATTGCTTTTACATTCAAAATGCACAGCGCGTTATTGGCAAGATGGACTTGGATCTCGCCAACGATCCACCGCCGGATCTCGTAGTTGAGATTGATCGGACGAATGCTTCACTGAATAAACTTCCAATCTACGCCGCGCTCGGCGTGCCTGAGATATGGCGGTTATCCGGGCGAGAGGTCCATTTTTATCTTCTTACCGGAGACCGCTACGAGCAGTCGGAGATTAGCCGCGCCTTCCCTTTTCTTTCGGCTCGGACGCTTTCGGAGTTTATCGCTCAAGGGCTGGCTGAAGGAGAAAGAAAATGCGCCCGGGCCTTTCGCGCCTGGATTCGGCATGCCGGCCTGCCAAGGTGAATCAAACCCGTCTCCATTACCGTTGAGTTTGCGCCAACCGAGATGCGGCACAGAGCAACCGCTGATTTACGCTGACTTCGTAACGCTGATCTGCGCGGATCAGCGTTACGAAGTCAGCGTAAATCAGCGGTTATTCCGGAAATCTGGCCGACGGACTAAGCGCGGTCTGTGCCTCGTTAGCTCGCGGTCGTCAGGTTCGCTTCCGCAACTCGCTTCAACTCAGTATTCGATTTCCACACTTCGTAGAGAGCGGGATAAACAGCCAGTTCCAGAATGAATGACGTGAAGATTCCGCCGATCATCGGAGCCGCGATCCGTTTCATCACGTCCGCCCCCGCGCCTACCGACCACATGATCGGGATCAAGCCTACGAACATCGTGGTCACCGTCATGAACTTAGGCCGAATTCGCTTGACCGCGCCGTGAGCGATCGACTCTCGAAGATCCGACAGGTTTCGCATCAACCCCTGCTTCTTTCGCTCTTCGAACGCGAGGTCGAGGTACAGCAGCATGAAGACTCCCGTCTCCGCGTCCACGCCCATCAAAGCGATCAAGCCCACCCATGTTCCAATGCTCATATTGTAGCCGAGCGCGTACAGAAACCAGATCGCTCCGACCGCCGAGAATGGCACAGCCAGCAGGATCAACAGAGTCTTGGCCGCCGATTTCGTATTCAAGTAAAGAAGCAGGAAGATGAGGAAGAGCGTCACCGGTAGAACAACCTTCAGCCGCTCCCTTACCCGGAGCATCGACTCATACTGGCCGCTCCATGTTAAGGCGTACCCGGC
The DNA here is from genome assembly GCA_023265195.1 of Blastocatellia bacterium. Taxonomy (GTDB): domain Bacteria; phylum Acidobacteriota; class Blastocatellia; order UBA7656; family UBA7656; genus QHVH01. Next base: position 13,779 of record JAHFUG010000090.1, on the reverse strand, counting down.
TGGAAGACTGAGCTTCTCGTGAATGAGGCTCTTGGCTTTGTCCACGTACCCGCCAAGGTCGCTGCCCACTACGTCTATGAACACGTATCCGGTAAGCAATGCGTTCTCGTCGCGAAGCATCGAAGGCCCGCTCACGAGCTTTATGTCGGCGATTTGGGCCATTGGTATCTGCTGCTGGCCACCGTTGGCGGGAACCAACACGCGCCGCAGCTCATCGAGATTGCTCCGAAAATCGCGCATATAACGAACGTTGACCGGATACCGCTCGCGGCCTTCGATTGTGGTCGTGACGTTCTCGCCGCCGATTGCGTTGAGCACGATCATCTGCGCTTCGTCGACGCTCAATCCATACCGAGCCAGTTGATCGCGCTTTAGATCGAAATCGAGAAAGTACCCGCCGCCGGTCCGTTCGGCGAACACCGACGAAGTCTCCTTCAATCCCGACAGAATCGCTTCGATCTTCTTGCCGATTTCTTCGATCTCTTTCGGATCGGCTCCCGAGACCTTGACGCCGACCGGAGTGCGGATGCCGGTCGTCTGCATGTCGATTCGAGCCTTGATCGGCATGGTCCATGCGTTGGAAACGCCCGGCAGATCGAGCGCCGTATTCAGCTCGGCTACCAGATTCTCGGTCGAGATGTGATCGGGTTTGATATGGCGGCATACCGATTTCATCCAGCTTGGCCAGCCGTCGTACCACGTGCTCACTTTTCGCCAATCGTTCTTCGGTTTCAGGAGGACGACCGTCTCCATCATCGAGAGCGGAGCCGGATCGGTTGCGGTCTCCGCACGGCCCGCTTTTCCCATTACGCCGGCGACCTCCGGAACCGACATGAGGATGCGATCCTGAACGCGCAGCAACTTTTGCGCTTCGCCGACGGAGATTCCCGGCACGGTGGTCGGCATGAAGAACAACGCGCCTTCATCAAACGGGGGCATGAACTCCGAACCAAGCTTCATGTAAATTGGAACCGTCATAGCCACCAACAAGAGCGCGCCGGCGATGACCGCCCACTTCCATCGAAGGCTCCAGTTCAACACGGGCTGATAGCTGCGAATGAGCAGCCGGCTGATAGGGTGCTTCTCTTCCGGCTGAATCTTCCCGACCAGCAGTCCGTTTGTAATCCGCGCCAGCCATCGCGGACGAAACTCAAAATCCTTCATTCGCGTGAAGAGCAATCTCAGGGCCGGGTCCAAAGTTATCGCGAGCACCGCCGCCGCAATCATCGCGAGGTTCTTGGTGTAGGCGAGCGGCTTGAACAGCCTTCCCTCCTGGGCTTCAAGAGTGAGCACCGGCAGAAACGCTACGGCGATCACCAGCAACGCGAAGAAGCTCGGCCCTCCCACCTCCTTCACCGCCTGGACGACGACGCTGCTATACGATTGTCGCCTGTCCCCTCTTTGCCACTCTTCGAGCTTCTTATGAGTCTGTTCAACCACGACGATAGCCGCATCGACCATCGCGCCTACGGCAATGGCTATCCCTCCAAGCGACATCACGTTCGAGCTTACGCCCATCATCCGAAGCGGGATGAACGAGATGATGATTGCTATTGGAATAGTCAGTATTGGAATCACTGCGCTTGGAGGATGCCAGAGGAAGATGAGAATGACGATCGACACGACGATCAACTCTTCGATCAAGGTCCATTTCAGATTCTCGACTGAAGCCAGTATGAGATCGGATCGATCGTAGGCCGTGACTATCTCAACCCCCTTGGGCAAGCCCGGTTCGATCTCCTTCAGCTTCGCCTTCACGCGATCGATGACGGCCAGCGCGTTTTCGCCTTGTCTCATCACGATGATGCCGGAGACTGCTTCGCCGGCCCCGTCCAGATCCGACACGCCTCGCCTAATATCGGGACCCAAGACGACGTTGCCGACGTCGCGAACCGTAACCGGGACGCCCGCCTGATTGGTGGTCAACACGATTTTCTCTATGTCGCTGGCCGACTTAACGTAGCCGTGGCCCCGAACCATGTATTCGCGTCCGGTGAACTCGACGACTCGTCCGCCTACTTCGCTGTTCCCGCTTCGAACGGCGGAGACGAGTTTGTCGATGGTGATGTTGTAGGTTTGCAGACGATTCGGATCGACGTTGACCTGGTACTGGCGGACGAATCCGCCTAACGGCGCCACTTCGGCTACGCCTGAGACCGTTTGCAGATGGTAGCGAAGATAGTAGTCCTGAACGGAGCGCAATTCGGCAAGGTTGCGTTTTCCGGTTCTATCGACCAGCGCGTATTGGAACACCCAGCCGACGCCGGTCGCGTCAGGCCCAAGCTCGGTCTTCACTTCCTTGGGCAGCGAAGCCAGGGACTTCGAAAGATACTCGAGGGTGCGGGATCGCGCCCAGTAAATGTCAGTGCCCTCTTCGAAGATGACGTAGACATAGGAATAACCGAAATCGGAAATCCCACGCACGTCTTTTACTTTTGGCAAGCCTAGCAAGGAAGTGACGATCGGATAGGTGACCTGGGATTCAATGATGTCCGGGCTGCGATCCCAGCGCGAGTACACGATGACCTGCGTATCGCTGAGATCCGGGATAGCGTCGAGCGGCGTGTTCCGGACCGACCACACTCCCGCGATCACCGCGGCGGCCGTGAACATCAGGACGATGAACCGGTTCCGCGCGGAGAACTCAATGATTCGATTTATCATGGCCGGCGCGGCTCGCCTTTAATTGACTTTCGGAATCCATGAGGAAGTTACCCGAGGTGACGATACGCTCGCCGGCTTTCAGTCCGCTCAACACCTCAACGCTGTCGCCGAACTGGCGTCCGGTCTTGACCTCACGGGGCTCGAAGTAGCCGTTGCCTCGATCGACAAACACGACACGCCGCAAACCGGAATCAAGGACCGCGCTTTGCGCAACCATGAGCCGCTTCATACCGCCGATTCGCAGCTCGACGTCGCCGTACATTTCAGGGATGAGCAGATTGTTCGAGTTATCGAATACCAGTCTGACTTTCAGCGTCCTCGTCGTTGGGTCGATGGTGGGCAGAATCGAATCAACCGTTCCCTTAAAGTTTTTGCCAGGCAGGAACGGCAGCGTGAGCATCGCGGTTTGGCCGGCTTTGACGGCTCCCGCTTCGTATTCAAAGAGGTCCGCGGTGACCCAGACACTCGATAGATCCACGATCGTATACAAGGTGTCCGGCGTTACCCTTTGCTTCGTTAGAGCGTTGCGCTCGACGACGACGCCGTTGATGGGCGAGTAAACGGTCACTCTCGAGATCGGAATGCGAGTCTTCGCTATCGCCGCGAGCATGTTTTCGTCAAATCCCATTTGCATGAGGCGATTGCGATCCGCTGCGAGAAGGGCCTCGTCGGGAGCGGCGGCGGCGGCCGTGGCCGAGGGGTTGTTTTGCTTAGCCGCCTGAAGGCGTTGTGGATCTGCTTCAGGCTCAACTTCCCTGGTCTGAGCCGGCGCGGGGGAAGGCGCCGGGTTCATCCCAAGCCGCATGTCCCTCGACGCCCCCGCGTTGGCCGCCAACCCGGGATTCGCATGCCTGATGAAGTCCATCTGGGCCTCGGTCGACATCGGATTATAGATTGTCGCAAGCGGTTGCCGCTTCCGCACTCGAGTGCCTACCAGATTGACGAACACCTCGTCGATCCAACCGTCGTACTTGACTTGCACCCTGGCGACTTTGCTCTCGTCCCAGCCAACCCTCGCCGCGGCGCGAATGGTCTGGAAAGCAGGTCCATATTCGGCGGTCCCATACTCGACGCCGATCAGTTGCTGTTTCTCGGCGCTGATATGCACGGCCTCGGGCGGCGGCCCGCCGGATTCGCCGCCGGATTCCATGCCCAGGTCAAGCTCGGCATCGGCATAGACCGGCTCGAGATTCATGTTGCAGTCCGGCGCTACGCCCGGCTTGTCGGAGCGATAAGAAGGATGCATCGGGTCGACATAATACAGAATCTTACGTTCTTTTTTTGCATGGGCCGCCGGTTTCGACTCTTCCTCATCGGCGTAGACGGGAACCAGGTCCATTTCACAATCGGGCGCGACGCCCGGCTTGTCCGACTTGTACGACGGATGCATTGGATCGTGATAGTAGAGAATCTTGCGGCCGTGTTTAGAGTCCGCAACGGTCTCTGTCTTGCCCCTGTAAAAATGGGAGAACACGACGCCCGCTCCGAAAGCGAGACCGATGACGGACAGGATCAGAAGCCTCTTGCCCATTACGAACACCTCTTAGGCATGAACGGATATGATTTATCCCAGGACGCAACGCCGCGTCAATGTGAGTAGCACAGGGAGGGGCTTCCCCAAAACGGGATAATGGATGGAGCCGCGAGGTCAACTCAACCTCGACGGCCCCATCCCGCGACTTGCTACACAAACCGCTCTAGTCCATCTCGAGCGGTTCAGCAGCGAACCCTGGCCGTCGATCGCTCACGCAACCACGTCACAGGGCCGCAAGCTGATTATCTTTTTCCTCCATGTTGCAGCAAACCATGTCTGCGGTTCATGACGGCCTTCTGATTACTGGCTACAGCCGGCGCCGCAAGCGTAATCTTCATCGGGCGCATCATGTCGTTGTCTTCGTGATCGAGAATATGGCAGTGCCATACGTAGCCCGGCCCCGCGGTCGGGTCAAAGGGGAAGGCATTTTTCCCCGGAAACAGATCAGACTCCTTCGAGGTCTGAGGCGCAATGCGGATCCGGATTCGAGTGACCTTTCTCGGCGGACAGATGAAGGTGTCCTTCCAGCCGCTTTCCTCAGGCGAGGGCGGCTCCGAGGGGCCCGTCAGGAAATCATGGACGGTATTCGTTGCCGGATCGAACACCGGTGTTTCGACATTGGCTCTGATCGTAGGATGATCGAGCGGAAGCGTCGAGCCATTCAGGCTCTCCCAGTAAGCCTTGAAGCGATCGAGGTCTATATCCTGGCGATCCTCCAACTGAAACTCGACCAGGTGGATGTGTATGGGATGCGCGTCTTCCGACAGGTTCTGGAAGTACCACGACTCCGTCGTGCCAGCCCTTGGGATCTCCGTTATGTCCGCATCGAAGTGCTGTCCATCGAGGAGGACCGCTACCGGCTCGCCCACGTCGCTCTCCTGCTCGTTCAGCGTGAAGAGCTTCGGATTCCCGATACCCGGGGTCTCCACTAGCGTTGGAACGGTGATCAAGGTGGATGGCAAGGCCTTCGGATGTACGACCGTCGAACTCACGACCTCGAATTGCATGACGACTCCGGCTGTGTTCGGATCGACCGGATCGCCGCTCGGGTAGGGCGCATTGGCGTCGTTCTTCAGGACGATCTTCGTTCCCACCGGCAGGTTTGAGAAGTCGATCAGGATATCCCTTCGCTCCGAGGGCGCGATCAGCGCTTCCGTCAACGTCACGGGGTGAGGCAAGTAACTGCCGTCGGCTCCGATCTGGATGAAGGACATGCCGTTCGACAGCTTCAAGTTGTAGAAGCGCGCATTGGAGCCGTCGACGATGCGGAACCGGTACTGGTGGCGTTCCACCTTCATGTTCGGCCATACTTCGCCGTTGACCTCGATCGTGTCGCCAAAGTACTCGGGGTCCCAATACGGGTGGATGTCGGGGTTGTCTCCCACTGTCGTGAAGTGGATCGAGCCGTCGGTGTTGAACGCGTGATCCGACAGCATGAGCGGCATCTCGAACTTACCCTGGGGAAGGAGCGGCGCAATGTTGTCATTCGGGTCACGAATGATGTACGTGCCCTCCAGGCCGGCGGCCACCATCAGGCGCGTCATTCCCAGGGTGTGGTCGTGATACCAGAGCGTTGTCGCCAACTGCCCGTTGAAGTATTCGAACGTAGAGGTCGTGAACGCCGGCCCCTTCCTGAATTCATTCCTTGTGAACCATGCCTCAGGGAAGCCGTCAAACTCGGACGGCGTCACGCCGCCGTGCAAGTGCACAACGGTCGGAACCGGGGACTGAAACTGCGAGTAGCCCGGCGGGAACGGCTGGAAAGGAGGCGTGGGTATTGGCGCGTTGTTGACGTTGGCTCCCATGATCGTCGGATCTACCGGGAGAAACAGACCATCAGGGATGTTATTGATATAGTGAACGAAGAAGCGTTGGTTACGAGTCGCCTCGAAGGTTGGTCCGGGCGTCGTGAACGCCGTTTGAATGTTTGGGGTCTGGCCCGCTTCGGCGAAGTTCACCTTGCCGCCGTAGCCGTAGACCTTCGTCTGCGGGAACCCTTGGGGCAAGACCTGCGCGAAACCCGCCACTTGAGTAACCTCGTAGAACGGAAGGTTCCTGCCAGTCGACGCTTCGCGTTTTGTTCCAATTGCGACATGTACCGGCGGCTTGTCGAGTTGGTGCTTAAACTTTGGAATCGTGTTGGGATCCAGCGGGAACACGCCGGCGACTCCAGTCGGCTCCAGGGCCCAATTCTTCATGTGCATGTGTTTACGGTCCTGGTGCTGCTTGCCTTGCTTCGCCATCGCCTTGCTGGCGCGCTCGGCGGAAACAATTTGAGCGAACCGCGAAGTCCACATTGGCAATGTCAGCGTCGCGGCCACTAAGAGTGATCCGAAAATTTTTATTGCTCTTTTCATCTGAGTTTTTCCTCCTTGGAGACTTTGGAACGCACATTCGTGCATGAATACTGGCGATTTTACCAACCAGCAAATCTCGACTGGCGTCACGTCCCTTACACCCGCGCCCGAATTGAGCGGACGAGGGAGGGGTATGAACGAGTCGGGACGTGCCGCGGCCCTGGCTACTTGTGTTGTGCCTGACCCTGAACTACAGGATTTGGGTCAACTGCCCCAAATCGCAATCCGGGAGGTGCGCAGCAGCATCCTTCTAACGTTTACGTTTATGTTTCTCCCTCTCTGCCAGGAGAAACCTATAAGCACGTCCGCGCGTGTCGTCATCCGGCAGGAATTGGCCTGAGGGAAGCTTGTTTGTCCATCTCACATTGATCGGCGAGCCCTTTCGGACCTCAAACGTCGGCCCGGCGTAACGGCGGTCCCACACGAACAGCCAAGTTGCAGACATATCTCGCTGCGGTTGATTCAGGCTGATAGTGTAAGACGAAGCCGAGGGAGGCGCCGGTGGGATGGCAAACGGATGTACAAATGAAGTCAAAGCGACCGTTGGTGGTCTAGAGGCGATTTGCCTTCTCTTTTGACGTGGGCGTGCAAGGATCCCTTCGCGCATTAGCGGAATTGAAGCTCCCGCCGCCGCGCCAGCTTTTGCAAAGTCACGCCTATTCATTTGACGGACTCCTTTCTTATTAAGTTAGCTGCTTACTGGGTCCCCTTACCTTGTTCTCTAGCTGTCCTCCACAGAGTGCGATTGGAGTCCTCGGAATCATCTAATGAAGCATCGGTGACTATTCCAAGGCGGCCCCATTATATACCCACAAGACGTAACGGCAAGCACGTTCTGTCGGGATTCGATCACCCATCCGGGGAGCCTTGCCCCATCTCATCGCTGCGAATCGCCACAATTGCCGCGATTCGCCTAAAAGAGTTTTGATGACTAATGGGACAGGAGGGGAATTGCGGATTGATGATTGCGGATTGCAGATTGGAAGGTGCGGATTGATGATTGCAGATTGATGATTGC
>JAHFUG010000090.1:0-6106 GCA_023265195.1 Blastocatellia bacterium | reverse complement strand
GGATTGTGTTTGCACAAACAAAGCTCTCTCAGACAAGAACTATGTAGAACGAAAATGGTCATTCCGAAATCACAATCCGAAATCACAATCCGCAATTCACAGCACTCAATCCACAATCCGCAATTCGCAATCCACAATCCACAATCCACAATTCGCAATTCGCAATTCGCAATCCACAATCCGCAATCCTCGTGACTTAGTGCTTCGCAACCTTGTTGAAGTGAATGATCTCGCTGGCTTGATTCGCTGGCGGCTTCAGCTCAAAACTCGCGTCAAGATCGGACTTCCGCTCGACCAGCTTGTAGAGACGCATTCGAGTCTCGCTTGGTTTAGTGTCGCCCCCGCGCGTCAAGAAGGCGCGCGCGGCTTCCAGACTCGGGCTGTCAGACTTCTTCTCTTCAATGCTGGTTGCTTGAAGCGCCAGCGATCTAAGCAGCTTCGGCCAATAAGCTTTGAACAGAACAGGAGCGGCGAATACATCTACTGAGATCATCTCGCCGTTGATCGCGGCCATGATTCCAACCGCATTTCTCGGCATTCGACTCCTCAGCGCCCGCTCATATGAATCGAGGTTGGTCTTGACCTTGGTGTCTTCGAACACCGCGTTCAACGTTCCGGTGGCCGACACGGCGTAGTTAATGGTCTCCGCCCGCGAAACCTCGGCCCAAACCGTGGTTTGGTCATTAGCGGCCTGGGCTTTCTCGCGAATATTCGGCGGGGCCATTACTTCAGTCGCTGAAGTGAAGAAACCTGGCTCTCGCGCAGCCGTGACGGTCACATACTCGGCATCTCCGGCGTTGGAGGAGCCGCTACTTCTGTTGGATCCGCGGCCCGCCCTGACTCTCCGCCCGTGAGAAGCCGTTGAGTCGCTCGACGCTATGGTCTCCGCACGCGTTCGGCCAAAGGCTGAGTCTTCGCTCCAGCGGCCATGCTCCACGCAGAAGACGTCAATCGGAACTCGCTTACGCCCAGAGGCGACGAGACAGTCGTGCCCTACTATGCGATCCTGGTTTCCGCCAACGACCAGTTCTCCCGCGATCAACAGAAGAGTCTTACCCGACCGATTGGTCACCACGAGCCTGTTGACCTCGTCGTCGTCGCTGGCGCGCCGGCCCCGGCCAATTCGATGGGCGCGCCCGCTCGCGCCTATTTCGCTTACGAGCACGGTTCCCTTTCTTAACCCTTCATCGAGGGTTATGTACCGTCCGGCGGGAACGGCCTTTGTTGAGAGTATGGGGTATATTGTAAGGTTCTCGAACTCGAGGGGCTCGGACACGCGCCATTGGTCGGAGGTGGTTGACGAAGCCGATTCGTTAGGCTTGTCGGTTTGAGTTTGTGACTGAGAGGAACCGCGGGCGTGAAGCATTATGGATAAGACGAAAATCGCTGCGGCGGCAAGGATGATCCGAACTTTCATAAGACTCTCCTTGAATTCTTGTTGGTTTCACTCGAGCAGGACGGAGAAAGGAATCAGTCTGAGAACGCCGCTCCCTTCAGCGCTTGCAGTCGCTCGGCGATGTGACTGACGTCCGCTGGGTTGTAGTGGGGGATGATGCTTCGGTATTGAAGAATCGGTAGTGGCTGAGGCTGAGTCGGACGAATGGTTATGGCAGAAACCGCTGATTTGCGTTGGCTTCGTAACGCTGATCCGCGAGCCGAAGGCAGCGTTGATCCGGGCTACTCCGGAAGACTAATCGCGCGAGACGTTACCCATCTCCTTATCAAGACGTTCTACAAACCGTTGGCTGAGGCTGCATCGAGAAAGACGTGGAGGCCGAGGATCGGCGGCCGGATATTGGTTTCCTTAGCAGGGCTTTTTCATGATCTTAACAATTGCACGGAGCAGAATATGAGCGCGCGTATCGAAATAGACGACCAGCGCCGCCGAGCGCTGGAGCGAGTAGCTCGCCGAGGCAAGGTCCCATTGCGCCAAGTCTTGGAGCGCGCGGTCGATGAATTCATCGAGAGAGCGGAAGATGACCATCTTCTGTTACGTTCCGCGCGGACTGCGCGGCTAAGCGGCCTGCGAGAAGAGAGCGCGGCCGAGATTGTGCGACGCTGGCGAAAGAAGACTGCAAAGAAAACATAGGTAATGCCGCGCAGCCGTCCGATCAAGATCGTCATCGCTATCAGTGTTCTCATTCGTCTGAAGTTTGGCCATTTTTGGGTTGCGCTTTTGGCAAGAAGAAATTGGGTTAGTTCGACAAACTTCGAGAAATCACAGGTCGGGAAGAGGGATTTTTCCCCGCTCCTCTTCCGTGTAAGTCTGAGCGAATCGTAAGCGGAGGAGCGGGGATAAATCCCTCTTCCCGACCTGTGATTTCTCGAAGCCGAACTCGGGATTCGTATTTTGAACTTTCCTAAGACGGCCTGACCCCAGGCCAACGATTCATTGGTCGCGTGAACCAACTCTTAGTATCAATCGCGCGGTCTGGTTCGCGCCTGTTACCCAATAGCCTTTGAACCCGCTTCAACGATCTTGAGTTCATTCTTCTCGCGCTGCGCCCTCAGCACCTTCTTATCGAACTTTCCTACGCTGGTCTTTGGAACTTCCTTGATGAAACTCCATCGCTCGGGAGTCCACCATTTCGCTACGCGCTCCGAAAGAAATGCGCGAAGATCGTCCGCCGTCGCGGCCGAGCCTTCCTTCAACACAACGCACGCAAGCGGGCGTTCGTCCCAACGGTCATCGGGAACGCCAATGACGGCGGCTTCCACTACGTCGGGATGGGCCATTATGGCGTTCTCCAACTCCACGGTTGAAATCCACTCGCCGCCCGACTTGATCACATCTTTTGCGCGGTCGGTAATCTGAATGAACCCCTTTTCATCAACCGTGCCGACGTCGCCCGTTCGAAGCCAGCCGCCGTGAAACTTCTCGGGAGTGTCGTCCCCGTAGTACGCCCCGGTTATCCACGGGCCGCTTACTTCGATTTCCCCGATCGACTTGCCATCCCACGGCAGCACGTCTTCGCCATCGACTATTCGCAGCGCCACACCGGGCCTTATTCGACCCGTCTTGGCCCGCCAATCAAATTCGTCTTCGGGTTTGGCGGCGCGTGGAGGATGGGCCACTGCCGCCAGCGGACTGGTCTCCGTCATACCCCACGCCTGGATTATCCGAACGCCGAACCGCTCCTGGAATCGCTCCATAAGACTTCGAGGCACCGCCGACCCGCCGCAGATGACCATTCGTAAGGAAGACATATCCGTTGGGCGCGTATCCGTCAATCTCAACAGGTCGTTCCATATAGTCGGCACCGCGCCCGTGAAAGTAGGCCGCTCCGCTTCGATCAATCGGCAAAGCGGCTCGGCTTGCAGAAAGCGGCCCGGCATAATGAAATCCGATCCGGCCATCCAGCCCGCATACGGTATTCCCCAGGCGTTGGCATGAAACATCGGAACGATCGGCAGAATCTTATCGTGTTCGGTGAAACCAAACGTGAACGCCGCGCACGCCGCAAGCGAGTGCAGAAACGTCGAACGGTGACTGTAAACGACGCCTTTGGGATTGCCCGTTGTGCCGCTCGTATAGCACATAGCCGCGGCCGACCGCTCGTCTATCTGAGGCCAATCAAAACCGCCATCCTCGGCGGCGATGAGATCTTCGTAACGGAGCACGTCACCGAGAACCGCCGCGCCGCCGCCACCCACAACGATGTAGCGCTCCACCGTCTTGAGATCGCCCGCTACCCGAGCCAGCAGCGGCGCGAGAGAGTCATCGACTATGATGACACGGTCTTCAGCGTGATTGATGATGTAGGTAAGTTGCTCCGGAAACAGGCGGAGATTGAGCGTGTGAAGTACGGCGGACATGCAAGGAATCGCGAAGTAGCATTCGAGATGCTCTTGAGAGTTCCAGAGAAAGGTTCCCACTCGATCGCCCTCTTTTATCCCGAGCCGCTGGAGCGCCGAAGCAAGCCGCGCGGCCCTATCGCCTACGTCCCGATAACTGGCCCGGCGGCAAGTATCTCCGGTGAAGGTCGCAACCTGACTGTCCGAGTAAACGCGGCGGCTGTGCTCGAATAAGGAATTGATTGTAAGCGGGCGATCTTGCATCGTGCTCAGCATAATCAAGGGGTCCTCCGTGAGTGATTATCGGGCGGTCATTTCAAGATGCGATTCTCAAGACAAATTGCAGTTTCAGGTAATGGAGCCTATGAGGAGTTACGGCATTACCGACTCGGGCGGATGCATGCTCGGGCCACGAAGCCTCTGGTCCCCCGCTTTACGCGAGCGCCATCCAACCGGCAAGCGCGGCCATCTTTTCATCGGCGCGCCACGGCCCACCAACCTGGCGGCCTAGCTCTGATAAGGTCTGCTTCAGATCTTCGCTGGATTTGCCAAGCACGCCCGCGGCTCTCAAATAGGCCTCTCGTTCGACGATAACCGAGCACTGAAGACCGGAGGCCCGGAGCGCGTTTTCGAGCGCCGTTCTGAACAATTGTCCTTCGAGAGCGTGTGCTCTGATGTGATCGTTGGGAATGGAAGCCGGGTCCACGGTGCTGCCCACCACCATGCCGGCGGCTCGCACTTCACTGCCGGTGTTGCGGTAGTCTTTCAACAGGTCGGTGACGGATCTGTTAGTGACCCGCTCGACTACCTTCTCTAGCCTCTTCAGCAGTTTCGCGCCTTCCTCTTCGTTCATCTCGAGAACTGCGTGATAAGGCTGGCGGGAGTCCGGATCTCCTTCGTCCGACAAATCGACCACGCTCCGGCTCACCGCCCTTGGTGAGTCGACGGAACCGACTACGAGCACAGCCGTAGCCCAGCCCGACTTCACCCGGAGTCCGACCGCCGCCTGAACCACTTTCCCTTTTTTCGCTACCATTAGCTTCCCTTTCCCAGCTTGCCAGCCAGCCGCCGCCTGATTCGCGTTCAGCATTCTAGTATATTGGCCCGCCTGTGTCATTAGGGAGTTTGCCCGATTACCTGATTAGGCCGGCAAAACTCGTCCGGACATCCATTCGGACCACGCAAGATGGCAGCGGGTCATCGACTATGACCCCAGTACCCGCAAGATATGGATGGGCGACATCCGCCCGATCTCCGCATTGCCGGCGCCGCCGGCCGCGCGGTTTTCTTCGCCGGAGCCACGGCAAGATCATCAACACCAAGACCGCGCGATTTCAACACCGCGGATAATCTCGCGCGGAGTTTTTGAGCGAATGTAGTTCCGGCGTGGATGATCGAGACGACGGTACGGTGATGATCGACATTAAACGCGGTCTCATACACGGTTCCCCCAGTCGTAAAAAAGTCTTCTTTGCTTCGTGGTCTTCGTGGCCTTCGTGGTTCAATTCTCTCAAACCCAACTGGGGAATTGACTAAGCGGGAATTAGAGCCAAAATAGACCGTTGTGTCCTTCGAAACGCAAAGCTGAGACTCGTCATGGCGCTTGCCGTTCCTGAAAGCAGCGCCGCCGAAATCAAGGAGTTAATTAGGTCATTGCGAAAGCCAATCGCAAGAGTAACAGCCGTCGGATATCAAGCAAGAATCACGCTCGCCGCGGTATTCTTGGTGACCTCCACCTTTCTTCCAGCAAGCCAGAGAGCCGCTGCAATCTCTTCAACCCAATCTCAGATCTCAACCGCTCGCACTGCCTGGCAAGCGCCGTCTACGCTGGGCTCTTTCGCGCACGGAATCGTCGGCGGCCGGGCCATTTGTCTTGAAGCCGGCGCGGAACAAGCTCGCCGAATCAAAGAACGCGACTCGCAGTCCGCTCCGATTTTGCTCACTTCGTATCCGGACCCGTCCGCTCCACGGACCGGACTGAAAATCGTCCTGCGAGGCACTTCGCAGTTGCAAGCTTTTCCCGACGCGATAGAGGGCTTCAAGCGCGCCGCCGCTCAATGGGAAGTCCAGATTCAGACCGTTATCACCGTGATCATCGATGTCGATTACGGCCCAGCCGCGTTCGGCGCTCAGTTCGACGGAGACGTAGCCGCTACATGCGACGCTCAGGTTCTCGGCGGCAATGCTCTCTATCCGGCGGTTCAAGCCGATCTCGCTTCAGGGCCGTATCCCAGCGGCAAGAAGTCGCTGTATGGCTCGCTCCCTCTCAAAGCCGTGCCGACCGACAAAGGCGAATACCGGGGAGTATTGG